>JBGSYY010000348.1:0-2299 GCA_041750675.1 Isosphaeraceae bacterium | reverse complement strand
GGCCCGACCCGATCCTCAGGACGCTCGCAACGCCGCCCGAACCATCGCCCGCGCCCGCTCGCTCGCGCGGGACTTCTCGAGCTCCTGATGCGCTGTGGTAGTCGGCAGCTCGCGTGCTCGCGCCAGATCGGCCCGCGCTTGCTCCAGGTTGAGCTCGGTGACGGCCATCGCTCGCGAGGTGAGGATCGTCACCACGTCGTCTCGGATCTGCACGAATCCGCCGTCGATGAAGTGCCGCGATTCACCCTCGCTGCCCCGCGTCCGCAGCTCACCGAAACCCAACCGTCCGACCAGCGGAGTCCGACCCGGAAGCACGCCCAGCTCGCCGTCGTAGAGGGGGACGGCCACGAACGCGACGCGCTCATCCAGAACGACGCGCTCCGGTGTCACCACCTGGCAGCGCAAGGTGCCGTCCCCAACGGCGACGGCGGCGGGATTCTCGGTGCGGCTGGTCGTGGCGGTCGCCATGGGTTTCACTTCCAACGAGTCTAGATGCAAACATGCGAACGAGTCAGAGAAGCCTCACGGTCAACGGGCCATCTTCTTGGCCTGCTCCTCGGCCTCCTCGACCGCGCCCACATAGCGGAACGCGCTCACCGGCAGATGGTCCCACTTGCCGTCGCAAATCTCCTTGAACGAGCGGATCGTGTCGGCCAGCTTTGTATACTTGCCTTCCTTGCCCGTGAACACCTCGGCCACGAAGAACGGTTGCGACAGGAAGACCTCGATCCGGCGGGCTCGCTCGACGATCATCTTGTCGTCTTCCGAAAGCTCGTCGATGCCCAGAATCGAGATGATGTCGCGAAGCTCGCGATAACGCTGCAAGATCGTCTGCACCCGACGCGCCGTCTCGTAATGCTCCTTGCCCACATAATTCGGATCCAAGATTCGCGACGACGAGCCGAGCGGGTCGATGGCCGGATAAATCCCCTTCTCGGCGATCGAACGAGTCAGCACGATGAACGCGTCGAGGAAGCCGAAGGTGGTCGCCGGTGCCGGGTCGGTCAGGTCGTCGGCCGGGACGTACACGGCCTGTACCGACGTGATCGAGCCTTTCTTCGTGGTCGTGATCCGCTCTTGCAGGGCACCCATCTCGCTCGCCAGGGTCGGCTGATAACCAACGTTCGACGGCATCCGCCCCAGGAGGGCCGACACCTCCGACCCTGCCTGGCTGAACCGGAACACGTTGTCGATGAAGAGCAGAGTCTCGGCCCCGGTCACGTCGCGGAACCATTCGGCAGTGGTGAGTGCCGACAGAGCGACACGCAGCCGCGCGCCGGGCGGTTCGTTCATCTGGCCGAAGTACATCACGGTCGAGTCGATAACCGACTTGCCCGTGGAACCGATCTTCGTCTCCTGCATTTCCAGCCAGAGGTCGTTGCCCTCGCGGGTTCGCTCGCCCACGCCGGCGAACACCGAATAACCGCTATGCACGCGGGCGATGCGGGCGATCAGTTCCTGAAGAATGACCGTCTTGCCCAGCCCGGCGCCGCCGAACAACCCAATCTTGCCGCCCCGGACGAACGGCGTGAGCAGGTCGACGACCTTGATGCCCGTCTCGAACACCTCGGTCTTCGGGCTGATCTCCTCAAATTCAGGCGGATCGCGGTGAATCGGCCAGCGTTCCGCGGTGTTGACCGGTCCACGGCCGTCGATCGGATTGCCCAACAAGTTGAACACGCGGCCCAGTGTCTCCTTGCCCACCGGCACACTCACTGGCTGGCCCGTGTCCACAACCTCCATGCCGCGCACCAGGCCGTCGGTCGATCCCAGGGCCACGCACCGCACGCGGTTGCCGCCCAGGTGCTGCTGCACCTCGCCAGTCAGGTGAATTTCGACGCCCTTCCGATGGCTGTCGACGGTCAGTGCGTTGTAAATCTCGGGCAGGTGCCCCTCGTCGAACTCGACGTCGAAGGTCGAGCCGATCACCTGGGAAATTCGCCCGTTCGCGGTTGCCGTGGCCATGCTTGGAAACCCTCTACTCTCTCTCTATCTCAGACTGATGTATCAGGGCGTTCACGTATGTTGGTTTGAATGCAGGTGTGGCCCGCTCGGAATCGCTTCCACGATCACTCCAACGCGGCCGTGCCGCCGATGATCTCGGCCAGCTCGCGGGTGATTTGCGACTGCCGTGCCCGGTTGTAAAGCCGGGTCAGGTCGCGAATCATTTCCTCGGCGTTCTCGGTCGCACCCTTCATGGCGACCATCCGCGCGATTTGCTCGCTCACCGCGGCGTCGAGAAAGCACTTGAATAGCTGCACACGGAACGAGATCGGCACCAGCTCATCCAGAATGCTCC
>JBGSYY010000347.1:0-12404 GCA_041750675.1 Isosphaeraceae bacterium | reverse complement strand
GCGGGGCCTGGGGGTGCCAGACGCAGCGGCAGGGCGACGATGGGCGGGACGGTGTCGCCAGCCTCGGCAAGATACTCCGAAAGATGGCGGCGCACGGAGGCGTCGGCACGAAGGGTGGGCAGGGCGTCGATGAAGCGGAAGAGCTGGACCTTGGTGGCCTCGTCGCTGGTGGTGAGGGCCATGGCGCGGTCGTCCCACCAGGCGCGTTGATGGAGGCGCGGGCCGCGGCCGATGCGCTCGAACAGATCGCGGCCGATCTGGCGGGTACGGTGTTCGAGGTCGGCGGGGGGAATGGTGGTGTCGACGGCCCTGAGCATTGCGGGGGTTTCCAGAGGGCGGCGGGCGGACTCGGTTCGGAATCTCCGGGCGATCCGGCTTTATTCTAAGTGCAATGATCGTATTGGGCAGGCTCGGGTGGCGGATTCCGAGCGATTGTTGAGAAAAGAGCGAATGCGGAGGATTCCGGGGGATAAGAGAAAAAGGTTCGTTTTTGCTTTTTTATGCTTGGATCGGTGCGGGAACTGTTGTCTGATGGGGGAGTGGCCTGCGCGATGGGGGCGGGCGCGACGTGGAGGGGACCAATGGCCACAGAGGTGCTTCGCGGGAAGGAACAGGGTCACAAAGGCGCGGGACCGGACCGGGTGGTGCCGGATGCGGCTGGGGGGCCGTTGACTCTTGAGCAACTGCTCGAAGCGGAGTGGAAGGAGATTCAGGGACGGCGGGCGGCGGTGGGGCTGCCGGCGGAGGGGGACTCGCCGAGGAGTCGAGGGCTGGTGGGCCTGGCGCTTTCGGGCGGCGGCGTGCGGTCGAGCATGTTCAATATCGGCGTGCTGCAGGCGCTGCACCGTTCGGGGACCATTCGGTATGTGGATTATCTGGTGACGGTGTCGGGGGGTGGGTTCATCGGTGGGTTTGTGACGGCGCGACTGAACAACGCGGGGCAAGCGGCGGAAGATGGCGAGGCCGTGCTGAGGGATAAGTTTCCGCTGGCGCGCGATCCTGAGCGGGAAGCGCAGAACAGCGCGGTGGTGCGTTTGACGCGGAATGGAGGATATTTGAACGCGCCTGCGGACCTGGCGTTACGCGTGGTGAACGGAGTCTTCTGGCATGTGTTGATTTTGGGATCGTTGCTGATTTTCACAAGTGCGCTGCTGGCGTGGCTGTGGCGGGTACCGGACTCGCTGACGATGCAGCGGTTCGTGGCGTCGAGTGCACGATGGCTGGACGCGCCGAAGGTGATGGACTGGGTACCTGGGGCGTGGGCCGGTTATGGAGCATTCGCAGCGGTGGTCTTCGGGCTGGCGATGCTGTACCGGTGGCCGAAGTTGGTACGTGACCGCTATTGCCGTGAGTGGGCGAGTCGGGTCACTGGATCGTCCAGGGCATCGGATTCGTGGACAGGACTGGGGCGATCGCTGCTTTTCGCAGCGGTTTGGGCGATCGCGGCGATGGTGTTTGTGCTCTACGAAGGCGGGTTTGTCTCGGTGTTTCGCGACTGGTATTTAAGCAGCGACCTGATGCGGGGGCTGATGCCGTTGTTCGGCTGGGTGGTGCTCCTGGGAGTGTTGAGGAATTCGCATCAGGCATGGCAGGCGCGTCGGATCGTGGAGGCGGAGGAGGCGGGCGAGGCGGTGAAGCCCGAACCGGAGCCGGAGCGTTGGTACCACAAGATTCCCTGGTATGGTCGTCGGGTGCGGTCGCTTGTGGTGCCCAAGATCCCGGTGCTGACCGCCTGCCTTGTGGTGATTTGCGTGTTGAACATCCTGGCGAACGGCGATACGGATCTTGGGCCGAGGCTGGGCGGAATCCTGGGTCGGTACGTTCCGCAACTGGGACAGCCGTTCGAGGGGGCGACGGGTGCGTCGGTAAGTGCGCCGTACCAGTTGAGTGTGCGTAATAATACGTCCGTCTCACATTGGCTGGGGACGGTTTCGCAGATCGTGCTCACGTTGCAACTGGTCGCGGGCGTGATTCCGTTGTTGCTGCCCAAGCAGTTCGCCCTGAGCGGCCAGGCGCCGAAGAACTCGTTCCAGGGGATCGTTTACCGGGCTGTCGTGTTCTCGCTGTTCGTGAGCCTTCCCCTGTTGATGATCTACATGTTTTTGCACGAGAATGTCTCGAACTCGTTGAAGCCCGCGCCTGGCGTGGAGCTGAAGATTCAGCGTCTGGGGATGGGCCGCGACCCCTGGACGGGATGGAACGAGCGGGTGATCACGCTGGACCAGTGGACGCGGTTTCGCTGGATCGTGACGGGGCTGGCGGGATTGATCCTGCTGAACGCGGCGGTGGATTTGAATCGGACGTCGCTGCATCGGTTTTACCGGGAGCGGCTCAAGCGCGCGTATTTCTTCGCCTTCGATGGACAGAACGATCCCTACGAAACGGATGGCCGCTTGGAGACTCGGCTGCGCGACGTGACCATCGACCGTTCGGGCGCGCCCTATCATGTGATCTCGGCGACGATGAGCGAGGTGAGGCCAGGGGTCCACTCGCTGGACGCGAGCTGCAATTTCGTTTTCACGCCGCGCTATTGCGGTTGGACGCGCTACCATCCGGGGGCGATGGAGGACGCCGACGGCGAGTCGCGCGCCTCGGCCCGCGATTCGTTCTTCGTGCCGACAGAGCGTTACGGCCAAAGCGCCACCGAGGGACTTCGGCTGGTTGATGCGATGGCGATATCTGGGGCGGCCATTTCACCCGGTCAGGCGACATCGGTTTTCGAGGGTTTGCTGCTGATGGCGGTCAACGCGCGGCTGGGTCAATGGCTGCCCAACCCGGCGGTGCCGGAGAATCGGTTGTTCGACGAGGCGGCGCGACGTGGGCATGGAATCCCGCGGCTCTCAGCGCGAGCGCTGGCAGTAAACACGGTGAAAGAACCACGGAAACGGGAGTTTTGCTTCCTGTCCGACGGTGCGCATCATGACAACCTGGGCCTGGAACTGCTCTTCGAGCGTGGGTGCAGGCTGATTCTGGTTTCGGATGTGTCGCACGATCCGCGTTATGTCTTTTCGGACCTTGTGAAAACACTGCGGCGGTTGCGGGCGACGCATGGCATCCGGTTTTCCCTGGAGTCGCCGGAGCCAGGGGAGTCGTGTCTTATCGAGCCATCCGAGTTCCTGATCGCCGGCAAGGAGAAAGCGGACGCTCGTGGCTGGAAGGGGTTGATCCCGGCCGTCGCGGCTTCGCCGCCGGAGGATCTGGCGGGGCGGCTTTGCCGAGCTCATGCGTTGGTCTTCCGGTTCTGGTATCCCGACGATGACCCGAGGACGGACGTGGAGGGGCGTCTGGTGGTGTTGAAACCGTCGTTGATGGGGGATGAGGACCGGAGCGCACCGGGATTGCTCTCCTATGCGCGGGCGCATTCGGCATTCCCGATGGACCCGGACGTGAATCAGTTTTTCGACGAGAGCCAGTGCGAGTTTTACCGCGACCTGGGCGAGCATGTGGCGTCATCGATTCTGGAGCCAGGCGCGGTGACAACAGGAACGAGGACGACTGGGGTACATGAGAAAACGCTTTGGGACGAGAAGATCGGGATCAGGGCGCTGATCGGGCGGGTCAAACTCTGGCATGGCGGCAGAGTCGAACACGTCTCGGCCGCGCGGCATGAAGGAGGCATTCGCGATGAATGATCGGATCCATCCGGCCGATTCCATAAAGCGGCAAAAGGCGAACTGGTCGTGGTCGCGATTGGGGAAGTCCAGCTTGATCGCCGCCGCAGGGGTGAGCTTGCTCGGGCTGCAATTGCTGACAGGCCCGGAGCCGACCTATCTGTTGAGCACGGGTGTGGAACTGGGCGTGATTCGCAACGCGGAGCTCAAGTGGGATCCCGAGCCAACGACCGAGGCGCGGGTGAAATGGTGGAAGCCGGCCCAAGCGGTCGATCTGGGCCGTCAGCGTCAGTTGCTAGGCTGGTTGCGCGGGCCGGGGCTTGGATCGGCCGAAGCGACGAGGGTGTTCTGGCCGGGCTGGACGCGTCGGCAGCTCGATTCCTTATCGGGCGAGGTGACGTCGATTGAGAAAGAAGTCCACTCGCCGGCACGGTGGTCGTGTCTGAAGAGTCCGGTGCCGGTGGTGGCGGGAGCGCGTTTGACGGTCGCCGATATCGGAGTACTGGGGACCGTGGAAACGAAGCCGGAGGTGTCGTTACCTGCTACGGACATGATCCGGACAGCGAGGCAATTCAACGGAGTCACGTCGATCGGCTTTGGATCCGAAATCCCAGCGGGACGTTACATGCTGGGGTGGCTGCTGGTGATGGACCGGCCGGTGGGGTCGCTCGACGCAGGGCAAATTCCTGGGGCGGTGCATGGCGTGACCTTTGCACTTACGCGAGTGCCGGAGGGGGAAAGCTCGGTGGTTGATGACGACTGGTTTCAGTTTAATTTCAACGATGGCGTTTTCGGCCTGGGCGGACCGGTGCTGGTCTGCCATGACGATTACGACCATCTGACGATTCGGATGAGGCGGCATGGAGCGAATCGAGCGGTTAAGGAGGGAAGGATTTTGTCGCTCGGCCATCTGGCGCTGCGGCTCGGGGATGTGATGCAACGGATCGACGACGAGCTGGAGCAGGATGACAACGTACCGGTTGCGACCGATTCGCTCGCGGAGGGGAGCTTGGTTTACTTGCGGCTGGTAAACACGCCGATGGACGTGAAAGCCGGCGATGTTCTGGAGGTCGAGCTGGGCGGGGTGCCGGCGGAGCTGAATCCGCGGTTTGACGTGAAGTGAGACGAGGCGAAGAGGTGTCGATCGGCCGCGCGCCGGCTTGACTTCCCAGGCTCGGTTCCGATAGTGTTTTACTAGTTTCCAATTTGGTGCGTATCTTATCCAGAGTGGCTGAGGGAAGGGCCCTGTGACGCCACAGCAACCGGTTCACCCTTGAGGTGAGCGCTGGTGCTAACTCCTGCCCAGCCGGGACGCGGCCTATTTTTCTTGCGAGCGAGCGAGAGATCAGGTCGGGCCGGATGTGGGAGAGATGAGATGAACAGAGAACCGACGGGCTGTCGTCGATCGGCGACAGACTTATTGTGCGGATTTCTCTGTCCGCTTCTCGTGAAATCTCTCTCCCTCTCCGAATCGTCGTCCGTCGCTGGGCCGGTTCCTGGACGGGCGGTTCGCAACACGCGCGGACCTCGCCCGGATGATGAGAGGCGCATCGGCGTTGAGAGATCGGAACAGGAGCGGACGCCGTGGCGATCGAGACAGACGGTGACGGGGTGGGCGACGGTCGAGTGAAGGGTCTGAAGTGCCGGCTGTGCGGCAAGAGCTACCCCAAGCAGGCGCTGAACTTCTGCACCGACGACTTTGGGCCGCTTGAGGTGGAGTACGATTACGCGGCGATCGCGGCGTCGGGCTTCGACCGCATGACGGTCGAGCGCCGACCGCGGACGATGTGGCGATATCACGAACTGTTGCCGCTGGACGGCCCTCCGACGGTGGGCGTACACGTGGGTGGGACGCCGCTGGTGAAGGCGGATCGGCTGGCGCGAGCGATCGGCCACCGGGGGCCGCTTTATGTGAAGAACGACGCGGTGAATCATCCAACGCTGTCGTTCAAGGACCGAGTGGTGGCCGTGGCACTCTCGAAGGCGGTGGAGTTGGGGTTCAAGACGGTGGGGTGCGCCTCGACGGGGAACCTGGCCGGAAGTGTGGCGGCGAACGCGGCGGCGGCGGGCCTGGAGGCGTACATCCTGATCCCGGACAACCTGGAGCAGGGGAAAGTGATCGGCTGCTCGGTTTATGGAGCGAAGGTGATCGCCATCGAGGGAAATTATGATCACGTGAACCGGCTTTGTTCACAGATCGCGTTCCGGTATGGCTGGGGGTTTGTGAATGTGAACCTTCGGCCGTTTTACGCGGAGGGGTCGAAGTCGATGGGGTTTGAGATCGCCGAGGATCTGGGCTGGCGGGCACCGGACCATGTGGTCGCGCCGATGGCGGGCGGGAGCCTGGTGGGCAAGCTGCACAAGGCATTCGGCGAGCTGAAGACGCTGGGTCTGATCGAGTCGGCGCATACGCGGATGTTTGGAGCGCAGGCGACCGGCTGCAACCCGATCACGAATACGGTCAAGACCGACGCCAAGAAGGTGAAGCCCGTGCGAAACCCGGAGACGATCGCCAAGAGCCTGGCGATCGGCGATCCGGCAGATGGGTATTTTGCGTCCAAGCTGCTCCGCGAAAGCGGCGGCTGGGGCGAGGATGTGAACGATGATGAGATTGTCGATGCGATGCTTTTGCTGGGTGAGACCGAAGGGATTTTTAGCGAGACGGCGGGCGGGGTGACGGTGGCCGCCGCGCGTAAGCTGATCGAGCAAGGGCGGATCGACGCCGACGGAACGACCGTCCTGTGCATCACCGGCAACGGGCTGAAAACGCAGGAGGCGCTGGTCGAACGGCTGGCGCGTCCGGTGGTGATTCGACCCAGCCTGGAGG
Organism: Isosphaeraceae bacterium; assembly: GCA_041750675.1. GTDB lineage: Bacteria > Planctomycetota > Planctomycetia > Isosphaerales > Isosphaeraceae > BPJS01. Next base: position 5,966 of record JBGSYY010000347.1, on the reverse strand, counting down.
AATTCGAGGCTCTGGTGGGCACGGCGCAGGTTGGCGAACTGGCCGCTTCGGCCATCGCCTGAGGCGACTCCGCGCTGGCGGAGCCAGTGGCGCCCAGCACAGTGAATTTTGCATTGTTGAACCTCTGCGAGATGGGAAGCGAGAGTCAAACGTCATGCCGTCCGTACAGATCCCAACGCCGTTGCGGCCGCATGCCGGCGGAGTGGACAAGGTGACAGGGCAGGGGGCCACGGTAGGCGCGGTGCTGGCGGATGTCACGTCGCGGCACCCAGCGCTTCGGGAGCGATTGTTCGACGGAGAGGAGCTTCGTCGGTTCGTAAATGTTTATGTGAACAACGAAGATATTCGCTATCTTGAGGACCTGGAGACGCCCGTGGCGGAGACGGATGAGATCAGCATCATTCCGGCGATCGCGGGCGGTTGAGGGGCGGGGAGACTCGGAGCGGCTTTCGAAACGCAGCCCCTTCCCGGACCTCCCCACGGGGGGAGGAAGTTTGAAGCGATGACCACTCCCTGGCAGTTCCCACACCTGGGACGAGTTGTGAATTGACCCTTTCCCAATGTGGGAGGGGATTCCCATAGATGAGAGTTTTTCATGCCGTTCGCCGATGATGGTCGTGACCCCCTGGAGCGTTACTCGCGGCAGATGCGGTTTTATCCGCTGGGCGAGGCGGGTCAGCGCAAGCTGATGAGTAGCCGCGTGACGATCTGCGGCTGCGGGGCGCTCGGGACCGTGCTGGCGAACCACCTGGTCCGCGCGGGGGTGGGGCGAGTCCGGCTCGTCGACCGCGACTTCATCGAGACCCACAATCTCCAGCGCCAGATTCTGTTCGACGAGAACGATGTCGCCGAGAACCTGCCCAAGGCGGAGGCCGCCGCGCGCAAGCTACGGGTGATTAACAGTCAGGTGGAAATCGAGGCGGTCGTCACCGACATCGACCACACGAATATTCTGGACCTGGTGGGCGACGCCGACCTGATCCTCGACGGAACCGACAACTTCGAGACCCGCTACCTGATCAACGAGGCGGCGGTGAAGCTGAACAAGCCCTGGATCTTCGGCGGCGTGATCGGTAGCGAGGGGCAGACGATGACAATCCGCCCGGGTGTCACGCCCTGCCTGCGCTGTGTGATCGAGACTAGCCCGCCGCCCGGAATGACGCCGACGTGCGAGACGGCGGGCGTGCTGGGTCCGGCGGTGGCCGTGGTGGCGAGCTTCGAGGCCGTCGAGGCGATCAAGGTGCTGACCGGGGCGTTCGACGCCTTGAACACCGAGCTGATCATGCTCGACATCTGGGAGTGGTCGTTCCGCCGCCTCAAGATCGCCGCCCTGAAGGACAAGGTGGACTGCCCGACGTGCAAGCACGGCAAGTACGAGTGGCTCGACGGCACGCAAGGCTCGCACACGACCACCCTCTGCGGCCGGAACGCCGTGCAGGTGGCCGCCCGACGCTCCGAGCGGCTCAATTTCGACCAGCTTTCCGAGACCCTCAAGGGCCTTGGTGAGGTGCGCCACAACGCCTTCATGCTGCGGTTTCAGACGGATGGCTATGAATTCACCGTCTTCCCCGACGGCCGGGCGATCATCAAGGGAACGAACGACATCGCCAAGGCGCGCACGCTCTACGCGCAATACGTCGGGCACTAAGCCGCACCGAGAGCGGCCGGAATGGGGTCCGCACGGCGCTCGAGCCGGAATTCCACGGTTGGACGCGTTTCTAAGGTATTCGATTTGCTTGTGAGCCATGGGAGCAGGTGTGCGCCGCCGTTCCCGTGAGTCTTGCCTGGGCGGGAACGTGCGTGCGAAACGCAGGGCAAGATGCCCGCACCAGATCGCGTTCTGACGTGTGCATGTAATAACATGCTGTCAAGTGTGGTGCTGCGCCTTGAGTTCGAGACGACCCGTCCCTGTGGGACGGAAGTCGTGGTACGGGTAAGCCGGGCTGCGCGACCGGGCCGGGGACGTTCGACCACGACTGAGACTTGGCGAGCGTAACGCGATCCAGGCGATTCAGGAGTTTCTATGAAAAGGACAATGCTCAGACAGCGCAACCGGCGGATGTTTCGTCCGGAACTGACCACGCTGGAGCCGCGTGTGGTCATGGATGGCTCGGGTGGGCTGCCGCCTCTGGGGCTACCGTTCGGGGGCGGGGTGGGCTACTCGTTCACGAACTGGCCGGTCGGCCAGCTTGCTGACTTCGAGCTGTCGGCCGAGAACCTGTTCCCGATCGTGGGGCCAAAGGGACAGGCGATCCACGCGCCGGAGGATTGGTACATCCGCGATCCGTTCCCGGTGACCGATCTGGACGGCAACCTCGCGCAAATCGGCGGCTGGTACATGGTTGCTGGACTGGCCGCGCCGCGGGGTCAAACGACACTCAACGAATACAGCTACCTGATCTCGCGCGACGGCGTGAACTGGAAGGAAGGCGGCACGCTGATCGCGACTGGTCAGGAGGGCATCGTGGGCGACCAGCTTTTCAGTGGCGACCTCCGCTACGACGCGGCCAATAACCGCATGTTGATTTATTACACAGCGGTCGAGGGACTGACGACGAACGATTTTGTGGAAGCCCCCTCGGGCCGGAACATGCGGCAGGAGATCGCCGTGAGCGAGGCCGTGGCAGTGCCGACGGAGACCGGGCTGACGTTCACCTCGTTCACCCACTACGGCATCGAACTGGTGCCCGACGGCGCGTGGTACGCCAAGCCGGAGGACGCGAACACGGAGACCGAAGTGTATGGCTTCCGCGACCCGTGGCTGTTCCGCGATCCGGAGTCGGGTCGCAACTTCCTGCTGTTCGTGGGCAACTGGGGCACCGATCAGACGATCGGCTACCCGGCCGGCGCGACGACGGGCGACCAGGCATTCCCCGACGCGGGACCGCACACCGTCGATCCGACAAAGCCGCGTAACGACGGCGTCGTGGGTATCGCCGTCGCTACCGACGCCACGCTGACCAACTGGGAGCTTCTGCCACCGATCTTCGGCGCGATCAGCGTGAACACCCAGCTCGAGCTGCCGCACTTCGTCTACGAGGATGGGCGCTATTACCTGTTCACGACGACGCACGACCGCACCTTCATCGGCGACCTGAAATACGAATACCCCGAGGGGCTGTACGGCTTCGTGGCGGACGACCTGCAAGGCCCGTACGCCCCGGTCAACGGCACGAGCCTGGTGCTTGCCAACCCGCCGCAGGACCCGCTCCAGAATTACGCATGGAAGGTGATCCCGACCGGCGACAACCAGGCGCAGGTGATCAGCTTCATCAACAAGGGCGGGTCGGGGACGATCTCGCCATCGGTGCGGCTGAAGATCGACGGCGACCGGGTCACGCTCGATGGCTTCCAGCCGCCCAGCGGCTTCCCGCAGGTCGCGGTGCCGGGCATACCTTTGATGTTCGGAATCTCCGATACTCTGCCATCCACGTCGACCCTGCCGATTCTCACCGGCTCGCTCGACGCGGCGAGCGACAGCGGTGGTTCGAACAGCGACGGCATCACCAACGACAACACGCCGACCTTCCGCGGCACCGGGGCAGCGGGGCAAACCGTGCGACTCCTGGTCCGGCCCGAGGGCACGACGATATCGCTCCTGATCGGCCAGACGACGGCGGCCGCCGACGGAACCTGGGCGATCACCGCTACCACGCTGCCCGATGGAACGCACACGTTCTTCGCCACGAGCGAGGGTCAGGTCGGCGCGCCGGTGCTGCGGAGCGAACTGGGCGCGGCGACGATCGACACGGCTGGACCGGAGTTCCAGGGCGTGACCGTCGACCGGCGCCGCGGTCGCATCTTCCTGAACGTCAGCGACACCGGCGCGGGGCTGGATGGATCGAGCCTGGATAACCCCGACGCTTACCGGCTCACCCGCGGCACGGGCCGTTGGCAGCGAAGATACCGGATCACCGATGTGGACGGGCTAACAACCCCCGAACAGGTGACATTGACCGCGAACGGCGGCCATAGATTCCTGCCGGGACGCTACCAGCTCAACGTGGGCGATGGAATGATCCGCGACCTGGCGGGCAATTCGTCGGATTCGTACACGACACACTGGGCCGTGAACTATCAGGGAGTGAGCCAGCCGACCGTCGTTCCCGAGCCAACGCAGTTGAGCCTAAGACGGCCAAACGTCAAGCGTCCGTTCCAAGTACGCGCGGCCCGGCTAAGCCTGCGATAGGCCGCCTTTCCGACGCCGAGGACAACGGAGGCAAGGAGGCCTCCGGTTTCGTTCCAGCCGTGTAGGCGGGGCCTTCTCCGCAAGACCGGACGACAAGCGGCAGGTCGAGTGGCGCAACCCTCCTTGTTGAAAGCCTGGCGGGCAACGCTTCTGGCGTGGGAGGGGTGAGGGAAGTTAGGCTATTATCCACTCACCGCGTCCCCGCTGCGCGCTCGTCCTGTGCTTCCGAAGAAGGCCGCGACCTATCATGATCTATCTCGACAACGCCGCGACAAGTTTTCCCAAGCCGGAGCCGGTTTATCAGGCGCTTGATCGGTTCGCCCGATCGGCGCTGGCGAATCCCGGGCGGTCGAGCCACCGCATGGCGAAGGAGGCCGAGCGGACGGTCGACAACACCCGCCATGCGCTCAACCGGTTCTTCCAGGGCGTCGCGCCCGAGCGCTGGATCTTCACCCTGAACGGCACCGACGCCCTGAACATGGCGATCAAGGGCGTCATTCAGCCGGGTGATCATGTAGTCACAACAGATTTGGAGCATAACTCGATCAGTCGGCCGCTGCGGGCGCTGGAGAAAGCGGGCGTGATCGGCTTGACGCGGGTCGAGTCGGTCGAGGGCTACGTCACCCCGGAGGCGATCCGGGCCGCGCTCACTCCCAAGACGCGATTAATCGCGATGACACACGCGGCGAACGTGCTGGGGACCGTGCAGCCGATCGCGGAGATTGGGGCGATCGTGCGGGAGGCGGGGGCGCTCATGCTGGTCGACGCGGCGCAGTCAGTCGGCGTCGTGCCGATCGACCTGCGGACCTTGCCGGTCGACCTGCTCGCTTTTCCGGGGCACAAGGCCCTTTATGGGCCGACCGGCACGGGCTGTCTCTATGTCGGACCGCGGGCAACCCTGCAATGCTGGCGCGAGGGAGGCACGGGAGGCGATTCCAAGAGCGAGGTGCAGCCCGAGGAACTGCCGCATCGGTTGGAGGGCGGAACGCCGAACGTGCTGGGGATCGCCGGGTTGGCGGCGGGCCTGGCATGGGTGGCGGAGCGCGGGGTCGAGACGAACCGTCAGCACGAGGTCGATCTGCTTCAGCGTGTCGTGGATTGGACTCGCACCTCGCACGGCGGGTGGACATTCGCCGGGCGCTGGGAGCCGGAGACGCATGTCGGGGCGCTGTCGTTGATCCCGCCGGCGGGTGAGATCGCCGATTTCCCGCAGGAATTGGCGACCATTCTGGACACGAGCTTCGATATCGCCGTGCGGCCGGGGTTGCATTGCGCTCCGTACGTTCACCGGCGCCTGGGAACATTTCCGGACGGGACGTTGCGGATCAGCCCGGGGCCGTTCAACACGGTCGAGGAGATCGAAACGCTGTTGCAGGCGCTCGATGAGATCACGGCTGGGGTCATGTTGTAAGCCGTCGTAACGAGGCGGTGATACCGAGACACGCAGCGAGCGAATCGCTGGCGTGAGTCGTTTCACGTAATAGAATTTGGATAGGCAAATCGAGGCCGGAGAGATCGGGCGCAGCGAGAGGGCGGAATCCGGCACCGGGTCCGTTGAGTTAGGGCATAGGGCGTGAGGTGGTTTGAGGGCTTCGATCATGCCGTTGACGATCGCGTGCCCGGGCTGCATGAAGCGTTACACGCTGGGTGAGGAACTCGCGGGGCGGACGGCGCGTTGCAAGGATTGCGGGCAAGTGTTCGCAGTGCCGGGCGCGGCGGCGGTGATGGATGAATTCAGCTCAGTGGAGCCAAAGCGAGCGAGCCGGGCGACGACGAC
>JBGSYY010000346.1:0-7686 GCA_041750675.1 Isosphaeraceae bacterium | reverse complement strand
CCGAGCTGGAGCCGCGCTCGGCCGAGCAGCGTGCGCAGGAAGGGGTCTTCGTGATCGGCAAGAGCCGTTGAGAGATGGGTGGCGGCCAGATCGGCCTGGCCGGTGGCGAGCAGGCTGAGGGCGAGCTTGGATTCGAACGGGAATCGGGCTTCGGCGGGCATGTGAGAGCGATCAGGATCGAGGCGGAGGACTTCGAGCAACTCGGTGGCGGCGCTGGTGGGGTCACCGTTTTCCTGGAAGATCGTGCCGAGGAGAAGGTGGCCGGCGCTGGCGGCTGCGGGCTGGGAAACGCGGGTCAGTCGGCGGGCGGTTTCGATGGCCTCGCCGAGCTGTTGGCGGCTGTAGTAGAGACCTCCGAGCAGGCGAAGGGCTTCGGAGTTCTCGGGGTCGGTGTTGAGGATTTCGAGATAGGCGGCGATGGCCTCGTCGCGGCGATTGGCGCGGACGAGGGCGTAGGCTCGGGTGTGGCGATCGGCGAGAGAGAGTCGGCCGGCCTGGCGATAGTAGACCTCGGCCTGGTCGGGCTGATCGAGGCGGCTGAGGCTGACGGCGGCCAAGCGTGCGGCCTGGGTGTTCCAGGGTTGTCGGTCGAGGTGGTCGGTAGCGAGGCGGACGACGTGGGCGAGGGCCTCGGGTGACTGGGCGCGAGCGTAGCGGGTCTCGGCCTGATCGAGGGAGTCGGAGCGGGTGAAGGCCCAGGCGGCGAGCGTGGCGGAGGCAAGGAGGAAGGCGACCGCGAAGATGGGAATCGAGCGATGGGATCGCGAACTTCCATGAGATTTTAATATGTCTGAGTATTGAGACATAACCGGGTGTGGCTCTTGAGTTCGTCTGACTGGGTTGATCGACTGAACGATCGATGCGGTTTCCAGAAAGTGGCAGTCGGCGTGAGTGCGGCGCGAGTCTGGCACGCGGGATTTCTGCCTTCTCGGGGATGACAGGTTGCGCGAGGCGAAAGCCGATCTCCTCGGCCCTTGTTTGCGGGCAGGGATAGGGTGGGTGAGGCGGTCGAGACTGAAGGAAACAGGCGGTGCGGCTCGCACGGCCGCAGGGCAAAAATGCAAATGGACCCGGCAGGGATTACCTGCCGGGTCCAGACTGATGACGACATCATGCCAAACGGCGAACTCGCAGGCGAAAGTTACTGCGTGAAGTCGGTCTGGTCGATGCTCTCACCGCCGTTGGGGGTGGCGATGGCGTGCCACGATCGGTAGTTAATGCCGTTCTTGATGAACTTGACGGAACCGTCGGCGAACAGGGTGTTGACGCCGCCGGGATGGAGCGAACTGGCACTGATCATGGTAATGGCACCGCGGTCGATACCGATGTTGTTCCAGGAAGCACAGGCGCGCCGGTTGGGCGTCTGCGTATGGGAATAGCTCTGGCGATCGCCCTGGACCCACCACTCGCCCTTCCAGCTCCAGTCGCGCTGGAGTCCGTTGATCTGGCAGTCCTGGGACTGTTTGAAGTGCTTGTTCGGATCGCCCATGTACGTGTCGGAGTTGATGGGGACGCGATAGGTCATCGCGAGGCCATCTTTAGAGATGTTAGGTGGGTCGCCGGAGCCTTTGACCCACTCGCTGAAGATGGCGGTATTGGAAGTTCCATCGACGAAAGTGGACATCGTCGCGGTGTTGTTGAGGAAGTTGTCCCAGTTGCTGCCGATGTAGGCGGGACCATCCCAGTACCAGCCGTTGAGGTGGCGGTTGAGGCCGATGTTGACGGGATAGCTGTTGGTGCCCGTGACGCGGCGGTCGCCGGGCCAGCCGATCTTTTCCTTCTGGCCGGGATTGGTGTCGGAGGGGCAGAGGAAGGCCTTGATCTGCATCGAAATGGAGGTCATCTGAATGATGGCATAGAGACCGCCGGAGTTGCCGTCGGTGTCTGGTGGATTGCCCTGACCACCCCAGTTGCTATCGGGGCCCCAGCGGGCGCCGAGGTCGAAGTTCAGGCCGTTATAGACGTTTTGCTGCTCAAGGTAGGGCAGCAGCCGGGCATGGATCGAGTGAGTCTGCCCCGGCGAACCGTCACCGGGGACGTCAACATAGATTGGCGGGAACGCGCCGTTGGCGCTCTGATAATTCTGCATGGCGAGGCCGATTTGCTTCAAGTTGTTGATACACTGCGTGCGTCGCGCGGCCTCACGCGCGGACTGCACGGCGGGCAAGAGCAGCGAGATCAGCACGCCGATGATGGCGATGACGACCAGCAGCTCGATCAGGGTGAATCCCTGACGTCTTCGGGTCATAAAAACCTCCCAACCACGGAGAGAAAGGATGAGGACGGAAAGGAGCGAAGGAGAGGATTCGTGAGAGTCGGAACCACTTGAACCGGAGCGATGGGTCGACGGGAGGAGTGTTGTTAAGGCGCGATGCCGGTCAAGCCGAATTACCGACGACCGCTGGCACCCGGATATCCCCCCTGCTGGTAAGGGTTGCCCATCTTGGTCTTCATGGACTCGGCATATTTCTGCTGGCTCGACGTATCGATGCCGGAGACCGAGGCGGGCGGTGGAGCGACGCCCTTAATCTCGGCGCTGGCCTCGTTGCTTTGTTCCTGGCAACCGGCTGTGAGCAGAATACCGGCGAGGAGAACGAGGCCGCTGAGCGCTTTTCGATTGCGATTCATGGAAGAGGACCACCACGTGGAGAGTGGGGTGACGGTGATGGGAGAATGTCGATTGAATCGAGGAGACCCGCTCCGAACCCCGAGGAATGGAAGGAATGTGAGGACGCGACCTGCCTCGCTGACGCAGGGAGACAAGATGCGCGGTAGAATCCGCCGGCGACCCATGAGCAGAAACGAAGTGACTATTTCGTGATATTGGCCCGTGCGGCAGGGTGTGTCAACAGGGTCCAGTTTTTTTTGACGGATTTTTGAAACCCAGGCACTGGGGAAACCGAGAAGGAGTGGATTGAGAAGGCGACGAAGGGAACAGGCCGGCGTGGCGGAACGGCAGACGCAGTGGACTTAAAATCCTCTGGGGCTTACCCCCCGTGTGGGTTCGAATCCCACCGCCGGTAGTTGGTTTTCAGGTGAGTTGGGAGGTGAATGGAGGGAAGTCTCAGGTTGGTCGGGCGAGCGAGCGGCGGGGGGTGCGGAGGGTGATGGGGTGCTGGCCGAGGGTGGGGAGGAGGCGGTAGACCTGGGAGTCGCGGCCATTGAAGAAGGGGGCGAGGCTGGGGTGGTTGCGGTCGAAGCGGGCGGGGTTCTGGGTGCGTCGGGCGAAGAGGCGAGCCTGGTTGTTGGCCAGGGAGAGGGCGATCTTGCGTAGGTTGCAGCCGGGGGGCTGAAGCTCGCCGAAGTTGTAGTTGACGCCGACGCCGCCGAGGCCGACCGGGATTTGGGAGATGACGTCGTTGGTTTGGCGTACTCCGCCGAAGTTGCCGATCGTCTCGGCGTCGTCGCGAAAGAAGGTGGGCTGGGTTTCGGCGATGGCGTAGGTGCCGGGTCGCAGGTTGGCGAAGCGGTAGAAGCCGTCGGCGTTGGTGGTGGTGGTCTGGTTGACGGGGTTGCCGTCGCGGTCGATGCCGGAGAGTCGGATGCTGACGCCGTTGATACCGAGGTCGATGGCCGGATCGCGGACTCGGTTGTGGTTGAGGTCGTAATAGACATAGCCGGAGAGGGTGGCGGGGGGGAGCTCGCCGAAGGCGTTGGCGAAGGCGACCTGGCCGGGCTGGAGGATGATGGCCTGGATCTGGTCGTTGCCGGGTACGGTGCCGCCGCCGGTTCCGGGGGATTCGCCGCCGTCGACGTAGTCGGGGGGCTGGATCTCGGTGAGGGTGTAGGTGCCGGCGGGGAGGGCCTCGAAGAGGTAGCGGCCGTCGGCGTCGGTGATGGTGGATCGGGAGACGGGGTTGCCGTTGGCGTCGGTGCCGGTCAAGAGGATGGTGACGCCGGGGATGCCTTGCTCAGTCGGCTCGCGGGTGGCATTGTTGTTTTCATCAACAAAGACGGATCCGGCGATGGAACCGCCGAGTTCGCCGAAGTCGTAGGCGGTGGCGATCTGACCGGAGTTGAGGGTGATTGAGGACACCAGGTCGTCGGCGAGGGTCCCGCCGGCGGTGCCGAGGGAGTCGGCACCATCGCCGTAGAGGACGGGCTGGGTCTCGGCGACGGAGTAGGTGCCGGGAGAGAGGCCGTCGAAGGCGTAATTGCCGAGCGGGTCGGTGAACGTGGTGAGCAGGACGGAGTTGCCGCGATCATCGGTGCCGGCGAGGGTGATGAGGACGCCGGGGATGCCTGGTTCGTTCGGTTGGCGTTGGCCGTTGTTGTCGAGGTCGATGTAGACCGAGCCGGAGAGCGCGGCGGGTGGGATGAGGGTGACCTGGGCCTGGTCGTCCTCGTTGGGGTTGGAGTTGGCGGGTGTGGAGTCGGGATCGTACTGGTCGCTGGCGGCGACCTGGGCAGTGTTTGTGGTGGTGCCGCCCAGGGTAACCGTGGCATTGAGGAGGAGCGTGGCGGACTGACCGGGTGCGAGCGTTCCGACGAACCAGTTGCCGTTGCTGGGGTCGTAGCCGCCCTGGCTGGGTGAGGCCGTGATGAACTGGAGGCCGGCGGGCAGGTTGTCGCGGACGGCGACGTTGGTGGCGGGGTCGGGGCCGTCGTTGGTGACAGTGACGGTGAACTGGACGGTCTGACCGATGAGGGGGGTCGTGTCGTCGACCGTCTTGGTCAGGGAGAGATCGGCAATCTGGGGATTGACGCCGGTGCTGGCGAGGTCGTCCTCGCCAGGGAGCGAGTTGCCTGGGGTTGAGTCGATATCCGGTTCGGAGCTGGCGGCGACCTGGGCGACGTTGAGGGCGGCGGTGGTGGTGTCGACGACGGCATCGATGGTGAGCGTTTCGACCTGTCCGTTGGCGAGGTCGCCGACGGTCCAGAGTCCTGTCGCATGATCATAGTTACCCTGACTCGCGGAGGCGGAGACGAAGGTGAGGCCCGCGGGTAAGGCGTCGGAGACGGTGACGTTCCGGGTGGCGGAGGGGCCATCGTTGGTGATCGTGATTGTGAACGTGACGGTCTCACCGACGCCGGGGCGGTTGGTATTGACGATCTTGGTGAGCGAGAGGTCGGCGGTGGCGCGTTCGCCGAATCGGTAGTTCACGCCGGCATCGCCGGGAGCGACGGGGATGGCGGTGAACTGATCGTTGGCGAGAACACCGCCCAGGGTGCCGAGAGTGTCCTGGCCGTCGACGTAAAGGGTGGGCTGGGTTTCGATGAGGGCGTAGGTGCCGGGGCGTAGGCCGGCGAACAGGAAAGAACCATCAGGGGCGGAGAGTGCCGTAAGCTGGACCGAGGTGCCGAGGTCGTCGATCCCGTTGAGTGTCACGGTGACACCAGGGATGCCGGATTCGGTCGGATCGAAGGCGGCGTTGTTGTTGGCGTCGACATAGACGAAGCCGGAGAGCGAGGCAGGGGCTAGCTCGCCAAAGTTGTTGTCAATGCCGTTGGTGCTGATTCCGGCGGGCAGGGTGACGGTGAATGTGTCATTGGCGGATGTGGAGCCGCCCTGGGTGCCGAGAGTGTCGCGGCCGTCGAGCCAGGGGTTGGGCTGGGTCTCGTGGATCTCGTAAGTGCCGGGGCGGAGGGCGTCAAAGTGGTAGAAGCCGGCGGGGTCGGTGGTGACGGTGAGTGAGACGGGGTTGCCGAGGTTGTCGGTGCCGGTGAGGGTGATCTCGACGTTGGCGATGGGGTTTTCTGATGGATCGAAGATGCCGTCGTTGTCCTGGTCGTCGAAAACGAAGCCGGAGAGGCTGTTGGTGTTGAGGGTAACGGAGGCGGAGTCGTTGGCCTGGTAGTCGTTGGCTGCGCCGCCGATGTCGGCGGGGTTGCCTGTGCGTTCGGTGGAGAGGCCGTCGAACGGGGATTGCGGGCCGGAGATCGCGCCGGGGAGGCTGGTGTAGGTGGCGTCGAGGGTGTTGGTGAGGGTCTGGCCGGGGATGGTGGTGGCGTTGGCGACGGCCTGGAACTGGAGTGTGCTGGAGGTGCCGAGCGCGAGAGTGTCGAAGGTGATCGTGAGCGTGTTGCCGACGGTTTGGAGGCTGGTTGGACTTGCCCCGGCGGAGTGCAGGAGAGAGCCGAGGACGATATCGAAGCCGGTGGGGACCAGATCGCGAAGGGTGACATCGTGGGCGTCGGCGGAGCTGGCGGGATCGTGGGAGACGACGAGGGTGAAGGTGACGGGTGTCGCGCCGGCGTCGGCGGTGGTCGTGTCGACGTTTTTGGATACGGTGAGAACCGGCTCGACGACGGTGAGGGCGGGCGCGGCGGCGTTGGCGTTGGTGCTCGTCGTTGTAAAGGAAGCGGCGTTGACGAGGGTGGTGCCGACCTGGTTGGAGACGGTGTTGAGGACGACGGCGGTGTAGCTGATGGTGATGGTTTCGGGTGTCGCGTTTTGGGTGTCGGCGTTGGTGAGCATGGCGAAGTCGAACGTGGAGGAACCGCCGCCGGCGGGGATGTTGGCGCGTGCGTTGTCGAGGACGGCGGCGAAGCCGCCGGTGGTCGAGGTGCTGAGGCCGGGCGAGGCGTCTAGCGAGTCGATGGAGAGAATTGCGAGGCCGGGGGGCAGAAGGTCGGTGAGTCGGGCGTTGGGGCTGGTCCCCTCGGGAACGTTGATGATGAGTCGATAGACGACTTGCTCGCCGATGGCCGTGTTGAAGCCGGTCGTGTTGGTCAGGTTTGTCGCGGTGATCGACTTGGCAAGTGAGGGTGAGGAGACGGTGACGCTGGCGTTGTCGGCGTCGCTGTAGTCGTTGATCAGGCCGCCGGAGCCGTTGCGCTCGCCGTCGGAGGTGCCTGATGCGCCGGGGGTCGTGGAACCGGTGGGGTTGCTTGTTGTGCCGCTCGGCCCGGGGAGGCTGGTGTAGGTGAGGCTGGCGGCATTGAGGATCGTGGTGCCGACGGCGGCGGAGACGTCGATGGCGGCCTGATAGGCGACCTGAACGGTGCCGCCTACGGGAATGCTCGCGATTGAGGCGAGGACGGAGGTGGTTGTCGAGAGATCGACCGCGCCCGACGCACCGTTGCCCAGGGTGATGACGATGCTGGCAGGGCTGAGGATGAGGGTCGAGGGCAGGAGGTCGGTGATGAGGACATCGAATGCGGCGGCGGTTCCGGTGTTGGAAAAGGTGAGTGTGTGGGTGAGGACGTCGCCGGCGTCGCCGGTGGGAGCGCTGGAGGCTTTTGTCAGATTGTTGATGAGCGGTTCGACGATGAGGGCGGGGACGGAGTTCGAGGACGGCCCTGAGGGTGTGCCGTTGACGAGGACGGAGAAGGTGTTGTCGCGGGCGTCGCCGCTGTCGTTGCTGCCGGTTGTGGAATTGTCGACGAGAGCGTTGAACTCGATGAGGACCTGCTCGGCGTCGGGGTCGCTGTCGTTGTTGACGAGGTCACCGAGCGAGAACGTGACGGACTGGCGGCTGCCGACGAAGGCGGTGCCGATGCGAGCGGCGGGGAGGACGAACGTGGGCGGGGTCGCGTCGTTGTCTGCGCCGGCGAGGTCGGCTGGTTCGGTAATGTCGTTGTTGGCGAGGAAGGAAACGCGGACCTGGCTGGGGTCGATCAGAAGCAGTCCCTGGGGCAGGAGATCGACGATCTGGAGGTTGGGCAGGGTGCCTTCGGGGATGCTCAGAGCAAGCCGGTAGCGGACGATCTCGCCGATGGCGAGCTGTTCGACGCCGGCGACGC
>JBGSYY010000345.1:0-3645 GCA_041750675.1 Isosphaeraceae bacterium | reverse complement strand
CGACACGGTCGGCTACATCAACGCCCACGGCACCAGCACGCCCCTGGGCGACCTGGCCGAGACGAAGGCGATGAAGTCGATCTTCGGCCCGCACGCCAAGCGGCTGCTCGTCTCCAGCACCAAGAGCCAGCTCGGCCACCTGCTGGGTGCTTCCGGCGGCGTCGAACTGATCGCCTCGGCCCTGGCGATCACCGAGGGCGTCGTCCCGCCCACCATCAACCTGGAAAACCCCGACCCCGAGTGCGACCTCGACTACGTGCCCAACCACCCGCGCGAGGTGAAGATCGATCGCGCCATGTCCAACAGCTTCGGCTTCGGCGGGCACAACGCGAGCCTCTTGATCGGCCGGTACTCGGGCTGAGATCCCAGCGACCGAAAGGCGGTCGCTCGGGTTCTTTCGTCAGGCATCGGATGGAGTCCGGGCGGGGTGGCCTGGCTACTTTTTGTGCGCGAACGTCGGGTCGCGGGGTTTGCGTGGAGTTTGCGGGGCGGCCTTGGGTTCGTTTGGTCGGGCCAGTCGCGGCGAGGCGGGGCCGCGGAGGGTTCGTTTTGTCCGACGAGCCGGGCGGCGTTCGGTGGGGATTTTCGCGCGCGAACGTCGGGTTGCGCGGATTGGGTGGACCTGGCTGGGAGCGGTCGGGGGTGGTGGATCGCTTGGGTTCGTTTGGCGCCGGTAGTGTGGTGCGACGACCTAAATGTGCGCGCGAACGTCGGGTCGTGCCGCCTGGGTCGAGATTGCCAGCTCGGAGGGTGTCTGAGGGCGAGAAGGAACAAGTTGCCAATGAGCACTCGACCGGGTACGACGGATACGATCGGTAGGCGCCCGCAGCGGCATCGGGGAAATTGGACGAACCCTGAGTCGTTTCGGTCGTCCTTACTCGGCGCGGCGCGGCCGCGCGATGTTGAGGCTGGTTACCCTTGACCTCTTATCGCTGCGCGACCCCGCTTGAAGCAAGCGGGGCCACCCGCGTTTGAGTTCTATTCCTGACATTCGTCGAATTTTCAGGGCAGCTCGGATATTCATCCCAAGGCATGAGCGAAAAGTCGGGCCGTCGCGCGGTAGAATGGAACATAGTATGAAGGGGGGGGGAACTTAATGGAAAAGGTCGCCCGCGTCGTCCGCTCGTTCGCCGAGTCTGATCGGCTGGATAGGGCCTATTACCATAGCCTGACTCCACATCAGCGCATCGACATCCTGCTGGAACTCAACCAACGTTCGTTTGGAGTCCCGGATGCCCAGCCTGCCGAACGACTTCCGCGAGTTTATCGAGTTATTAAATTCTCTTGAGGTCCGCTACCTGATCGTGGGTGGATACGCCGTGGCCTACCACGGTCATCCTCGCGCCACCGGCGACATCGACCTCTTCGTCGAAAACTCCCCGTCGAACGCGGGCAAGCTGGAGGCGGTGCTGGATCAGTTTGGATTCCGGAGCCTGGGCCTGAGCGCGAGCGATTTCCTGGAGCCGGAGACGATCGTCCAGCTCGGCTACCCTCCCAATCGGATCGATCTTGTCACTTCACTGACAGGCGTCGATTTCGCGGATGCCTGGAACTCGCGGATCGAGGACGAGCTGGGCGGTGTGCCCGTGAATATCATCGAACGCGGTCGACTGCTGGCCAACAAGGCGGCCGCCGGTCGTCCCAAGGATCTCGCGGACATCGCCGCGCTCTCCTGACCTCTCCATCAGTTCGATTCCCTCGGGTCGCTCTCGCAGGCGGCTCTGTTTGACTTCGATGCTCACCTCGCGTCACTTCAACACCTTTGGCGGAAGGCGTAACGATGGCGACCGCGCTGAAGGGCTGGCAGGTGCTGGTATCGGCCGGGAACTGGAAAACGACACCCGACGATTACTCCAGCATTCGCTTCCTCCAGCTCAACGCGGACGGGACCGGCGAGCTCGTCTATGCCTATGGACAGACCATTTATGCAGTCGTTCCATGCCTCTGGGAGATCCCGGCAGCCGGTCGGCTGCGGCTGACTTATTCGGTCCCGACTCGCGGGCGCTTGGCGGCCGGGTTCGTGCTGGGCGATACCAATCGGGTCAAGGAGGTCAGCTATCACCTCAGCGAGGGCCGTGTGGCTGGGCCTGGCTCGTCTTCGAGACTGGCCCCGATTGGTAGCTCTCCGGGGCCAGGGGCGGCCTACTGAGCTTCGGATAGGTCGGTTCCGCTGTTGTCATCTCCGCGCAGGCGGGGATCCATTGTGGAGGACGCGAACACTCTGAATCCCCGCCTACGCGGGGATGACTCGTGGCAAGGCTTTGAGGAACGGAACAACCTGAAGGCCAATAACGGCCTGAGGCCCCGCCACCCGGCCGCTTTCTCCTATCGGGCGAGCGGACCGGCGAGAATTCGCGCCGATCGTGCCTTTCGGCATTCCCCCAACCTCGACTTGAGCAAAATCTCGCCCTCGGCTAAAGTCCCCGCGCAAAGCGGTGGTAGGCCGACCGGCGAGGTGGTCGGTCGTCGCGCATGCGTCCGAGCCAGCTCGGCAGGGAGGCCCCTGGCACCATCATGAATCGACGCCTAGCTCTAAAACTCGGATTTCTCACCGGTGGACTACTTCCCGCCGCCTCGGCACTGGGGCAACAACGGGTAACCGGCGCAACCGACGACTTCGGCGGCGGTGGCAGCTCGCGCGCCAAGCCGGCTCCGGCCGCGTCGCGGTCCCGTCCCATCTCCGACGACGACGAAATCCGGCTCGACGCCGAACCACTCAGCGACCCCGACCGCACGCCCGTCGACGGCAATCTCGACATGCCGCCCGCCAACTTCAAGGAAGAAAGCGGTCACAGCTGGCGCAGCTTCGACATCGCACGCTATGTCAGCCGCGCCGCCAGCCCCGAAAATCCCAAGCCTCAGAACGCCATCGTCGAGTGGATCTTCCGACGCACCGGCTCCTCCCTCTGGCACGGCGAAAAAATCGCCGTTCTGAGCGCGGGCAAGGCCCAGCTTCGGGCCTATCACAATCCCCGCGTGCTCGACGTCGTCCAGCAATACGTCGAGCGGTTTACCAAGGCCACGGCCGACGTCCTCTCGATCCGCATCCGCTATGTCGCCGCCCAGGACACCCGCTGGCGCTACGCCGTCTACAACCGCCTCAAGCGGATCGGCACCGGCCCGCAAGGCCAGACGCTCTGGACCATCTCGCCCGACGAGGCCAACCTCATCCGTTCCCAGATGATGCTCTACAAGGGCTTCAAGCTACTTGCCGACAAAAACGTCAAGATGATGAACGGCCAGACCATGACCATGGAAACGGCCGACATGCTCGACTACGTCTCCGGCACCCAGAACGAAGGCGCCGCCGGCATGGGGCCGCAGCCCAAGACCGACAAGCTCAAGGAAGGCGTCACCCTGCGCTTCAGCCCGCTGCTCACCTACGACGGCGATGCGATCGACGCCGCACTCGAAATCCGCTCGTCCACCATCCGCCGCCTGATCCAAACCAAGGTCATGGCCCAGCGCGAGGTCGGCCCGGCCGACGTCACCATCGACGTGCCCGAGGCCAGCGAAACGCGGCTCAACCAGACCATCGACAACTGGGTCCTCGGCCAAACGTTGATGATCTCGGCGGGCATCGCCCCCGGCATCCTCCAGGACAAGGCCGGGTTCATGAACCTGCGCGTGCCCGGCACCGTGCCC
>JBGSYY010000344.1:0-13431 GCA_041750675.1 Isosphaeraceae bacterium | reverse complement strand
GATCGAGATCGGCCGATTGTGCATCACGACGATATCCCCATCGAACGTGAGTCCGTTGCCGGCGTCGGTCTGACGGCCGGTGAACAGCCAGGTGTAGGAGAGGTCGGCCACCGGTCGAGGACCGACCGGAAGCGGCAGGCTCAAGGGGCTGAAATCCATCGCCGGAACGGTCGTGTTGCCGAACCCCTGCGTGGCGTTCGCCGGGCCTTCGGTCTGATAGATCAGGTCGTCGGTGGAGGCGAAGAACTGGGTGGCGTCGACGCCGATCTG
Source organism: Isosphaeraceae bacterium (assembly GCA_041750675.1). Lineage (GTDB taxonomy): Bacteria > Planctomycetota > Planctomycetia > Isosphaerales > Isosphaeraceae > BPJS01. Next base: position 13,161 of record JBGSYY010000344.1, on the reverse strand, counting down.
GAATGGCGAGATGCGTTGCAGGCCATGCACGCTCGCTGGGCTGCCATCGGGATGCGGGCGGATGAAGCCGATGCCGTTGCCGAACCGCCCCTCGGTGTTCGACCGATTCACCGTGCCGCTCGTTTGCAGCTCGATTTGCGACCACCAGAACGGATCGATGCAGACCGGCACACCGGCACCATACGTTCGCACCAGCCCGTTGGGCAGCGGCGGGTCTTGCACGAACGGATCGGCCGGCTGCAGGAAGTTCGCTCCGTACAGCCCGTTCCAGAAGGTTCCGTAAAGCGACGAATACGCCGGCTTATGCAGCAGCCCCGAGGCCACGAGGTCGCTGCCCGCCGAGGAAGCCAGCAAGGCCGAGCGGCTTGCCCGGTTGGCCTCGCGCAGCCGGAGCAGGCCCAGCGGGAACAGGGTCGCCAGCGAAAGCAGGCCGATCCCCATGATCAGGATCGCGATCAAAATTTCGGTGAGCGTCAGCCCGCGTCGGGCGTACGCTCGCGTGGCGAGTCGCGGAATGATCATGATCATGGTTCCTCCTGACGGCCGGCGATGGCCGCCTCATACGGCTCGCCCGGATTGTTGGTGGCGAACTGCTCGGGCGAAGTCGTGATGATCTGCCCCGTGCGTGCGTTCAACGAGACCAGCCGCCGGTTGCCCTTGAGCACAGTGCCGTTCGTCACGTAGCCGCTGTAAGGCAGGTTGAACGGCAGGCCGGTATTAGTATCGAAGATTGATGGGTCTGAGTTGGTTCCAGACGGCATCGGCAACCGGAACGCGACACCGCTGGGCTGGTCGACAATCGGCGGAATCAGCAAATCCGCGACGCCGTCGGCGTCGGTCAGCCAGAAGTGGTAATAGGGCAGGTCGGCACGCGGCGCGGGGTTGGCGTTGGCTGAGAGTTCCAGCACCGAGCCGTTGGGCGACATCAAGACGTCGACGAACAGCGTGTAGGGATCGACGGGAAGCCGCGACCGCTCGGGCACGAACGGCGGCAGCGAGTCCCATGTGGTCAGGTCGATGACGATCCCCGTGGGCAGCGGCAATTCCCGCGCTCCGGGGCTAGGCACCGGGCGGCGGACGATCCGATAGGTCACCGGCTCGCCGTTCACGCTAATGCCCGTGCTGGTGCCTATTGCTCGCTCGGTCTCGAATTCATTGCCGACGTTGCCGACGACATAACCGATCGACCCGTCGCTGTTGAAGTGGTGGAATAGCTCATTGGGGTCGTCGATGACGCCATTGAGGTTGTCGTCGACGCCGTTGAATCCGGGATCAATGCAGGGCCGGCCGCGCAGGGCGACGTTGGGGAAGTCCATCGGGTAAAAATCGCCGTCGTTGTTGATTCCGTCGAACGATTCGTCGATCGCCCCGTCGCCGTCATCATCCACGCCGTTGGTGAGGAACAGGAACTCGAAGGCGTTGTACGAGCCGGGCCGGCTGACCCAACCCGGACCGAAGTTGATGAAGCGCTGGGGATTCTTGACCGCGTCCGGCGCATTATTGTCCGCGATCGACGTTCCTGGCGCGATCGGATTCATCGGGTCGGGATACACGATCGGCCCGGCGATGGTGTAGGTCCGCCCCGAGTCGTTGAGCCGGATCTTGTCGCCCTGGCGGATGTTGTTGAACCAGGATGTCGGGGGGTTGGGCAGGAAGACGCCAGGCCCGAACGCCAGCGCATCGTCGAACTTCTCCTCGTGAACCACGAGGTAGGGATAGTTGAGGCCGTTCACGTACGCTGCCGGGTCGGGCAGGACGAACGCCGGTGGCTGATAGGGGCCTTCAAAATAATAGTGGACCAGCCCCTCGGCGTAATCCGGTCCCTGTTCGATGGCGATCATCCTGTTGGAGGTCAGAACTCCAGTCCCCGCGCGGCTGAGATCGGGCAGCAGGCGAATGCCCGCCGGCCGGTTGGTGCGCACGGCCTGGTCGCGCTGGCGTGATAGCTCGGCGTGAAGCTGACGCGCGGCCACGTTGATCGAATTTTGCTGCAACGAAGGCAGCACGACCGGCAGAGTCGAGATCGCCAGCAGGCCGATGATGAAGATGACGACCAGCAGCTCGATGAGCGTGAAACCGCCACGCGGCGTGCGTCGTTGATCGCGAGCGAGACGCCTCACTGGATACCTCCCGCCTTGTTTTGCAGGTTGTGGCTGTCGATGTCGTCGAGCCACGGTTGGGGGCTATCGGGCGGAGTCAGCGGGTGGACGGTTTGCGGGACACCCCAGTTCTCGCCCGCCAGCCAGTAGCTGGTGCCGTTTACGGTGATGATGTCGGGGGCCCACGATGCGGTTGGATTCGACGGTACCGGATTGCCCAGCAAGCCCACGCTGATCCCGTCCGCGCCGCCGCCGACGGCCGCCAGGTTCACCAGGTCGGCGTTGGAATACACGATCGTGCCATACTGCTGATCGGGCCCGGCCGAGAGGATCAGGAACTTGGCGCTGAAGGCCCGCCGCGCATAGAAGCCGGAGCGATCCCACAATCCCCCGCTCGCGGCATAGGCGAGCCCCGAACTGGGATTGGTCAACCCCATGTTGGGATCGACGGTGCTGCCGAAATAGCGGCTGAAGATTTGGGCCTTGGGACTCATCAGGACCGGGATGTTTGGGGGATCCATGAGTTCGCCCCACCATGCCGGTGCGACGATTTGCCCTGTCGGGTCGAGCGGCGCCGAGGGCCGCGGCTCGATGTTCGAGAAGAACGGCAAAGGCCCCTTTTGCAGCCCGTCGCTGTTGTAAAAAATAGGCCAGCGATAGAACTGGAGCGGCTTGCCCCAGCCGTCGACGAACTCGGGGAGGCCGTCCTCGTCGGTGTCTTTCACTTCGTTGGTCGTGAAATCCTCGCGATTGAAGGCGTTGCCCAGCGGCCCTTGACCTTCGACCAGGATGGCGTAGAGCATCTCGGCCCGTGCGGTCTGGTGCTGGTGGTTGGCCAGGAACCGCTGCAAGCCCGCTTGGGCCTCGGGGTTGCCCGTGCCATCCTGATTGGTAAGGCCCTCGGCCACCTCGTCCGCGAGGCCGTTGCCGTCGTTGTCAACGCCATCAGTACCCAGCGGCGTGAAGCCGATCAGCTTTTGCAAGGCCGCGCGTGCGTTGTAGCTCGCGCCGTAGATTCCCAGGCCAGTGGGAACAGGGCCGAATGTGTACGCTCCCGGACCCAGGTTCGCCGTGCCGTTGCCGTCTGGATCAAGCTCGTTCGCTGTATAGAACGGCGGCCCGGCTGGATTCGGCTTATTGGGAGACGGATTGAACCCCGGCGGCACCGACTGGCCCAGAGGCAGCACATAATCGGCGGGTGCGTTGACGCCGCGCAGCGAGCCGGTGAGGTCGTAGTTATACGGCAGCCCCGCGAAGTTAATCGGATAGGGCGTCGTCGCGTCGCCCTGGATGAAAAAGACGTCGGGCAGCTCCATCTTGATCAGATCGTAGCGAGCGATCACCTCGGCCCTTGGGTTCGAGACCAGTCCCCAGGGTAAGGCCCCGGCCGGAGCGCCCGGAATCGGCGCAACCGAGGCCAGCCACTGGTGCGCCCCGTTCGGGCTGAGCGTTTGGGACAAGAGGGCGTCGACTCGCTCGTTCAGCGCAACCTCGAGCTTGGTGATGAGGGCCTGCGTGGCCCGCACCCGCGCCTGCTCGACGCTGGCGAACGATGCCGCCAGGATGAACGCGAGCAAGATGCCGATGATCGCGATGACCACCAGCAGCTCGATCATCGTGAAACCCCGGCCCGCCCGCCGGGCGGCCGATTTTCCGCGTCGCATTTTCGGCCACCCCTCGCGTCTCATGAACAAATCTCCAAAACAAACTCTGCGACCCTTGATTCTTGACCCCGGACGCCTCGATCAGTCGAGCCGGCCACGCGAAAAGTTCGTGAGGTTGTCCCGCTCGCGCGACCGCAGATCGGTCGGGGGCAGGGGGCCTGTGATCGTCGTCGGGTCAAACGGCAGTCGGTTGCTCGTCGAGGCGGCTTCATAAGCACCGCCGGGGCCGTAATAACCGTCCGCACCGGCCGCGACGATCTGGAACCCGTTGGGATTCACATACTGGGCGAACCCGTTCGTGGGCATCGGCGTGTTGTTGGTGTAGGGATTGGGCGACGGCGAGGCCAGCGCGAATGGCGCGACCGGCACCAGGCCCGATCGGAACTGCTGCAACGTCTGCTCGATCTCGTAGTTCACGTCGTTCGGATCGTATGTGCCTGTGCCATATCCGCTGAAATAGGCGTACATGTGTACGTTTCCTTCAGTCGCCCCTCGGCCGGCGGCCAGCGGGTCGAGGTAGGCCGGCATGCCGTCGTTGTCCGGATCGACCAGCCGCTCGGAGCGGAACTCCAGGCTGAACGGGGCTGTGCGGTTGTCGCCGCGCATCTGAGTGGGCGCGGTCAATAGCGTTGTGGTGAACGGCCGCGTGGGATCCTTGCCGAATCCGATGACGCTGTAGGAGTCGTTGGTCAGGATCGGAATGCCGCCCAGGAAGAAAACGAGGCACTCGTCGCCTTGGAGCAGAATCAGGCCGTCGTCGATGAAACCGTTGCCGTTGAAGTCGTGCCACTGGGTGGGTGTCGGTGCGGCGGCCTTGGGGAAGAACTTGCGGAGATACTGGACCGACCGCTGCGCCAGCGCGCCGATGGTCAGGTCGGGGGTTCCAAACGTCCCCGCCGTCATCCCACCCAGAATCGGCGAGCCGGGGTTGCTGTAACCGATGATGAAGTTGCCGTAGGCGTCGAGGCTGGTGTTGTCACTGACCGGGTAGTTCCCCGTCTCGCTGAGCACGATCCGGCTCGGCGGATAGTCGCCATACCGCTGCTTGAATTCCGTGAGCGCCTGCGAGAGCAGCTGGATCTCGCCCGAGACCCGCGCCTCGTTCGCCGTGCGGACCGCCCCGGCGATCACCGGGACCAGCAGCGCGATCAGGACCCCGATGATCACGATCACGACCAGCAGCTCGACCAGCGTGAAGCCGGGCCGGCGGCGAACGCCGACGGCGGCGGGGCCGAGTCTCTCGTTAGTTCGCTTGCGAATCATGGCTCGGTCGTCCTCTCCGTCGTGGGCCGGTCTCGCGTGAGAAAATTGATTTGAGAGAGCTGAGCGGGTGCCGGGATCAGTGGCGACGGCTCGCGCCCGCCGAACCCGGCCGAGGGCGCACCGCCTCCCACCTCAATAACGATAATACGGATCTCAGTGTGCTTTTGTGACGATGCGATCGGGACGTGATTGGGCTTTTTTTCAGGCGTGTTGGGCGAGCGGGGCTGCGTGATTGCATCCCCGCTCCACCAGGTGTGCGAGAGCCGGTTCGCTCGCGCCGTCGATCAGCCCGAAAGGTTGCTGATCAACTGAATCAACGGCATGAACAACGCGATGACGATGAACCCGATGATGCCGCCGAGGACGACGATCATGATCGGTTCGAGCAAGCTCACGAGGCTATCGACCAGAACCTCAACCTCTTCGTCATAGTTGTCGGCAATCTTGTTGAGCATCGTGTCCAGGTCGCCGGTCTCTTCACCGACGTCGATCATGTTCACGACGATGTCGTCGACCACGCGTGCTTCCTTGAGCGGCTGGGCGATCGTCTCGCCCTCGCGGATCGACTCGTAAATCTTGGTGAACGCACGCTCGAAAACGGCGTTCTCGGCCGTATCCCTGACGATCGAAAGCGCGTCCAGAATCGGCACGCCCGACTGCACCAGGGTTCCCAACGTCCGCATCGTTCGCGCCACGACCGACTTCTCGACAATCTGGCCCATGACGGGAATCATCAGCTTGAGCCGGTCGAGGATGTAGGCCCCGGTGCGGTTGCGGTAGAGCAGTTTGAGGAGGATCCAGATCGCGATCGGCGTCAAAATCATCACCCAGAACTTCTGGATGATGAAGTCGCTGGCGTCGATCAGGAATGTGGTCATCGGCGGCAGGTCGACGCCGAAGTCGAGGAAGATGACTTTGAACTTGGGGATGATGAAGTAAAGAATGAAACCGACGATCGCCGTCGCCACGAAGATGACGACGATCGGATAGATCATCGCACCCTTCACGCGCCGTTTGAGCGTCTGGCTCTTCTCCTTGAAGTCGGCCAGGCGCTGAAGGATGGCCTCCAACGCACCGCCCGCCTCGCCAGCCTTCACCATGTTGCAATAGAGGCGATCGAACGCCTTGGGGTGTTTGCCCATCGCCTCGGAGAGTGTCGAGCCGCCTTCGATATCCTCGACCACATCCATCAGCGAGTTCTTCAAGACGCCCGGTTTCTGCTGGCCTTCAAGAATCTTCAGGCTCCGCAAGATCGGCAAACCGGCGTCCTGAAGGGTCGAAAGTTGCCGGGTGAACAAGGTTAGATGCTTCGACGAGATCTTGCCGATCGTGAACGACTTCTTCCGCTTGCCCTTGGCCGCGCCCTTCTTGGACTTGCTCCCCTTTTTCGCGCCCGACTTGGCCGCCGCCCGTTCGCTGATCTTGGTGACGAAGAACCCCTTCTGACGGATCAGAAGCTGGGCTTCCTCGGCCGTCGAGGCGTCGATCGTGTCCTTGACTTCCTTGCCCGTATGGTCCATCGCCTCGAAGGTGAAGGTCGGCATCGCGGTCGCTCCGGAGAGAGGTTCTGGCCCGGGCCTTGGCCCCTGTCAATGAGACACGTGTTCTTGTGAATTGTTCCCGATATCTCTTGCGCAACGGCTTTGATCAGATATCGTCGAGCATCGTCTCGCGGACGACTTCCTCGACCGTCGACTGCCCCATTTCAATCGCCAGCAGACCCGACTCGCGCAGGGTCCGCATGCCGTACTTACGCGCCACTTCGCGGAACTCGTCGAGCGAGACCTCCGCCGTGACCATCTCACGCAGTTCTTCGTTCATGATCAACAGCTCGAACAACCCCATGCGGCCCTTGTAGCCGGTGTTGTTGCAGCGCTCGCAGCCCTTGCCGTAATAAAATTTCTTCTGCTTCGCTTCTTCGAGCGTCATGCCGACCTGAAGCGCGATCTCCTCGGTGGGCGTATACTCCGTGCGACAGTTCGTGCAGATCTTCCGCACCAACCGCTGCGCCAGCACCGCCTCCACCGTCGCCGTGATCAAGAACGTCGGCACGCCCATGTCGCGTAGGCGCGTGACCGCCGAGGGCGCGTCGTTCGTGTGCAATGTGGTGAACACGATGTGCCCGGTCAGGCTCGCCTGAATCGAAATCTCGGCCGTCTCCAGGTCGCGCGTCTCGCCGACCAGAATCTTGTCCGGGTCCTGCCTCAAAATCGCCCGCAGACAGGCGGCGAACGTGACGCCGATCTCGGGGTTGATCGGCACCTGAATCAAGCCGTCGATGTCGTATTCGACCGGCTCCTCGGTGGTGATGATCTTGTCCTCGATCGTGTTCAGCTCATTGAGCGTGGCGTACAGGGTCGTCGTCTTGCCCGAGGAGGTCGGCCCCGTCACCAGAATGATCCCGTTCGGCTTGTGAATCACCTCACGCCAGATCGCCAGGGTGTCGGGTGAAAATCCCACCTTCTCTAGATCGAGGTTGACCACCGTACGGTCGAGAATTCGCAAGACGACCGATTCACCGAACATCGTCGGCAGGGTCGAGACCCGGATATCCACCGAGTTACCACCGATATTCAGCTCGATGCGGCCGTCCTGGGGCAGCCGACGCTCGGCGATATCCAGGTTCGACATGACCTTGATGCGGCTGGCGATCGCCGGAGCCAGGTGGCGGGGCGGCGGCACCAGCTCGTAGAGAATGCCGTCGACCCGGTACCGCATCTTGTATTCGTCTTCAAACGGCTCGAAATGGATGTCCGATGCCTTGTCCTTGATCGCCAGCAGCAAAACCATGTTCAAGAGCTTGCGCACAGGCGCGGCCTCGGCCATCTCCTCGATCGCCTCCAGGTCGATCGTGTTCTCGTTGCGATACTGGAACTGCTGCAAACCCTTGTCGGTCTCGATCTGCTTCACAACGTCGGCGATCGACTCCTGATGACCGGCGTACACACGCTCAATCGCTGCCATCACGTCCGACTCGGCCGCCACCACGCCCTTCACGTCGACGCCCAGAAACGAGCGCAGACTGTCCAGCGTCGATGGATTCTGCGGCTCGGCCATCGCCACCGTGACGGCCTTGTCCTTCTTCCCCACCGAGATCGGCACCACCTTGAACGCCGTCGCCATCGACTCGTTCACCAGATCGATCACGTCGGGCGGAAACGTCATGTCGCCCAGCTTCACCACCTTCATCCCGAGCTGCTCGCCCAGCGCCTTCAACACCTGGTCTTCACTGACCAATCCCAGGCGCACCGCCACCTTGCCGACCAGCTCCGTGCCGCCGCCCTGCTTCTGCTCCTCCATCACCTTCCAAAGGGTATCCTCGTCCAGATACCCCATGTCCACCAGAATCGTGCCAAGCCGGCGTGCCATGCGATTCACCTCTGTGAGACGGTCAGGCTGCTCTCGATTCAATTCCTGCCCATACGGTGCAAGCCCCGAAGGCTGAGGCCGCCCAGCCGGCGGCCGTTCGCCTCACGAACGGGCGATCTCTCACTCCTCGTCCGCCTCGTCCTTGTCGTCGAAGATGCCCTTCTTGGCGTTCTCGATCCGCTCTCGAAGCTCGTTCGGCTTGCGTGATTTGTAGATGACCTCATCTTCTTCCACCAGGCCCTGACGCCAGAGGTTGAAGAGCGAATCGTCGAGCAAGATCATTCCGTGTTTGCGCCCGGTCTGGATCGTCGAGTCGATTCGGTACGTCTTGTTTTCGCGAATCAGGTTCGACACCGCCGGCGTGATCACCAGGCACTCGTACGCCGCCACCAGTCCCTTGGGCTTGCGCGGCAGCAGTGACTGAGCCAGCACGCCGATGATCGCCACCGAGAGCTGCGTTCGGATCTGATCCTGTTGTTCCTTGGGAAACACGTCGATGATTCGATTGACCGTTCCCTCGGCCGAGTTCGTGTGCAGGGTACCGAACACGATGTGGCCCGTCTCGGCCGCCGTGATCGCCGCCTGAATCGTTGCCAGGTCACGCATCTCACCCACCAGGATGATGTCCGGATCCATTCGGAGAGCACGCCGAAGCGCTTCCGGAAAGTCCGGTACGTCGATGCCGATCTCGCGCTGATTCACCAGGCACTTCTTGTGCTTGTGGAAATACTCGATCGGGTCCTCGATGGTAATGATATGCCGGTCGAGGTTGTCGTTGATCCAGTTGATCATCGACGCCAGGCTGGTCGTTTTGCCCGATCCCGTCGGCCCCGTCACCAGGATCAGTCCGCGGGGCCGCTGGATGAGCTGCTCCATCACCGGCGGCAGCCCGATCTGCTCGAACGTCAGGAACTCGTTGGGAATCCGCCGCAGTACCAACCCGACATTGTTTCTCTGCTTGAACACGGCGACCCGGAACCGGGCCATTTCGCCGAAGGCGAACCCGAAGTCCGTCCCGCCGACCTCTTGCAGCTCTTGCTGGCACCGCTCGGGCGTGATGCTCTTCATCAGCGAAACGGTGTCCGCCGGTTCCAGCACCTTCGTCGCCAGAGGGCGTAAGTGTCCATGCAGACGCACCACCGGCGGCGTCCCCACCGTGAGGTGGAGGTCGCTGGCCTTCTGGGTGCAGACCGTCTGCAACAGTTTGTCGATCAGCAGGGTGCCCATGGAGCGGGTCGCTCTCCTTCGGGTGCCACCTGAACAGGCACACAGGATTGACGATGTCCGGACACCCAGGTGTCCTACCGAACGTCGTTGTGATTCAGAAAGTTGAGAAGGGAGTGCCCGGGCGAGCGCCGAGCATTCCCATTATCCGTGTCAATCTCTCACGATCAACCGAGCGGTGCTCGAAAACCCACTCCGGTCTTGCTCCCAACCGCCCATGCACTCGCGACTTCCAATAACCGACACGAGTCCCGACCACGCCTCCTTGGCCTCGCGGCTCGGGAGGGTGTGCCGGGTGATCGTTGCCGGGTTTCGAGGCCGCCCCATCAGGCGCGCTGCGGCTCTTGGATGACATCCGCCTTGGTGATCCGCAATACCTCTTCGAGGGTGGTCTGACCCTTCAGGGCCTTGATCATCCCGTCCTCGAAGAGCGTGCGCATCCCCTGTTTTCGGGCCATCTTACGGATTTGCTCGGTCGATTCTCCACGGAACGTCATCTCGCGAACCTGGGTGGTCATCCCCATCAGTTCGTAAATCCCCATCCGGCCGCGATACCCGGTCTTGTTGCAATAGGTGCAACCCTTGCCTTTCATGAAGTTAGCCTTCTTCGAGATGTCAGGCCGAAGGCCGATCGACTTCAAGGTGCTTGCCGCCGGCTCGTACCGTTGCCGACATTTCGGGCAAACCTTGCGCACCAACCGCTGCGCCATGATTCCCATCACCGAGCTGGCCGCCAGGAACGGCTGAACACCAATATCGACCAGCCGTGTAATGGCACTGGGCGCATCGTTCGTGTGTAGCGTACTGAAAACCAAGTGTCCCGTCAGAGACGCCTGGATCGCGGTGTTCGCCGTCTCCTCATCGCGGATTTCACCCACCAGCAGAATGTTCGGATTCTGCCGCAGCATGGCCCGGATGATCCGTGCGAAGGTCATCCCGATCTTGGCCTTCACCTCGCACTGATTGATCCCCGGCAGGTAGTACTCCACCGGGTCCTCGGCCGTGATGATCTTCACATCGGGACGGTTCAGCTCGTTGAGCGCTGCATAGAGGGTGGTCGTCTTGCCGGAACCCGTTGGCCCCGTCACGAGCAAGATTCCGTTGGGCCGCTTGATGAGCGCGCTGAACCGCTTCCAGTCCTCCTCGCCGAAGCCCAGATCGCGAAGTCCGACCTTGATGTTGTCGCGATCCAGGATACGCATGACCACCGATTGGCCGTGGTTCGTCGGCAGGATGCTCACCCGGAAGTCGATATCCTTGCCCGAAACGTGCGCCTTGATTCGTCCGTCCTGGGGACGTCGCTTCTCGGCGATGTCGATCGATCCCATGATCTTCAACCGGCTGACGATCGCCGCCAGCAGCCGCCGAGGCGGGCTATCGCGCTCCATGCACACGCCGTCGATCCGGTAGCGAATCCGGATCCGCTCGCCGAACGGCTCAATGTGAATGTCCGACGCGCGCATGTTCACCGCTTCCTGGATGATCAGGTGTACCAACCGGATCACCGGCGCGTCACCCTCTTCCATCCCTGCGCCCGCAGCGCTGCGACGGTCTCCACCCACGTCCTCGGCAAAGTCGATCGCCGTGTCGGTGAACTCCTGCAGCATCGAGTCGACCGATTCCGTCTCCTGGCTACTGCTGCCATAATACCGGTTGATCGCCTCGACAATCGCTTCCTTGGGCGCGAGTGCCACCTCGATCTCGCGGTTCAGCACAAAGCGGAGCTTGTCGATCGTCTCGAAGTCCATGGGATCATGCATGATCACCTTGATCGCGCCGTTCTCCTGGGCCAGCGGCATCACCAGGTTCTCGCGCGCCAGACTCTCCGGCACCAGTTCGACCACCGATGCCGGGATCTCAACCTCTTGAAGGTCAACGAAGTCGAGGCCGAACTGCTCGGCCTTCGCCTTCGTGATCTGATCGACGTCGGCGTATCCCAGCCGTGCCAGGCCATCCTCGATGGTCGGCCCCACGCGCTTGGCCTCGTTTAATTGCTCCGCGCCCACGATCCCGCGCTTCACCAGGATCTCGGTCCACTCACGCCCTTGCTTCGCCATGGTCGGCAACTCTCCCACACCGTTTGACAGGGACCAGCCGGCCACCGCCGCTCGGCCGCTCCCGAAGGGGTTTCCCGCAGTTCGCGGCCGAGGCGACCGCGCAAGCTCTCACTCTCCACGCCCTCACCCGTTGTTTAGACCAGGCGGTTTCCAGCGGGGTTCCGAAAACGGGGCGCAAAACATGCGTATCGGATCGATCAGAAACGATCGAGAGAAGAAAAATCGATGAGCAGGATACCTCAGGCTAGCACGTCCCGAAGTGCCGAGTCAATTTACCAAGCCTACCGCGATGCCCACGGCCACCATTTTCCGGCTCCAGGCAAAGGGGCTTACCGCCAACGACCCGGCCTGCCTCCCTTCGGCCTGCCGGGCAACCATAATCGGCCCTCCCCCAGCCTCTCAGATCCCCTTCAGGATCTCCTTGATCCGCTCCCAGGCCTTGGCACGAGCCTTCGCGTTCTCCGGGCTGGCGTCGGGTCCTTCGCCGGCTCGGAGAAATCCGTGCCCGGCACCGTCATAGATCACCGGTTCGAACGTCTTTCCCGCCGCTTCCATCAGCTCCTTCGACTTGGGAATCGTCGCGTTCACCCGCGCGTCGTTTTCACCGTAGAAGCCATAAACCGGCGCGTCGATTCGCTTAATCGCCGCCGCGTCCTCCGGCCCGGTACCATAAAAGACCAGCGCTGCCTTGATCTTGTCGGTCTCGGTCGCGAACCGGAACGACTGACCGCCGCCCCAGCAATAACCCACCACCACGACCTTGCCATTGCAGGCCGGTAGCGCCGCCACATAGTCGACCACCGCGTTCAGGTCCGCCGTCACCTGGTCCGCCGGCAGGTCCCGTATCGCCCCGCGCACAGCATCGCCGCCGCCCAACGCCTCGGTCCCGCCGCCGTTCGGTCCCAGACCCGAGAGCAGATCGGGCGCGATGGCGATGTAACCCGCCTCGGCGAACTGGTCGGTCACACCCCGAACCCAGTCGGCCAGACCGAAGATCTCGTGGATGACCACCACCGCCGTCGCCTTCTCCTTCACCTCGGGGTAGGCGACGAAGCAGTTCAGCTCCCGATCCCCGGCCTTCACCTTCTGATACTCAAGATGCCGGGGCGTCTTTTCCAGCCGCTCCTTCACATGATCCTGCCCCCACGCCGCCGTTCCCAAACCCAAAAGCCCGATTGTCAGAATCAGCCGTGTCGTTGTCGAGCTTCGCATCCTCGCCTCCCTTTGCAGGTACCCAAACAAATGTCTGTACGGTCACGATTCCGACCCCGATCGGCGCGACGTGTCCGAGTGTAATCCCCCCAACTCGGCAAGTCATGCTTCCGACTCACCGCTCGCCCAACACGACCCGCCGGGAATCACTTGCCCTTGCTCCACAATGCCGACCGCGTTAGATAAACCTTGCCGTTCCCGAACCGCCATCAAGAGGAGGCCCGCGCCGCGATGCCGTCGACCGCACCGGCCTCCATCGCCGCGAATCCAGCC
>JBGSYY010000343.1:0-11124 GCA_041750675.1 Isosphaeraceae bacterium | reverse complement strand
AGCGAGCGCCGCGGGCGAGCAGGGCGTTGGTCGGATCGAGTGAGAGGGCTTCGGGGGAGACGCGGGAGTCCTGTCGATAGGTGGCGCTGGTGACGATGAGGCGATGCAGGGCCTTGCGGCTCCAGCCCTTGTCGGCAAATTCGCGTGCGAGGAAGTCGAGTAGCTCGGGATGGGTGGGTCGATCGCCGCGCGCGCCGAAGTCTTCGAGGGTGGCGACCAGGCCGCGGCCGAAGAGGGAGTGCCAGTCTCGGTTGACGACGACGCGGGCGACGAGGGGGTTATCGTCGGCCACGAGCCAGCGGGCGAGGGCCAGGCGGTCGGATTTCGTCTGGGAGGGGAGGGGATGAAGCGCGGAGGGCGTTCCCGGCTGGACGGGGTCGAGCGGCTGGAGGAACTCGCCACGGCGGTGGACACGGGTGAGGCGGTTGTGTTGGGGGCGTCGCTCCCGAAGAACCAGGGTGGTGGGGTGCTGGGGAAGCTGGGCGGTGAGGGCGTCGATCTCGGCTCGGGCGGAGGCTAGCTCTTCGCAGGTGGCAAGGAACTGATGGCGGATGAGGCGGCGATCGGAGTCGGTACGCGACTCGGGAGCGATGCGGAGGGCGGATTCGACCTGGGCGGGTACGCCGGAGGCGCGGACGGGGCCGGGAGTGGTGGTGTACGAAACGCGGAAGCGGCCCAGGGTCATCTGGTGGATGCCGAACTGGTGGAGAGCGAGGTGGAGCGAAGAGGCCGCCTGACGCGAAAGTGGTGTGGCGAATTCGAGAACGATGTGATGGGGTTTGCCGACCTGGCCTTGAATGGACCAGCCGGTATCGGGTTGGCCGTCGATGGCGAGTGAGCCTGGCTTATTGGCCTCGGCGTGGTCGGTTGTGGCCTGGGTGAACGGAATGAGTGGGCCGTCGGGGGTGGCGCGGGCCTCGACCTCGGTGAGGATAAAATCGCCGACGGAAAACAGAGGAGCGCGACCGGGTCCGTTGTCGGGGTGGCTGGGGTGGGGCAGGGCCTCGATGCGGAGGGCGGTGACGGGGGAGTCGGTATCCTGGGGAATCGCCAAAGTGAGGTCGTAGACGTCGTTATTGGGTTTGTCGCCGCTGACGAGGATGGAGGTGTCGTCGAGAAGGTCCATCGTGGCGTGCTTGCGCGAATTCAACTGAGTGGGAGCGAGCGGCGTCCAGTCGGCGGATGGGATGGTGCGTTCCCATTCGGCCTGACGGGCCGCCAGATGCAAGGCTCTCCGTTCAGGCTCGGGGATCGAGAGATCGGCGGGGGGAGCGGTCTGGCGCAGGCTGACGCGGAATCGGCCGAGTGTGTGGTGGCCGCCGTAATTCTGTTCGATCTGGAGGTGTAGACGTGCTGGGGAATGGGGCAGGGGATGGGCGAGTGAGAGGGTGAGGGAGCGGTTTTTGTTGAGCTGGCCGGAGCCGTCGTCGATGGCCCAGCCGGTGGCGTCGTCGGCGTCGAGAACGCCTGAGGGGTCGAAGCCGGCCTGGGTGAAATCGGCGTTGGCTTGCTTGATGAGGATCGGCGTCGGGTCGGATCGGCTTTCGTCGAGAGAATAGACACGAACGCCGGTGACGACGAAGTTGCCGTGCGGTGTCCGTCCGGGGCCTGTGGAAGGAAGGGCCGGATCGGTGAGGCCTTCGATGCGGATCGCGTCGATGGGACGGGGCAGCTCGGTGGTGTCGACGACCAGTGAATAGGACACTTTTTCTGGATTGGAGGCGCTGACCAGGATGGAGTCGTCGGGATGAATCTCGAAGGTCGGGGAGGTCTCACCGGGGGTGGTGAGGGCGAGGACCTGGGTTGGCTTGCGGGGGTGCCAAGAGCCGTCGGCGTCGGGTAGCGGGAATCGATCCGGGAGCTTGGATTGGAGGGTCTCGATCGTGGCGGTGAGTTCCTTGCGGCGTGCTTCGATGGCTGGGTCGGGGACGACGATTTCGGGCTCGTCGGCGTTGTCCATCATGGCCATCAGACGGTAGTAGTCGGTTTGCGGGATTGGGTCGTATTTGTGGGTGTGGCACTGGGCGCAATTGATGGTAAGGCCGAGCCAGGTGGTGCCGGTCGTGGCGATGCGGTCGACGAGCGAGGCGAAGCGGAACTCCTCGACGTCGATGCCGCCCTCCTCGTTGATCATGGTGTTGCGATGGAAACCGGTGGCGATTTGTTGATCGGGCGTTGCGTTGGGCAGCAGGTCGCCGGCGATTTGCTCGATGGTGAACTGGTCGAAGGGCATATCGGAGTTGAGCGCGCGGATAACCCAGTCGCGATAGGGCCAGATGGAGCGCTCGCGGTCTTTTTCATAGCCGTTGGTGTCGGCATAGCGGGCGAGATCGAGCCAGCGCCGCGCCCAGCGTTCTCCATAGGCGGGGCTGGCGAGCAGGCGGTCGACGAGGCGTTCGTAGGCGTCGGGCCGAGTGTCGGCGAGGAATGCCTCGATCTCGATGGGCGTGGGTGGCAGGCCGATGAGGTCGAGCGAGAGGCGGCGGAGAAGCGTGGGCTTGTCAGCCTCGGGGGCGTGGGCCATGCCCTCGGCTTCAAGGCGGGCGAGGACGAATCGGTCGATGGGATGACGGGGCCAGGCGGTTTCCTTGATCGTGGGGAGTGGTGGTCGAGTGGGCGGTTGGAAGGCCCAGTGTTGCTGGCCGACGAGGTGAGCGGCGCGCTCGGTGGTGAGTGTGGGACCGGTCCATTGTGCTCCTTGATCGATCCAGTCGCGAAAGCGTTGGAGTTCGTCGGCTGTGAGTGGCTGACCTTTCCCCTTGGGTGGCATGATGCCGGCGGGGTCGAGGCCGGCGATTTTCTCGATGAGGAGGCTGGCTTCGCTCTCGTTGAGTTCGATCGCCGGGCCGTTGTCGCCACCGGCGAGCAGGTGGTCGCGCGTGTCGAGACTGAGGCCGCCTTTATGTTCCTCGGCGGCGTGACAGGGGAAGCAGCGAGCGGCGAGGATTGGCTCAATATCACGCGGAAATTCAACCCCAGGAGAGTTGGGTGCCGGCGGTGACGAGCCGACATCCTGGCGGGCGTGGATGACGGTCGGGGCAAGCGCCGCGAAGCCGGTGAGGAATAGAGAGAGGACGAGCCGTGATATCGTGAGGCGTCTCATCGGAGTCAAGGCTCCACGAGGCAGGTAGGGAGGCGGGAGCAGATTGCGAGGAAGGTTGTGGGCTGGACCGGTTGCGGCGGGAACTCATTGCGAGCGTGCGTTTCGGCGTCGCGAGGATAATCTTCGCGAGAGAGAATCTCCAACAAGTATGATATCCCAACAACACTCGGGGGTCGAGCCAAGGCGCGGCTCGCGAGTGTGTCGCGACGGGGTGATATCGCGGTGAGTGAGGAAGGCAAGGCAAGTGGAGCTGGGTGTGGCGATGAGAGTGCGGCGCGTGGACTTGTGGGAGGTTCGACTGCCCCTGGTTCGTCCGTTTCGGACGAGTTCGAGCGTGCGCGAGGCGATTACGCACGTCGTGATTCGCGTGGACGTGGATGGGGTTGAAGGCTGGGGCGAGTGTGCCGCACCGGTCGATCCTTACTATTGCGAAGAGACCTCGGGGACATGCTGGTTGATGTTGACGGAGTTCCTCGTGCCTTCGGTTTTAGGTGTGCCCTGGGACTCGATCGAATCATTTCGCGGCCTCAATGGGAAGCTCAAAGGGAACCGGTTTGCGAAGGCGGGGCTGGAGGCGGCGATCTGCGTTGCGGAGGCGAGGCGAGAGGGATTGAGCCTGTCGCGCTGGTTGGGAGGGACGCGGTCGGAGATTGAGTCGGGGGTCAGCCTGGGGATTGAATCGGAGCCGGCTCGATTGATTGAACGGATTGAGGCGTTCCTGGCGGAGGGATACCGTCGGATCAAGCTCAAGATTGCGCCGGGGCATGATGTCGAGGTTGTTCGATGGGTGCGCGAGCGATTTCCTGGAATCGCATTGCAGGTGGATGCGAATTCGGCTTACACGCTCGCGGACGTGGACCGGCTTCAGGCCCTGGATGAGTTTGGCCTTTTGCTGATCGAACAACCGCTGGGGAATGAGGACATAGTTGACCATGCGCGGTTACAAGCTCGATTGAGGACGCCGATCTGCCTGGACGAGAGTCTGCGGTCGCTGGCGGATGTGCGGCACGCGCTGGAGATCGACGCATGCCGTGTCGTGAATATCAAGCCGGGGCGTGTGGGCGGCCTGATCAACGCACGAGAGATCGAAGGTTATTGCCGGGAGCGCGGCGTCCCGGTTTGGTGCGGCGGGATGCACGAATTCGGTATCGGCCGCGCGGCGAACCTGGCGGTGGCGAGTCTGGCCGGCTTTACTCTCGCGGGTGATTTATCCGGTTCCGCGAAGTATTATGCCGAGGATGTGGTCGAACCGCCGATTGTGGCGAAGGGCGGGCGGGTCGTCGTGCCCGACGCGCCTGGGCTGGGGCATGAGCCATTGGTGGAGCGCATTGAAGGGCACGCGTTGCGCACGTGGTCGGCGAGCGTTGACGGCCGTTTTTGAACAATGGAGGGGTCAGAGCCGATGGGGGACGGATGGGAGAATCTGGCGAAAGGAAGTACGGCTCTGGTCGCGCATTTGGAGTCGCGACGCGGGGCGATGGTCGATTCCATTCTTGAGTTGGTGGCGCACGAATCGCCGAGTGGTGACAAGCCGGCGCTCGACGCACTGGCTGATCGACTGACTCGGCGTTACGAAGGGTGCGGGGCACGGGTGGAGCGGATGGTGAACGTGGCTGGAGGGGATCACCTGCGCGTGGTCTGGGGTGAGGGACCGGAGCCGCCGATCCTGGTGTTGTGTCACTTTGACACGGTGTGGCCGGTTGGGACGCTGGCGCTGATGCCGATCGGCGTCGAAGGCGACCGGGCACATGGGCCGGGGATTTATGATATGAAGACAAGCCTGGTGATGATCCAGGCGGCGATCGGCGCGTTGGCGGCGATGGGGACAAGGCCGTGTCGGCAGGTTGTATTGCTGGCAACCTCGGACGAGGAAATCGGTAGCCCGACCTCGCGGCTCTTGATTGAGGAGGAGGCGAAACGATCGGCGTGTACGTTGG
The DNA here is from genome assembly GCA_041750675.1 of Isosphaeraceae bacterium. Taxonomy (GTDB): domain Bacteria; phylum Planctomycetota; class Planctomycetia; order Isosphaerales; family Isosphaeraceae; genus BPJS01. The sequence goes on along the minus strand of JBGSYY010000343.1, from coordinate 6,084 downwards.
TGCTTGAGCCACCGCTGGCGGATGGGCGATTGAAGACGTCGCGGAAGGGGATCGGTCAGTACACGCTTCGTACCAGGGGGCGGCCGGCGCATGCGGGAGTCGAGCCGGAGAAGGGGGCGAGCGCCATTCTGGAGATTGCGCACCAGATCCTGGGGGTCATGGCCCTGGCGAAGCCGGAGCTGGGTACGACGCTAAACGTGGGCAAGGTGTCTGGAGGAACGGCGGCGAACGTGATCGCGGCGGAGGCGACGGCGACCATCGATCTTCGAGCCTCGACACTCGACGAGGCGGCTCGTGTCGACGCGGCGTTGCGTGCATTGAAGCCGGTAGGGCGAGGGACTCATGTTGAGATCAGCGGCGGCTTGAACCGGCCGCCGATGGAGCGAACGAAGGGCAATCTGGTGCTGTATGAACAGGCGCGAGTGTTTGGCAGGCAGCTCGGACTGACTCTTGGCGAAGGGGGAACCGGCGGCGGCAGCGATGGGAATTTCACCTCGGCGGTGGGGTGTCCGACACTCGACGGGCTGGGTTGTGAGGGTTTGGGAGCACACGCGCCGGAGGAGCAGATTCAGATTGAATCGCTGGTGCCGAGAACGGCCCTGCTTACGCTCTTGCTTGCCGGGCTTTTTCCGGATGGAGCTTCGTGAGGAATCGGCCGGTGCCTTCGGGTTGCGAGGGGGGGGGGGCGAGGGAATGGGTGACTTGAAGATCAACGTACCGATCACGATCCGACAGGTTGAGCGACCTGAGGAATATCGAGCGCTGCAGGCGGTGCAGCGGGCTTCGTGGGGGCTGCCCGACGACTCGTATGTGGTGCCGGTGGCGACGCTGGTTGGGGCGAACCGTCATGGTGGATTGGTGCTGGGTGCGTTCGGTCCGGACGGTCGGGCGGTGGGGATGTCATTTGCGTTCCTGGGCCGGTCGGGTGGGCGGCTTTGTTTATATTCGCAACTGACGGGCATCGCGCCGGAATATCAGGATCGCGGCTTGGGCACGAAGCTGAAGCTGGCGCAGCGCGATTTCGCGCTTCGCGAAGAGATTGATCTCATCGCCTGGACATTCGACCCGCTTCAGGCGGGGAATGCGATGTTTAACCTGGGGAAGCTTGGGGCGACGTGCGGGAGCTACTATGTGGACCTCTATGGCCCACGCGAGGACCGTTTGAATGCGGGCGTGCCGACCGATCGGATTTTGGCGGAGTGGGAAGTGTCGCGCCCGCCACGAGAGGGCGGGAGAGACAAGGAGAGTCTGGCACTGACGTTGGTTGTTCAGGGCGAGCAAGGTTCTGACGGCGGCGTGAGGCCAAGGCGAACTCGTGTGAATGAAGAAACGCCGGCGCAGGTTGGTATCGAGATACCGTTGGATATGTTATGGATTCGCGAAAACAATCCGCAACAGGCGCGAGCTTGGGGGCTGGAGATTCGCGAGGCGTTCCTGGCTTGCTTCGAGCGTGGGTATCGCGCGGTCGATTTTCAGAGATCGCCCGCAGGGTCGGCGGGTTGGGGTCGCTATGTCCTGGAGCGGCCGGCTCGATAATTGCGGCTGGCGTCGGGTCTGGTATAACTCGAAGGAGATGAGATTTGTGAGGAACCCCGAACGAGGCAGGCATCATGAAAGCTCGACAGGATGAGAACGTGGCGGTCGAAGCGATCCAAAAGCTGGGCGGGCGGACCTATCGGAACGAGGAGGCCGAGGGCAAGCCGATTGACCATGTGAACCTGGGCGCGACGAAGGTGGGCGATGCCGATCTCGAGCCGCTGAAGGCATTCCCGAAGCTCAGGAAGCTAATGCTCAACAGCAGTGAAGTGACGGATGCGGGCCTGGACACGGTGGCGTCGCTGGCAACTGTCGAGAAGCTCTATTTGGTTGATACGAAGGTGACCGACGCGGGCCTTGAGAAGCTGAAGGTGATGCCCGCGCTGGAAGTGCTCAGTGTGGTCGGCACCGGAGTGACTGACGCGGGCCTGGAACACTTGAAGGGGTGCGCTGCGCTCAAGCAGGTCTTTCTGGCGGGGACGAAGGTGACGGATGAGGGAGTCAAGGCGCTGCAGGAGGCGAAACCGGAGCTGAAGATCGAGCGGTGAGCGGCTCGGCGGCGGTGGAGTCCGATAAGGTTGAGGGGTGATCCGGCTCGGGCTGGCGGGAGCGGAGTTTCTGGCCGGCGACCGCGGCCAGCGCCGCCGACGGCAGCCCGACGAGCAAGAAACCGGCGATCGCCAGGGGTGTGAGAGCGCGGCCCCAGAAGAGGACGTCGAAGGCGACGGCGAAGAGAATCTGGGTGAGCCCGACGACCGCGAGCCGGGCTGGCTTGCCCGTGGAATAGGCTCGCGTCAGGCAGATCTGGCCCATGGTTCCGCTGGCGGCGACGCCGAGTAGAAGAGCGGCGGTTGTCGGTTCGAGGAGGTCGTCGCGAAGCACCTGGGGAAACGCCAAGATTCCGATAAGCGAGACGACGCTGGCGACGCCGGCGAAGTGAGCGACCACCGCGCGGGTGTCGACGCCGCGCAGTCGATGGAGGCCCAGCAAAGCCACGGCCGTCGAGCCTGCGCTGAGGAGCGCGACGACGATTGCCAGGCGCTCGCCACCCAGATGAGGCTGTTCGATCAAGACGACGCCGGCCATCGCGCAGAGCAGGCCAAGCACCTCGATCCATCGAGGTGCTTGCTTCCAAAGCAGGGCAGCCAGCAGCAAGATCCAGAGGGGGTAGGTGTTTGTGAGGGTGAGGGCGTCGGCCACGGGCAGACGCGTGAGTGCGTAGAAGTTGCAGACCAGGCTGAAACTGCCGGCGAGGCTGCGAATCCAGAGAGTTCGGGGCCGCCAGAGGGCGAGCGGGACGCCGGCGAGCCGGGCCAGACCGGCGGTTGTCACGAACATGAACAGGGCGCGGACCAGGGCCGTGACCAGCCAATGGCAGCGCGGGCCGAGCGCATGTGTGAACGCACCCATCGCGGCGAAGCAGAAGGAGCCGGCAAGCATCCAGAGTCCGGCGGAGAACGATGTGGATCGCGGTTCGAGGGTCATGCGGCTTGCGGGGATCGAAGCGTGTTGGGGAGGAACGAGGGGCCGGAGAGGTTGGCTGACGATCCGAGGGCGTGGCGGATCCGGAGTGAACATCTTGCCCGGAATGGCCCGACGGTGAGAAGTCGGGGGCGGGGAATCGGCCAGTGTGCTTGCGCGATCGCATCGACTTTGGTGGGGCCGGGGATCCAGATTGGAGTGGCTTTTGATCCGTGTGAGAAACGAAACGACTGGCCGGGGGGCTGGATAGGGGTTAGGATCTGAATGTCATCCCACATTGAGGATGCTCTCGGCCGCCAGACTCTCCTTGGAGGCGAGCCAGATGCCTTTAGCCGTGCTGCCTTCACCTTGCCGATACGGGCGGGTGATGGTTTGGATTCTGACGATTCTCGCGAGCACCTGCCTGTCGATGGTGCGTGCGGAAGCGATCGATGATGATCCGTCGATTGGCGCGCTGGACCGTTTTTTCGAGGCCGAGGTCCGGCCCTTGCTGGTTGAGAATTGCGTGGGTTGTCATGGCGCGGAGGAGCAGAAGGGCGGACTCAGGCTCGATACACGAGAGGGTGTGCTCGCGGGAGGTGAATCGGGCCCGGTGATCGAGCCGGGGCGGCCGGAGGAGAGTTTGCTGATCGAGGCGGTTCGGCATGATGGATTGCGGATGCCGCCCAAGCGACGCCTGGCCGATGCCGAGGTGCATTCGCTGGAAAAATGGATTGAGCAAGGTGCGCGGTGGCCCGTTGATCCCAGGGACCATTCGCCGGCTGTTCCAGGGCGTGAACTGCGAGCGAAGCCCGGAATTGCCGAGGAGGAAAAGGCGTGGTGGGCGTTCCAACCGCGAAGTCGGCCCGAGCCACCTTCGATCGAACGTGAAACGTGGTCGCGGAATCCGATCGACCGATTCCTCCTGGCCAAGCTGGAAGCGGAGAAACTGAAGCCGGCGCCGGAGGCGGATCGCGTGACGTTGATCCGCCGCCTGACGTTTGATCTGACCGGCCTGCCGCCGACGCCGGAGGAGGTATCGGCGTTTGTCGCCGATGATCGTCCTGAGGCGTATGAACGACTGGTCGATCGTCTGCTATCCAGCCCGGCGTATGGCGAGAGGTGGGCGCGGCACTGGCTCGATCTGGCTCGGTACGCGGAGTCGGACGGATATCGGCAAGACGCCTTTCGTCCCGGCGCGTGGCGGTATCGCGATTGGGTGATCGCGGCATTCAACCAGGATATGCCGTTCGACCGTTTCACCGAGGCCCAGCTCGCCGGTGATGAGATCGATGGCGAAGCGACCGAGATGCGGGTGGCAACGACCTTCCTGCGACTCGGCCCCTACGAATTCAATCAGCGCGACGTGGCCGGGCAGCGCGCGGCGATATTGAATGAGCTGACGGATACAGTGGGCGATGTGTTCATGGGGATGGGAATCGGCTGCGCGCGGTGCCACGATCACAAGTTCGATCCGATCTTGCAGGAGGATTACTATCGGATTCAGGGCTTCTTCGCGGCGGTGCAGCCGCGCGATGATCTGGCCGTTGCGAGTGAGGCGGAGCTCGCTAAACATGCCCTGGCGGTCGCGGAATGGGAATCACGCACGGCCGAACTGAGGTCGCAGATCGCGGAACTGGAGCGACCCTTCCGGGCGGCGAGCGCGGCGGAGGGGCTGGCGCGATTCCAGCCGGAATTTCGCGAGATGTGGTCGAAGCCCGATGCCGATCGAACTCCGTACGAGCGGCAAATCACCTATTTGATGCAGCGGCAATTCGTTGAGGAATTCGGCAAGTTTGAGGCGCTCGTCAAGGGCCGTGAAAAGGTGTTGCTGGCGGCCTTGTACAAGAAGCTCGAATCGGTCGCGGCGGATCGGCCGCAGCCGTTGCCGATGGCCTTGGCGGTGACCGATGTCGGCCCGGTCGCTCCGCCTAATGTGATCCCCGGCGACCGCCGAGAGCGCGACATCGCTCCGGGCTTTTTGAGCGTGCTCGACGCCAATCCGGCGGCCATTGAGACGATTGACGGGGCCACCACGACAGGTCGGCGGACGACTTTTGCCCGCTGGCTGACACAATCGGAGAATCCGCTCACCCCGCGCGTGATGGCGAATCGCTTGTGGCAGTACCACTTTGGCCGGGGACTCTCGGCCACGTCCAGCGACTTCGGGCATCTGGGCGAGGTGCCTAGCCATCCTGAACTTCTGGACTGGCTCGCGAGCGAACTGATCGAACAAGACTGGAGTCTGAAGGCGATGCATCGCCTGATGGTGACCTCGGCCGCTTATCGCCAAGGGTCGCAAGTCGATCCAGAGGCCATTGAGCGCTCGCGGCGTCTTGATCCCGAGAATCGCTGGCTGTGGGAGCGAAGCCCGCGCCGGCTTGAGGCCGAAGCAGCCCGCGATGCCATGCTGGCGACGAGCGGTGAGCTGAATCTGGGGATCGGCGGGGCTTCGGTCGAGCCGGCGGTGGGGCGAAGGAGCGTCTACCTTCGGCAACTTCGCAATAGCCCGGTGCCGCTCTTGATGGCGTTCGATGCACCCGACGGAAGTAGCACGACTCCTGAGCGGAACCAGACGACGACGGCGACTCAGGCCCTCACGATGGTGAACGGTGCCTGGACGCTGGCCCGTGCGGAGGCTTTTGCGCGGCGCCTGGGCCGAGACTGTGGAGAGGATTGTGAGGCCCGGATCGAGCGCGCGTTCCGGTTGGCGCTAGGTCGCGAGCCGAGCGCGGCCGAAACCGAGGCTGTCACGCGTTTTCTTGGGAATCGACCAAGGGAAGTGGCATGGGTCGATTTCTGCCATGCGCTCTTGAATTCGAATGCGTTTCTCTTCGTCGATTGAACCGAAATGAGGCAACGGACGTGAGGGAAAAGAGAAGATTCTATCTACAGCCGCATGTCGTTCCGGCGTGGAGCTTGACGCGCCGAGAGATGCTGCTGCGGGCGGGAGCCGGGTTCGGAGCGTTGGGCCTGGCCGCGTTGCTGGATGGGGACGCGCGGCGAGCGAATGCGGATGAGTCGATGCCCGCTAAGCCGGGCGAGGCGGAGCGCAATGGCCCCTGGCGCAAGCCCGCTCGGGCCAAG
>JBGSYY010000342.1:0-18239 GCA_041750675.1 Isosphaeraceae bacterium | reverse complement strand
CCGATCGCAGCGAACCTCCCGGCCACGCCCACCCTCGACCTGGGCGGCGGAGGCATGATCGGCGGCGACGTCACCCGCACCACAGATACCATAGGCGAGGCCCTCGACCAGCTCGCCGCCGAGATTCTCCGTCAGCTCGCCGATCGCAAGCTCACGGTCGTCTGGCTGTTCGACGAATCCGGCAGCATGAAAGACGACCAGCAGGCGATCAAGGAGAAGTTCGACCGAGTCGCCAGCGAGTTGAAACTTAACGTCGGCGAGGATCGCAAGGCCGCCGACGCACTCAACCACCTGATCGTTGGTTTCGGCTCGCGATTTGATCCCATCCTGCCCAAGCCAACGCTCGACATCGACCTCATCGGCCGCTCCATCGACCGCCTCCCCGTCGATCAAACGGGCGTCGAGAACACGATGCAGGCTCTTCAACGCGTCGTCGGCGAGTTCGGCAAGCTTGCCTCGAAAGATCGACGTCTCATGATCATCCTGGTCACCGACGAATCCGGTGACGACGGCTCGCAGATCGAGGAAGCACGCCAGATGGCCCGCAGCCACGGCATTCCCGTTTATGTGATCGGCCGCCAGTCGCTGTTCGGCTACGAGCGCGCCCATCTACTCTACATCGATCCTGTCACCAAGGATCACTACTGGCCCGCCATTCGACGCGGCCCCGAGTCGCCGGCCGCCGAATGCCTTCAGTGGGACGGCCTGCACGAGCGATGGGACGAACAGCCTTCGGGCTTCGCACCGTATGAGCTGGCCCGCATCGTCAAGGAGACCGGCGGCATCTATTTCCTCCTACCCAGCGAGGAAAACATGCGCGTCCGTCAGCGCGAAAAAGCGTATTCCATGAAGACCCTCAAGGAATACGTCCCCGACTACGCCAGCCGCATCGACTATTTCAAGCAGCGCAACGAATCCGAGTTCCGCCGCAGTCTTTCCGAGATCGTCGAAGGTACCCGCGGCTTCTCCTTTCGCCGCCACTTCCCCGTCGATATCCCCGCCTTGGGTCAGGCCATCGTCGAGGAAGGCCCCATCGTTCAAGAACGACTTAAACAGCTTGTGATCGTCGAGCAGCGTCTACGCGCTCTGGCCAAGGCCCGCGACCGCGAGCCGGACCGCCGCTGGCAGGCCCACTACGACCTCATGCTCGCCCAGGTCGTCACGTATCAAATCAAGGCCTACGAATATCTCGCCTGCCTCAACGAGATGATCGCCCTGGGCAACAAGGGCCAGCTCATGCCCAGTAAGCTCCCCGTTAAGGACCAGCTCGGAGTCGACTGGGTCCTCGACCACTCCCGCGACCTGAAGGCCCCCAAGTCCGACACCGAGAAGAAAATCGCCGAGGCCACCCGCCTGCTCGACGAGGTGATCCAGCGCCACCCCCAAACCCCTTGGTCCGACCTCGCTCAGGACGAGCTGAACCGCGGTTTCGGCGTCCAGCGCAACGAATGGCAGTATCACCCGCAGTACGCCGAGCGTGCCAAGCTGGTGCCCAAGTTCTGATTGACAGAAATCCTCGACACGCGGACGGCTCGATTCCTGGACCCATCGTGCCGAGGTATCCCAGCACCGCGGCTCGCCGGGGAATCACCGTGGTGCGGGAAGCGAATCCATCCCCACGGAGTCGACCAAGAAGATGCACGCGAAACTTCAGGCAATCGCCTTCTGTCCGCTTCTTTGTATTTGGGCAGCGAATGTTCTGCCCACGGGAGCCGCCCTTGGGGCGGGCGATCCGCTACCTCGTCGCCGCCCGCATTCTGAATCGGAGTGTGAGATGCGATCGCCAGGGGCACGAGGCGGGTCCAACCGCCTCACGCCCTCATTCGGCTTAGGCGATATATCCCAATCCGCTTAGCCGATCGCGGATCACCTGATTCTCATCGAGCGAAGGCGGCGGTGTGTTCGACAGCCCGGAGACCAGCGACCGCCCCTGCATTGACGGTGGCACGTCGTGCCCGGACAGTTCCAGCAACGTCGGCGCGATGTCGATCAACCGCGCCCCCTGCACCTCGCCCGCCAACCCGCCACGGGGTGAGCCCAGGATGAACGTCCCGAATTGCGCATGGTTGCAGTCGTCCGGCCCCGTGTCGTTTTCCTGAACGTGGAACGTCCCGCGGCCATAACCGACGCCCCCGATCGATCGCCAGGCCAACGCACCGAAATGCACGATCAAGTCCGGCGGAACGTTCTTCAGGTTGTGGTACGTCTCCTCCGGCTTGAACACGAGTGTCCCCAGCGTCGTACCGTCCGGCCCCGTCGTCGCTTCGAGTCGTAGCTTCAAATCATCGCGATATTTCAAAACGTCGGCCTTGGGGATTGCGCCTGTCGGTTCGCGCCCTTCGATGTTCAAAAACACCCGCGCGTAATATCCGCCCTCGCTCCACGCCTTCGTCCGCGACCAATCGACCGACAGTTGCGCGAAAGGAGTTGCCTTGGCCGGATACTCGTTGAGCACCAGATCGCCCTGATCGATCAGCCACTCGTTTACACAGAAACCGCCGTCGAGCGCTCGCGCGCCGTGGTCGGAGACGACCAGGACGATCGTTTCGTCATCCAGGAGTTCGAGCGCCTGGCCGATCTCGACGTCCAGATGCCGGTAATAGTCGTGGATCGCATGCTCGAACGGGCTGCCTGGTTCGTGATGCACGTGCTTGGGGTCGTGGTACTTCCAGAACCCGTGGTGCATCCGATCGAGGCCGATATCCACGAAGTGGAAGTAATCCCAGGGTTCGTTCTGCATGAGGTGCCGTACCACGGTCCATTGCTTGCGGCTCATCTCGAAGATTTGGTTGCGCAGCCATGCCTTGTCGTCCGTGCGGAACCCCTTCACGTCGACCGGATATCCACCCACGAGCGCGTTCAGACGCGCGCCCAGATCTGGTGGGTGTGTGAACACATCCTTGGACGTATCTGGTGTCATGAAACAGCCGACCCACAGGCCGTTCACCTTGCGCGGCGGATACCCAGGCGGCACGCCGACGCAGATCGATCGCTTGCCCTCGCGCGCCAGTTGATCCCAGATCGCCAGCTCCTGGATCGATCGCGACGTGGCAATCGAGAGCTTGTCGTACGAATGATCGGCCCGGTTGCGAAATCCGTAGACGCCCAGCGAGCCGGGGTCCTGGCTCGTCGACATACACATCCAGGCTGGCACGGTGATCGGCGGGATCACGCTTTCCAATCGTCCGTAACCGCCCGCCGCCATCAGGTTGCGGATGTTCGGCAGGTCGTCCCAGCCCAGCAATAGCTCGGGCGCCGCGCAGTCGAGTCCTAGCACGAGAATTTTCATGAGAAGAGCGATTCGCCCTCCATCGCCTCGCCCTTTGGCGCTCCGAGCGCCTCCAGGATCGACGGAGCCATATCGATCAACCGCGCGCCCTGGGCGCGAAACGGCCGGTTCATCGCCAGCACTCCGGGCACCAGGGCCGGGTCGATGATGTGGTCGCCAGCCCACGGCTTCGTGTTGTCCTCGAAGACCGTGCGGCCCACGCCGCCCATCGACGCCGACCACCCCACCCGGTAGCCCGCATTGTAGTGAACAACCACGTCGGGCGCCTCCCCGACAAACGGCCCGTGATACACTGCCTCGCGCGACAGCGCCGCGTTCACCGCCACGCCGCCTGTCTCGCGATCCACCAAGCCGGTCAACCCGCTTGCGATCTCGGCCTTGAGGCGATCCGCCTCGTCCGGCGGCACGATACCTTGCCCCTCGCGTCCCTCGATATTGAGGAACAAGCCTGTCAGCCCTAAGGCATAGGCCTTCGTCCGCGACCAATCGATCCCCTGCAAAAATTCATCGCCGTGTGTTCCCGGATCATGCCCGGCCTTGAGCGTGAGTAATCCATTCTCGCGCAACCAGGCGTTCAAATCCACACATCGTCGGAAGCTGTTGAAACCGTGATCCGAAAGCGCGATCACGAGCGTCTCATCATCGGCGTGTTCCAGCGCCCGGCCCACCACCGCATCGCCCCGGATGTACTGATCCTCGATGATGCCGGCCAGGTCGGGGCGGGCCGCGCGCCCTTGGTTTGCCGGATGATCCGGCTCGCGGAACCGCCAAAACAGATGCTGGACTCGATCCGTCGTGTCGAACAGGACGTAAAACAATCCGTCCTTCTGGCGTGAGAGCTCACGCTCCATCATCGCCGTCCGCTCGCGCCAAACGTCCTCGCACTGGGCGAGAAACGCCTCCTCGCCGATTCGCTCGTTATTGAGTCCTGTGTGATCCTCGACCATCCCCGTCGTATAGAACAGGCCGATCTCGTCGGCTAGCTCGCGCGCGTAGTCGAACGGATGGCTGATCGGGAACATCGGCATCGCCGGGTCGAAGTTCACCGGCGAGGCATAGAGGCGCAACTCTGGCTCGATCGCCAGCACGTGTAGCCGGACCATTGCCTTGACGCTTGTCAGCAATCCCGCCTTGAACTTCACCCGCAGCCACTCGCTCCAGCCCCCTTCACGCACTTCCAGAGCACGCGGCAGCCCGGACGACTCGACAACCACCCGTCGGCCCTCGCGATCGGGCCGGATCAGCAACTCGACCGTCATGTCGGTGCGGTCTTTGGGGTTGCGCGGGCCGATCAGTCGCCCGACATACAGACCATCACCGCGGCGCTCCAGGCGGCTGATCTGCTCACTTTCGCGCGGGCGTTCTTCTGGGTCGGTCGTGAAATACGTTGGCGTGCCCAAGCCTCCGCGGACATCGGGCACGCCCATTCCGGAGAGCATCCGATGCTTCACCGCGTCGGGTGGATAGCTGCATGGGCAGCGCAGGATGGTCGAGCCGATACCGGCCGCGTCCAAAACGCTCCAGATTGGAGTCCCGCGCCTGAGGTTCACCGCTTTGGGCGGAACGAAGGCGTTTTTTTGCTCGTATTCGTTGAGTGCCAGATCGGGCAAATACGTCTTGGGATCGCGTCGCAAGAAGTCGAAAATTCGATGCCCGCCTGGATTCAAGCCCGTGGCGAAGCTCGACCACGCCACCGGAGTCTGTGCCGGCGAGGTTGTTGCCACACGACCCAGGCCGCCTTCGGCGCGCAGCCGCGCCAGGTTGGGCAGCGCCCCCCGCGCCAGCAAACCTTCGACAATCGAAGGCTCCAGTCCATCCAGGCCAACCACGATCACCTTGCGTAGCCGTCGAATCGCCGAGCCTCCTCCCTGGCGGTCAGGACTCCCCCGCGAACGGGGGGGCGTGAGTTCCCTCGATACCCGCTTGGGGCATCATCGCGACGAGTCCAGCGGCTAGGCGCTGCGACGACCGGCCACCCCGCGCACCACCTTTTTGGCGACATACAGGATGTTCCGCCCGAACATGAGCAGCGCTCCCCCCACGGCCGCCAGAATGGACGCGACCGGCATGATCGTCTCAGGCCCGAAATAGCCCAGAATTAGCAACGACATGAGTTCTCCCTCCGTGTCTTCAGGGCGTGATGTCATCCGACTCGCCCGTTTGTGACCACCATTCACACTCAACTACACCGAGAATCCAAATGCGTAAACCCCGGCCCCTGCGGTTTTACGCGCGATGAGGCCGTCTGGTCGTCAGCAGGAGTCCCCCTAACAGATCGGCGATTCCGACTCTTAACTCCTATCCATCCGGAAGACCCCACCCTCCAAATCCGCCCAAGGCTCCGATTTTGAGTGATCCTTCAATCTTCGTCGACCGATTAAACAACGACAGAATTACAACCGGTGTCCACAGCCAGTCCACGCAATCATGTACCTCGACGCGTATGGCGAGGATTTCCCCCTACTCGCGCACTTCTGGAGTGATGAGGTGGTTTCAGAACACCCACCTCGTCCGATCACTGCCGATCGCGCGGGCACTCGGCTGCCGTGGGATCTGCTGATCCTCTCCCTGGTGGCCCTGGTGGTGGGCTGCGCCTCGGGCTGCCGAGGCTTGGTAGGCGAGACCCGGCCGGTTCCGGCGGTCGCTCGCCACGATCTCGTCCCGACACCGCCCCAATCCAACTTCGACCCACTCTCCGCCGCCAAACGGCTGGTGCATGAGGGCCGCAAGCTTGAACGACAACGCGATGACACCGCCGTCGATCGCTACTATGCCGCAGCCGTTTATGCCTGCGCCGGCATAAACTCCCCTGACATCGACCGAGCCGACAAAGCCCGTGCGCTTCACAACGAAGCTCTCGCCGACGCCCTCCGCGCCGCGCGATGCCTGGGCCGCATCGATCCTCGCTCCCATCTGCTGATCAACGGACCCACCGGCGCGATGTCGGTGCCAATCTCCCATCTCGGCTTCGTCTGGAAATCGTCCGACTTCAACCGGCTGCTCGATCCTCGCGACGCACCCCGCGACATGCCGAACAAGCGCCCACACTGCCGACGCGGCCTGGGGTCGCCTGTGGTCGTCGCACGCTGCAATCCCAAGCAGACCGCTGCCGACCAGTTCCTCACCGATGAGTCGTTCTTTCCCGCTACCGCCGTGCTTCGCCCCGACCTCGACGCCTGGCTCGGCCGTTCGCCACGAGCTCCCGTTGACCGTCTCGAACTGCACGACCCGTACAAGGTCCGTCGTGTCAATGTCGTACCCGGCCTACCCGAAACCTGGACTCTGGCCGCCGACTTCGATGCGTCGTTTCAGTATTCGCTCGAAGCCTTCAACCGGGGCCGCCCTTTCGCGCTGACTGGCCTGTTCTCACCCGAGACCTTGCTCTCGAACACCAAAATCAACTTTCCCGAGCCTTACCAGCCGGGCAAAATTCCCCTTCTCCTGATCCACGGCCTCAACTCCGATCAGTATACCTTCACCGACTTCGCCACCGAGCTGCGTCTTCGCCCCGGCTTCGACGAGCACTATCAGATCGCCTACTTCAACTACCCCACCGGCATCCCGTTTCTGAGATCCGCGGCAATTCTGCGCCAGCAGCTCCGCGCCGTCTCGACCACCTTCGATCCCGACGGGCGCGACCCAGCGCTCCGGCAGTCTGTCCTTGTCGGCTACAGCATGGGCGGCCTGCTCGCCCGCTCCATGACCATATCCAGTGGCGACAGCTTCTGGAATCTCTGGTCTCAAGTCCCCATCGACCAGATCCGCACCACAGAAAACAATCGCGATTTCATTCGAGAAGTCCTCTATTTTGAGCCTGTTCCGACGGTCCGACGCGTCATCTACGTCGCCACGCCACACGAGGGCTCGAACCTCGCGGGCCAGTCACTCGGGCGCGTCACTCGAACCTTTGTCCAACCGCCAGAGGACGTTCGTCAGCTTTATCGCGAGCTGAAAGCCAACAACCCCGGCGCCATGACTGAGCTGTCCTCGAAACCCCTCACCTCGATCGACCTGTTGATCGAAGGCGGTCCGATCCTCAAGGCGATGGACCGGGCCCCACGCGCACCTGATGTGCCTTACCACACGATCCTTGGCACGGCTCATCCCGGACTGACAGGTCCCAAGGGCGACTTCATCGTCCCCATTCAGAGCGCCGCAATTCCTACAGCCGAATCGACTCTTGCCGTCACCGCCGGACACCTCAACATCGTTCCCAATCGCTGCACCATCGCCGAGGTCGCACGGATTCTTCAAGAGCATCTCCTGGTCATCGGCAAATGAACGTCGGGTCAATCCGATATCTCGTGCCCTGTCATACGGACCCCAGGATCCGTTCGCGGGACGAGTTGAGGGGCGAGGCCGTGCGGCCTGGATCCGCGCCTGCGCGGGGATGACTGGTTTGGGGGGCACCCTGCGATCGGCCCGCAATCGTTCCCTGGGATGCGTATCACATCGCGCACGACCGAAACAGGGTTCCAGTCGCATTGAGCTATCCCAAAGCGTTCATGAAAACACCGAGGGGGCCGATCCCAGAAATTGGAACCGGCCCCACTCGGTCGAGACCACGCATGCGGCGATACGAGCGAACTCACTCGTTACCCGCCGCTCCCTCCTTGGTGTCCGACGATCCCGCGAAATCGCCCGCCGTGATCACGGCGAACGCCTCCGGCGACACATACTTCCGCAGCGCCGCGTCCACCGCTTCCGGCGTCAATGCCTCGATCGCCGCTTCCAGAGTCGCCTCGTACTGGAACGTCCGGTCGACGAACAGGTTGTTCGCGAGCTGGCTGACCAGCACTCCGTCGCTTGTGCGGCGAATATGATATTGTTGCAGCAGACCCTTCTTGGCGCGCTCCAGCTCCTCTTTGTCGACTCCGTTCTTGAGCAGCTTCGATACCTCATCGAGCGCCCCGTCGACCACCTTTTCCACGTTCTTCGGGTTGTAAATCGCCAGCACGATCAGGTTACCTCGCTCATCCAGCGGGCTGGCGTTGAAGACCGAGGCCGCCGTGTACGAGAGGCCCCCCTTTTGCCGCAGCCGATCGGCGATTCGAGACGAGAGCGAGCCGCCCCCCAGCACGAAGTTGCCCAGTGACAATGCCGGATAGTCCGGACTGGTGTCCTTGATCGGCAAGAGCATCCCGGCGAAGAACGCCGCGTTCGCCTTGTCCGGTGTCTCGATCGTCTGCCGTTCGGAATGCGCGATCTCCTGATAGGGCCGTTCGATCCGCGTGTAAGGCTGCTTCGATGTCCAACCTTCAAGGAGCGGCTTCAGCTTCGGCAGAATCTCCTCGGGATCGAAGTCGCCGACAATTGCCAGCTCACCCCGGCCCGCGCCGATGAAGTCCTTGTACAGAGTACGAACCTGTTCGACGTCGACCTTGTTCAGGCGATCGATGCTCTCTTCGATCGTCGGCAAGTAGCGCACGTCGTCCGTCGCATACGATGCGAGTGTTCGTTGCAGCCGGTTGACCGCCAGGGCCGAAGGATCAGTTCGCGATGCTTCCGCGGCCGTCAGCTCTGCCCGTCGCATCACCTCGAATTCCTCGGCCGGCAGGCTGGGCTCGCGCAGCACCTGACGTAAAATCTCCAAGACGGCCGGCAAGTTCTCCCGCTTGGTTTGCATGCTGAACGACAGCAATCCGGTGGTGCTTCCGCCTCCGCCGCTCGCGCTTAATCGGGCGAAATTCTTGTCGAGCGCGTCCTTGAGCTCCTGCCGCGACAGGTTCTTGGTCCCGCGCAGCATCAGGTCGGGCAGCATCGCGCCCGCCGTCACGTATGGCATCAGGCTCTCGGCATCGCCATAGCGAAGGTTCAGAACCATCTGCACCGCCTCGCCCCGCGTCTTCTTGGGCAGAAACGCGATCTTCACACCTTCGATCGGATCGGGCGTCTGCACCCGAGCCTGAATGGCCAGGGGCGCTGTGTCGATCGCCTCGCCAGCGCTTGAAACGTCGCGACCCGTGTAGCCCTCCACAATCGAGGCAATCTCCGGCGTCGCCGGCACGGGCGTCCGCTCCGAGCTATCGGTCGGAAAAAACAGGCCGACCGTGCGATTGCTCGGCCGCAGGTACTTGGCGGCCACGTCCTTCACCTGCTCGAGCGTCACCTTCTCGATGCGATCCCGTGAGATGAAATAAAGCCGCCAATCGCCCTGAGCGCCCCATTCCGACAACTCAATCGCCACGCTGTTCGGATCCGCCGCGGCCAGCTCGCGATTCTTGAGAATTTGCTGACGTGCGCGGTCCACTTCCGCAGCTGTAATCTCGCCCTCGGCCAGGGTTTCGAGGACCCGGATCATCTCGTCACGCACCGCCTCAATCGCCTTCGGATCCTTGCTCTGGATCTCCGCCTCGACACCCAGAAGTCCTGGATCGCGTGTCGGGAAGCTGAATGCCGACACGTCCGACGCCTTTTTGGTCTCGACCAGCGCCTTGTACAACCGGCCCGATGGCTCATCCGACAGAATCCGCGCCAAGATTTGCAGCGCAGGTGCCTCGGGATGCACCGACGAGGGGATGTGATACATCAGCCCCGCCAGGCCCACGTCGCCGACTCGTCGCAGGGTCACCGCCCGCTCGCCGTCCTGCGGCGGCTCCTCGGTGTAGGTCGGGTCGAGCTTGGTCGCGGGCTTGGCGATCGCACCAAAGTACTTCTGTGCATACTCCAACGCCTTCTTCTCGTCGAACTTGCCCGCGATCACCAGCATCGCGTTGTCAGGACGGTAGTATTTCTTGTAGAAGGCGCGGAGGTTGTCGACCGGTACGCGCTCGATATCCGAACGGTTGCCGATGGTGGACTTGCCGTAGTTGTGCCACTCATAGGCAACTGACGACATCCGCTGCTGCAACACCCGCGACGGGCTGTTCTCGCCGCTCTCGAACTCGTTTCGCACGACCGAGAACTCGGTCGCCAGGTCTTCGGCCTTGATCGGGCTGTTCACCATCCGGTCGGCTTCGAGCTTGATTGCGAACTCAAGGTTCTCATCCGATGCCGGCAGGGACTCGTAATAATTAGTTCGATCGACCCACGTCGATCCGTTGAATTGAGCGCCCCGCTCCTTCATCGCCCCGGGAATGTCGGGGTGCGTCGGAGTACCCTTGAAAACCATGTGCTCAAGCAAGTGCGCCATGCCGGTCTCGCCGTAACCCTCGTGCCGCGAGCCGACGAAGAGCGTCAAATTCACAGTCACCTTGGGCCGCGATGGCTCAGGAAAGAGCAATACTCGTAGTCCGTTCTCCAGGTGATACTCGGTGATTCCTTCCACCGAGGCCACCTTCTTGGGCATGGCGGACTGGCCCACGGCCAGTGCCGGCGCGATCAGCATCGCAAGTGTCGAAATGAGGACCCGTCCTGGCATCGAGAAAGCTCCGGTCTGAGACATTGAAAAAGGACGTCGGCCCACGGCGAGCGCCGCCTGTCCTTGCGAATCGCACACACGAACGAGGGAGAGTCGAGAGTTTCAGCATAGTCCAAAGCCCCCGAGAACCGCGAGTAGGGGGCTGACACCCGGCCCCTCAATCGGCCATCATCAGACCATCCCATCGCGGTTCCCAATCCGACCTCCACGCGAGACCAACGCCATGTTCCCGCTCGCCCTGCTTGCCGCTCTCATGACTCCGCAGGCCGGGGAACGAACGCTCAACTACGCTCCGTCGCCCCCGGACAATCCGCTCAAGGGCTTTGTCGCCTACCTGGGCAGCGGCGACCCCTTCCCTCACAGCCTGGAATGGGATTATCTGCCAATCGCCGCCGTCATGACCGGACCCCAAGCTTACGACTGGACTGCCTTCGAGGAAAAGCTCGACGCCGCCGCCTCACGCGGCTGCCAGTTCATCATCCGCTGGTATCTCGATTATCCCGGCCAGGAGCCGGGCACTCCCAAGTGGCTCGTCGATCAAGGTGTCAGGCTCCACGTCTGGAAAAACACCAATACCCAGCCCTTCCCCCCACAAACCTGCTACACGCCGGACTATGAAGACCCACGGTTGCGCAGAGCGATGATCGACTTCATCGCCGCCTTCGGGGCGAAGTACGACGGCGATTCTCGTCTCGCCTACATTCCACTCGGTATCCTCGGCACCTGGGGCGAGTGGCACAACTATCCCAAGGAAGAATGGTGGGCTTCCAAGACCGTTCAGGCCGAGGTCATGGACGCCTATGAGCAGGCGTTCAAAACGACACCGCTACTGCACCGCTATCCCGCCGGCAAGGACGATTTCTGGCAGGCCCCCAACGCCCAGCGCGCGCTCGGCTACCACGACGACTCCTTCTGCTGGGCCACCACCCACACCGGTCGGAAGGAGGATGACTGGTTTTTCGAAACTCGTCTCCACGCCGCCGCCGTCATCGACCGCTGGAAATCCAGCCCTATCGGCGGCGAGATCCGCCCCGAAGTCTGGAAAACCGTCTTCGACGATCCCCCCGTCACTCCCAAAGGCCAAGATTTTGACGCGTGCCTCGCCGCTACCCACGCCACCTGGCTCTGCCACGACGGCGCCTTCGCCGACGGCGGAGCCCAGGGCGAGGAACGCCAGCGCACACTCGACGCCGCTCGACGCCTCGGTTACGAGTTCCACGTGCCCACGGCGGTTTTCCCGGAGCACGTTCGGGGCGATTCCATGCCGATCACCATTCGCGTCGAGAACCGCGGTGTCGCGCCCTTCTATTACCCCTGGAAACTTGAGCTAGGCGTGCTCGACGACCAGGGAGAAATCGTCGCCAGTCAACCCACCGACTGGTCACTGCTCAAGATTCTACCGAGTGAGCCACCCCACACGTGGTCGGCCAAAGTGCCGCTCGACGACCTTAAATCGGGCGCTTCGTATACCCTTGCTCTACGGGTCATCAACCCTCTGACCACGGGCAAATCGCTGCGATTCGCCAACGAGACGCAGGACGCCGACGCGCCCGGATGGCTCACTCTGGGCACTTTCCGCCCGAATTGATCCTCTCGCGGTTGGGCTGCTGCCTCACAACTCGTCAGCAAGGTGTTATTGCATTCCAGGCCCTTGCCAGGCCCCGCCCCATCGCTGCCGGAGCTGATCCAGAAAGCTCTCCCACTCCGACTCGGTCAGCGGCGGCGGAAAGGGTATCGGCGGCTTGGGCCGTCGCGGCCTTAACACAACGACCAGCCGCCCGTCGCTCGCCACCTCCGCGCCCCGGGCAAACTTCCAGAGCTGCAGCGACTTATCGTCAACCCGGATCGCGCCTTCGGGTGCATCGTCCAGTTTTCGTCCCAGCAGCGCCTTGCGAACCGCCTGAGGCTCCACCGACTTCGCGGCCTCGGCCGCACTCGCCCATAGCAAAACACCAACATAAGCCGCCTCAGCCCCGGCCGTCGGTTCGTCAGCGTATCGCCTCTGATAGCGAATCGCGAATTCGCGGCCGGCCGCCCATGGGTCGTCCGCACTGGCGAAATACGAACGCACCAGATAATCGCCCGCCGTCGCCTGGCCGCCGGCGAAGCGGCTGGCCGTCGAGTCGACACGGAACGATACCGTCGGCATCGAGCTGGACGCGATTCCTGCCTTACGAAGCGCGGGAGCCAGCAGAACGTAACCGCCTCCCGGCATCGTGTTGAAAATCGCCGACGGACGCGCCTCTTTTACCTCGGCCACGACGTTCCGAATCTCTGCCTGCGACATCGTCGGCAGCATCCGATTCACGACCAGCTTCCCGCCCAGCCGACCCACCTCATTCGCGATCAGCTTATGGGTGACCGCCGAATACGTGTCCTCGACGCCGATCAAGGCGAACTCACGGCCCAATGAGCCATACGCCCAGTTCACGGCCGGCAGAACAAGCTGATTCGGCAACGCTCCCGTGTAAAGGATGTTCGGCGAATTCTCCAACCCCTCATGGGGCGCGGGATGCACGAGCAAGCTCCCCCGCGCCTCAACGACCTCGCGCATCGCCTTGCGACACGCCGGACTCCAAGCGCCGAACACAACCGGAACGCGTGCCTCGTCGATCAAACGCGCGGCCTCGGCGGCGAATTGTTCCGGATCGGACGCGCCATCTCGACGAATCGACTCAAGCTGCCGGCCCAAAACGCCCCCGCGTCGGTTCAGCTCCTCAATCCCCAGCAACGCCCCCTTGAGCACAGAGCCTTCGGTCAGGCTGAGCGGTCCCGTCGCCGAGACAACCAGCCCCAGCCGGATCGAATCACCGCCATTCGCCATCTCCAGGGGATCATTCGAAAACGGCGCGCTCGGTGCCGGATCGTCGGTCTCGCTCGACTTCAATGGCCCCCGCGGCCCAAAGTTCACGACCATCCACGCCATCAACCCCAGAATCGCGGCCAACCCCGCCAAGGCCGCCGGAACGATCAGCCATTCGCGTCGCCCTAGCCAACTTCCCCCTCCGTCGCCGGCCACTGGCGGCACGGGTCTTCGTTCATGATCCGTTGGACCGGGACTCAGCGCGGTGGGAACTATAGGTGCGGAGTAGGTCTTACCCGCGGCTTCCGTAGGCTCGCCTCCATAGACGGCCTCCAGGTCGGCTCGCATCGCATCGACGTCCTGATAGCGATCCTCCGGCTCTTTCGCCAACGCGCAACGAAGCACCTGCACCAGAGCCTCGGGAATCGCCGGATTCATCTGTCGCGCGTCTGGTACACCTGCGTAGCAATGCGCGAACATGACCTTGGTAGGGCTGCCTGCCTCGTCGTATGGACCTCGACCTGTCACCAGGGCGAACAGCGTCGCGCCCATCGAATAAATATCGGTTCGCAGGTCGAGCGGCTCCTGCTGGCACTGCTCGGGCGACATGAATGACGGCGTTCCCACCACCTTATCCGCCGCCGTCAACCCTGATGTGTCGGGTCCCGGAGCCTTGGCGAGTCCAAAATCCGTGATCTTCACCACGCCGTCACGCGTCCGGAGCAGATTCGCCGGTTTGATATCACGGTGGATCAGTCCCTTGGCATGCGCGGCCGCAAGTCCCTTGCACGCCTCGATCCCGGCGTGAACCGCTTCCCGCCAGGGCAGTGGCCCATCCGCCACCGCATCGGCCATGCTTCCGCCATCGACATATTCCAGTACCAGGTAATATCCGCCCTGGTGTGGCTCAATATCGTAGATATGCACAATGTTGGGATGATTCATCCGTGCGACCGCGCGCGCCTCTCGCAGCAATCGCGCCGCCGGCTTGGGATCATTCATGATCGGCGCGGGCAGGATCTTGAGAGCGACCGGCCGGTCCAGAACCTCATCCACGGCCTCGTAAACCACACCCATGCCGCCCCGGCCCAGCACGCGCGTAAGCCGGTAGTTGCCCAGCACGCTGCCCACAGTCACACTGCCGCCTGAGTCTGTCGTCGCATTGCGACGCCGGCCGGCCGGCGGCAATTGCAAGGTCTCATCCGTCGCCGCGAAATCAGGCGTCGTCGTCGGCTCATCGTCGCCGGAGGGATCGGTCGATTCGTCGGGCTCAGCCACCGGGGTTTACGATCCGAAAAGTGGAGAAGGTGGGGAAGCGGTCGGCCCTATCCTATGCGTCTACGCGCGGACTGTCCAATCCAATGGACGCCCGCAATGTCCGCGCCGAAGCCAGCCGCGTCCGCCCTCCACTCATGCCGGAGTTGGCCCAAGAATATTCATCCCGATGACCAACGGAACGAGCGACGCAAGCTGCAGCAGGAACGGTTTTCCTACCCGTTCCAAATGAATTATCAGGAAAACGAGCGCCACGAGCGGTATGAACAGACAGGCCAGGCCCCAAAGCACACTTTCACGGAAGGTCTCGAGCAGAAATCAGACTCCGCCGATCAACGCGCCGATCCCGCCGATCACCACGAGAACCATGCCGAGGACTTGCACGATGTCCCCCCCCTTCGTCGTCATTGAGAATCCCGGAAACGCCGGCCCGGGCATGCACCGCTCGGAGGCTGCCTGACGCTTTCCAGGATATATAATCAGACGCAAATCCTGGCAAATCAAGGAGAATGTTGCCGGATTGTGGCGAATCCTCCAAGTTGCCGTCGGTAACCGGAGGAAATGTCGGGGTGAGCGACTCCCGACTCTGGAGCAAACCGACCGCTCACATTAGCATCGTGAAAGCGGCGACCATGACGCGAGAGGCTTTTCCAGAATCCGATGGAGCCAAACCCCCAATGTCCACCACCCCTCGCGTGCATGTCGAACTCCACGACGAAGGCTGCGTCGCCACATTCACCGACGAACGAATCGTCGATGAACCCATCATCGAAGCCATCGGCGAGCAATTGCTCGGACTTGTCGAAAGACAGGACCAGACCCGCCTCGTTCTCAACTTCGCCAACGTCCGGTTTCTCGGCAGCGCCATGCTGGCCAAGTTGTTCATGCTCAAAAAACGGATCGAAAAGGCCAAAGGCCGCCTGATTCTTTGCAACATCGACACCAACGTCCGCCCTGTCTTCAAATTCGCACCCCGTGGCGCCTTTGAGATCAAGGATGACGAGGACGACGCGCTCGAAGTCCTCTGACTGGCGCTCCCCCCCCTTTTCAACGTCCGAACTCAAGCCCTCTCGACTGCGCTCTTCAATCCAGCCACCGCTGGCCACCTCCGCCGGAACCGCGCCGACGCCCCCGACCCGATCACGCGTCCGTGCCCAAAGCAGGCGGCCTCGAACGAGCGATCCGCCAATTTTGCCAGGCTCCGCCGGCCTTCTTTCACATCCTCATAAAGCGGGCTGAGGCTCAGGCCGAACGCATTCGCCGCCGCGTCCGCCGCGAACAGCACGCCGCCCTGCTCCGGCCACAAGAACGCAAGCTGCCCAGCGCAGTGACCAGGAACATGAATTGCCGTCAGACCCATCGGTAGTGTCTCGCCGTCCTCCACTTCGTGTTCGATCTCCGCCGCCTCGATCGCCGGATCAACCGACGGCAGCATGAATCGGCAGATCAACGCGTTGACCAATCCCGGCGCCGGCGTCATCGGCCGTATCGACTCACCCCGCCGCACCAGCTCTGCATCGACCGAGTGCATCGTCGCCGCCGCGCCGGTCAACCGCTTGAGTTCAGCCAAACTCCCGGCATGATCGGGGTGGCAGTGGGTCACAAGAACATGCCGAATCTCCTCCGGCGATTTTCCAAGCGCTCGGACGCCTTCAAGAATCGCCGGCGCACTTCCCGCAACCCCCGTGTCGATCAGCGCCAATCCCCGGCCCGTATTCAGCAGGAATACGTTGACGAAGCCAAGCGAAATCTCCCAGACGCCCGGCACGATCGGTTTCGGGATCATCTGGAAACGCCTCACATTGGAAATGCACGAATCGCGGTTGTGGTATGGCCTGTTAATCTGGCTCAGACAAGAGCGGAAAAAACGTCCCCTTCATCACTTCCCCGGGGCCTATGACCGGCACGCCGTCCAGCAGCACCTCGTCGGTGTCCGATCGTGTCCCATCCTTGAAGACGTTGATCACCGTCGCCCGCCTGGGCCGATCGGTGTTGTTGGCGTACGACCCATGAACCATCAACGGATGATGGAATGATGCCTCGCCAGCCTTCAGCTCAATGGCCACAGGGTGCTGAAACCGCTCCCACTGCGCCGGCGTCAGCACTTCTTGAATCGCTTCCATGTCGCCCGCCAGGCCGGTGATCGGCAAAAGATCCCAGCGGTGGCTGCCGTCGATGTATTGCAGACACCCGTTGTCGCGCGTGCTATCGTCCAGGCCGATCCAGCAGGTCAGGTGCTGCATCGGCTTGGTCCGCGTCCAGTACGAATAATCCTGGTGCCACGCCACGACGCCCCCGTGCTTCGCGGGCTTGCAAAACAACTGATCGTGCCAGAACCGCACCGCGCCCCCAAGCAACTGGCTTGCCGGCATCGTGAACGCCGGATTCCACAAAAGATCATGAAAGCCAGGCTTGATGCGCCATGCTCCCAGTGCGTGAAACAAAACACGGCTGGGGTCAGTGCTCTCATTGGTGTGATATTCGTACCAAAGCTCACGCCCGTCATGTTCCGGTTGAAACCACTCCGCCAGCTCACCTCGCAACGCCTCCACCTGCCGCTCATCGAGAATGCGGATGCCGGACAAATAGCCGTGCTCGTGATAAAACGCCACCTGGTCGTCACTCAGCCGAAACCGCTCCCAGTCCCCCGGCGTCGTCGGAACGGAGAACAGGTCGCTGATCAGCTCATGCCGCGCGGCGAGATCCCTGGACATGACATTCTCTCTCGAAAACGTGAAACCGACGAAACGGAACCCGCCTCGCCACGATGAGCAACCACCGGCAGTAAGGCTCCAATCCCTCGATCCTAACCGATCCGCCCAACCGCGAGAATCCGCGCATCCGCACCCGGGCGATCGCTCAATCAATGACCCAAAAACGCCGCGTAGACAGCCCTCTTTAGCCACCTGTCACGATTGACATGCTTGTAAGTCTTTACTTTTCTTCCCAAGTCGTTCCGGCTCCGTTGTAAGGTCGACAAACCTTTCCCAGGCTCTCGCCCCTTACAATCCGCACAACCCGCGTCGCCCACCCTGGTATTGAGAATTCTCTAGCACTTTTCGTCTTCACACCCACTCTGGCGCGCGGCTTGCTTTGGAACCCGCTCGCCGACGGCAATCACCGTCGGCAGCACCTTTCGCTCTGGTCGGGTCGGGTCGAATCGCACGCGGGCCACATCAACCCGTCTCTCTCGACCCAACCCCGCCCATCTCCTCCACGGATGAACTTGTCGGGCCAGGGAGCCACGCCGAGCCAGCCGAACCGTCTCCCGACGCAATGCGGGAACGATCGGCAAGACCCAACGGACGATCCCGATCGTCCGTCCCTCCGGTCGCTCAGCGCGGGCATGGGGCCGCTTCGCACCCGAACCCTCCCACACGACGTGGAGATTTTCTGATATGAACGCGACGACCCGGATGGCCGCCGTTGGACTCGCCTTTCTCCTGTTCGCCACCACCTCCGCCCACGCCCAGGAGCGTACCCGCCGCGGCCTCTTCGCCCGCTGGGCCAAT
>JBGSYY010000341.1:0-18893 GCA_041750675.1 Isosphaeraceae bacterium | reverse complement strand
TCCGCTCGGTGCGGCGGGTGTGACGCTCTGGGGCTGGGCGCGGACCGTGGCGGAGGTTACCACCGCACATGGATCGAGAGTGACGACGGGACCTTCGACGATCCGCGACGTCGGCACATAGGTCGATGTCGGGATATAGGTCGCCGTGGGCACGTATGAGGTGGTCGTGTAAGTGGTTGGGAGCACTTCGACGAAGGAGGTTGGCTGATAGTCGTAAACGGTTCGAGTGGTTGTGGGCTGGTTACCGTTGAAGATGCGGCTGAGCAGGCTTTGGCGCTGAGTGCTTTCGACGACGAAGCTTGTGGGCTGATACACCAGCGGGGTGTCGACGTAGACCGTCGGTTCGATGACCGTTGGGGTTACGAAGGCGGTCGGAACAAGGGTTGTCGTTGCAAAGGACGTGGGCCGATACGAGGTGGAGACGATCGGCGGATCGCAGCAGTCGCCTCGCGCCGTGCCCACCGAGAGCATCAGGCCCAGAAACATTGCCCCGGCCAGGCAGGACGATACCGGTCTCATCGGCGGACTCTCCGAGGAAGGTGTCGATCGTGCCTCCTGCACGCCATGCCGACGAAACGCCGCCGGCCCTCCGATAACACAATATATTGATGCTATCAAATCCATCAGTCGCCACCAAGTCGCCGGAAGAAGCGATTCTTTGGTCCAGACAGCGCAATCCGCGCATTCGGCATAACTGGAGAAATCGGTAGGACAGAGTATTTCCACGCTGGTTTCGGCTGTTCGACGATCTGAGTGATCGGGGCAAGGAATTGCCAACGTTGGGCCTGGCCTGAGACAATCCAACTAGAGAACGTTGTCGTCTGGATTGCACTGAGAGAGGGAGGCGAATCCCATGCCCACGCGACGTACGGTTCCGCAGGTTCTGGACCGTGACTTTCTGGAGATACGCGCGCGGATGCTAGATCTGGCGGCGGCGCTGGACCGGATTGACCGCGCGTCTCTGCCGTCTCATCAGACGCCGGACCAGCGATTGGCCCAGATCCGATCGGGATTGGAGGCGCTTTTGGTCCCGGAATCGGATCGAGCCGAGACGATTCAGCGGCTGTTTTCGCTTGAGTATGATCCGCACTGGTCGAAACGATTCGAGTTGCCGGTGCAGTCGGGCCGTTGAGAACACCCCTTTCCCAGGAGCCATGCCGTGCGTTACATCGATCCGCATATTCACATGGTTTCGCGGACGACCGACGACTACAAGCGAATGGCGCTGGCCGGCTGCGCGATGGTGAGCGAGCCTGCGTTCTGGGCGGGCTTTGATCGCTCGGGGCCGGAGGGGTTTCGTGATTACTTTCGGCAGCTCACGGAATATGAGTCGCGGCGTGCAGCGCTTTACGGCATCCGGCATCACTGCTGGCTCTGCATCAACGCCAAGGAGGCGGAGAATGTCGAGCTTTCGCGTCAGGTGATCGCCATGATTCCGGAGTTTCTCGACCGGGCCAGCGTGCTTGGGATCGGCGAGATCGGCTTGAACAAGAACACGCGGAATGAATCGACGATCTTTCTGGAACATCTCGATCTTGCCGCGCGGACGGGTGAGCTGGTGCTGGTTCATACGCCGCACCTTGCGGACAAGTATGCCGGTACGAGGATGATCCTGGATATGGTGGCCTCCGATCGACGGATCGATCCGGCGAGAGTTTGTATCGACCATGTCGAGGAGCATACGATCCGCGCGGCGCTCGACGCTGGGCACTGGGTGGGGATGACGCTCTATCCCACGACCAAATGCACGCCCGTTCGGGCGGCGGACATGATTGAGAAGTACGGCACCGAGCGGATCATGGTGAACTCGGCGGGCGATTGGGGCCATAGCGACCCGTTGGCGGTGCCTGAGCTGATCTTTGAATTGAAATCGCGTGGGCATGGCGAGGCCGAGATTCGTCGGGTGGTCTACGAGAACCCGATTCACTTTTTCTCGGGCTGCCCCCGGTTCGTCCCGCCCGTGATGAGCTGACTTACCGTTAGTCTGAAGCGTGCTGTGGCCTGGAGTCCGAAAGTCACCCACACGTCAGTCATCCTGTGCGCGGGTGCGGCTATCGCCTCATCCCCCCCTCGAGCGAGACAGACTCATGCCTGGCCGGAGCGTGCGGGCTTGAGTTTCGCAACGAGCAACTACCGTGCGGCCCGAAGTCGTCCTGCGCGGTTCCTGAATTAGAGCGGTCCCAGGATTTGTTCGCGGGATGGGGTGAGGGGCGAGGCTGTGCGTCCTGGATCCCCGCCTTCGCGGGGATGACTCGTTTCGGGGGGCACCCTGCGATCGGCCCGCGGTCGGTACCTGGGATGCGCTAGGAGAGGGGGTTTCCCCGAATCTTGGTCGGACTGCTGGGTAAACCGTTTCTCCCGCAAACGAATTCGGGGTCGCATGCCGCCACAAGTGACAGCACACGACCCCGAGGATTCTCGCACGATCTTTGGCAATCAGGTCAGCAAGACGTATGGATCACTGGAAGGTGTCCGCGCTCACCGTCTCACCGCCGTTGATGGTGTGAATTTTCTGCCAAACGCCAACCCGAGTACCCGGAGCGTAGACCCAGGGGGTCGTTCCGCTGGGCAGCGAGACACCCTGGGGCAGGCCGGTCGCGGGATCGAAGGGCCACGATTCGATGGAGTCCTTGACGAAGCGAACGGAGCCGTCAGCCATGGCGACATTGATGCCGCCCGGATGGAAGCTCGAGGCGGCGTTGATGAATGATCCGGCCTGATCGTTGGCCGAGATGTTGCTGGCCTTGCGCTGCGGGTTGGGCGGATAGAACGCGGTGTAAACCGAATCACCGTAGTTACCCGAGGTCCACCAGCCCCAGTCGTAGAACGAGCCGGGAGGAACCGCACCCGGACCGAAGTCGTCCTTTGCGAGCAAGCCGTGGGCGTGCTCCGAGAACGAGACCGAGTTGCTCGTGCCGTCGACGATTTCGGAAATCTTCACCGAGGAGCGGTGAACGCCCTTTCGGTTCGGCAGGATGGATTCGAGCCACGCACCATAACCGGTCGCGGCGAAGAGGCCGTTTTGCTGATTGAGCGAGACGAGCTTGGCACCATTGTCGCCGGCACCGCCGGTCGTCGAGTTGAAGGTCAACGAGCCGATGCTGCCCTTGTAGTTGGTGTAACGCATCCGGTGAGGATCGGAGTCGTAAATGCCGGTCGGGTAGACGAACTCAGCGGTGCTCAACGAGCCGTCGCTGGGGCACCAAATGGCGCTGATGCCGGTGCCGTCAAGCGTCTCATTCATGGCTCGGAAGCAGGGCAGTGACGAGTTGTAGGCATTGAACAGAGCCTGCTGCTCGATGAACGGCAGCAACGCGACGAGCGGTCCATGATGATTTCCGGAGCCGCCACCGTTGCCGAAATTCTGCCAGGCGAACTGGTACGGGAAGGTCCCGTTGGCCGACTCGTAGTTGGCCGCGGCCAAACCGAGTTGCTTGAGGTTATTCGTGCACTGGGCACGACGAGCGGCTTCACGAGCGGATTGTACCGCGGGCAGAAGCAGCGAGATCAAGACACCGATGATCGCGATGACCACCAGCAACTCGATCAGAGTGAAGCCGCGAGCGCGGCCTCGGGATGAGAGCGTCACCATCTAGGAACTCCTCCGAGAGCAAAAATGGAAGAAAAGACCGAAACACCCAAACACGCACTGGCGAATCACGCCAGGGCGATTGGCTTCATTCAGGGGCGACAGGACGACCCGCCGGACCTGCCTCGGCAGCACCACCCTCGGGCTTCTGGCCCGGGATGCTACTCGTCGTGCTCCGCGGAGCCGAGATCGACGCTCGACTCGGGTTGCCTTCTACGTTATCCGAGCAGGCCGGCATGCCGACCAACATCGCGGCGCCGAATACCAGGGCACCCGCACGAACGCCCCATGATCGATTCATCGAAACCACCTGATGCTCCCTTTCGATCGCGAAATCTTGGATGTGAATTCGTTCCGGAGTCACTCATTCCGCAGATCGGCCGTTTCCAGCCATGAAAATCCGATCATGCGATTGACTGCGCGGAGGCATCTCTCGGATCGACTGATCCGCTTACGCGACGGATCGTAGCCATTCCTATGCGTCTTGTACGAGATGCGATAGCGAATTTGTTGGAGAAGAAATGATCGAACGATCGGTATCGCCGGGCCGTGGCTACGTACGGACCAGCAAATTGCGAAGGGAAGGGGAGCCGATCGAAGCCCCGGTGCTTGGAGACTCACACCGGTTTTCTTGGGGATGGCTTCGATCACCATACCTCAAAATTGCAAGACCTTGTTTGAGTTCACCTTGGTATTGCAAAGATTCGGTTAAGCTCAATAGTAAATAGTCTCCCTGGCCCGCCGTCAATAGTCAACATACTAATAATGCACTCGCTGTGCCGAACACGTCTTTTCACCTGAAGTCGTGTCTTAACCCGCATGAGGGCATGGGATTAATCCTGGTTCGTTGTGTCGCAGCGCTAATGTGAACGAATCAAGAGTTCGACGTGTTGCCTGAGAACCTGCTTTGGCTGCACAAAAACCCGGCAGGGCTGCGGCGATCTCTTATCATTCGGCCCCCACCGCTGTTGTGTGTATCCATGTCTCACGTCGGAGGAGAAACGAGGGCACTGTTGCTTTTGTGACTCACGACTTGTCGGACACCGGCCAAATTTCCGTCAGGAAATCGCGGGCACGAATGACCGCGGATGCCGCCTCGGCGCTGTGGCGGCTGAGCTCGACATGAAGGCCGCCGCCGTAGCCGACGCGGTTGAGCGCGGCCAGGATGGGGGGGAAGTCCATGGTGCCCGTCCCGAACGGCAAATGTTCATGAACGCCGCGAACCATGTCCTCGATGTGGACGTTCACAATCCGAGGTCCCCAGCGCTCGATGTGGTTTGCAACCGGCTCATCCTCCAGACAGTGCAAATGTCCGACATCAAGCGTGAGTTGAAGGGCGGGATGGCCGAGGCGGTCATCGAGCTCTGCGAACCGTGCCATGGTATCGATGAACATGCCTGGCTCCGGCTCGAAGCCGATGACCAGCTCACGGGCCTCGGCCCAGTTGAGAACGTACTTCAGGCCTTTGATGAGTCGGTCGAACAGGATTTGCTCGCCTACGTCCGGGTCGGGCGCCGCGCCGGACCAGAGGGAGACGACCTTTGAATCGAGTGCCTTAGCGATACGGAGCGACCGCCACAGAAAGTCGAGGCGGCGATTGTAGGGGTCGGGGTCCATGAGGGTTGGGTCGTGCTTCTTGTGGGGATTGAGCAAGAAGCGAGCACCCGTTTCGACGACGCGGGCGAGGCCGCGATCGTCGAGAGCGCGGCGGACGGCCTTGATCTGACGTGTGAGGGTGGGTTTGTCGTCGTAGGGGTCGAGAGCGCCGGCGTCGAGTGTGATCGCGACGCTTTTGTAACCGACGTCGGCGAGCAGGTGGATGGCATCGACCAGCCGGTGATGGGCCATTCCGTTGGTGTTGTAGCCGAGCAGCATGGGCCGGTACCTATGGAGGCGTGAGCAACCTCATGTCGATGCGATTCGCCGAACCAGCCAGATCGCCGGAGGGCCGAGAGCCGCGACGGCGAGAGACGGCAAGAGTCCGAGCCAGGCGGCCACCAGGGCGGTATTGATCCAGACGAGGGCTAGCACGCCGGTTTTCACGGCCTTCATGATGGTCGACGGTTGGGGCTGCTGGACGGCACGGCCGCCGGCCAGGTTCACGGCGAGCGCGACGATCGCCAGGATGAGCAGGCCCTCGGCGGGGATCTGAGGGCGTGGGTCGGATGCGCTGGTGGGGCGGAGCAAAGACGCCGCCGCGAGGGCGAGCAACGCGATGTTCTCGATGAGCAAGCCAGCGATGATCGGCTTGGTTCGACCGGTTTCGGTCTCGGCACGGCTGATCCAGGTCAAGCCGACGACGAAGAGGCCATAGGCGGCGACCACGAGCATGTGGGGAAATTCGAGCGTTTTCCAGGCGAACGCCATTCCGAGCAGCAGGTTCAGGGCACGACAGGCCCCCATGGAGAGCGGCCCGGCCCAGGTGCGGCGAAGGGCGAGGTCGTAGATCAAGACAGCGGCCGCAAGCAGCAAGCCGACGGCCAGGGCGGGAGTACCGCCACCGAGCCAGGCGAGCATCGGGCCGATGGCCATAAGCGTGAGCGACAACCGGTGAGCGGTCGTCACGCGGATCTCACCCATGGGCAGCGGACGTTCAGGGCGTTCGATGCGATCCAGCTCGACGTCGCAAACGTCGTTAAGCGCGATGCCGCCGGCGTAGATCGACATCGAGGCGAGCATCAAGGGGAAATAATGGGCTGGTTCGGTGAGCGCGCCGCCGGCGAGCAGCCAGCCGGCGAGACTGTCGGCGGCGGCGGTGAACAGGTTGGGCAGACGGATCAGCCGGAGGTACGGCTTGAGGCTCATCGGGCAACGGCACTCTGGGCGTTGGGGTGTACCAGCGGTTCGAGGCGGCGAAAGGCCTCGCGCGCGGCGGCGTCGGGGTCGTCAATGAACGGATAAAGCTCGACGGTCACCCAGCCGTCGTAGCCGATGGCGCGGATGGCGTCGAAGACTTCGGCGAAGTCGATCGCGCCCATGCCCGGCACAAGGTGGTGGTGGACGCGCGTAGCGGCGATATCCTCGACGTGGAAGTGGCGAATCTGACCGGCGAGCTTGCGAATTTGCGCGGGGATATCTTCACTCATGCAATACGCGTGGCCGACGTCGAAATTGAGGCCAATGGCTGGAGAGCCGACGCGATCGGCGACCTCCAGATATTCCTCGGTCGTCTCGATCAGGAGGCCCGGCTCAGGCTCGACGAGCAGGCCGACGCCGCACTGCTCGGCATGTTCGGCGAGCGGTTTGAGGACTTCGACGAAGAGATTCATCGCCTCCGCCCGGGTTTGTCCCGGTGCGATGGGGCCGCCCGGCTCGGTGGTGATGTGCGGCGCGCCCAGCTCGGCGCAGAGCGTGAGTGCCCGGCGTGTGTGGTCGATGCGCACGCGTCGGTAGCCATCGTCGGGCTCGATGAACGAAGGATACCAGTAGGGCTGACGATGATCGGCGATGGCGTTCATCATGAAGGCGTTGACATTGGAGAATTGCAGTTTCTCGCTGGTCATGGCCGCTGCGATCGATCGCTTGGTCTCAGGAAGCAGGCCCGCGGGCCAGGCGTGGGGCACGTCGGCCATCAGTTCGAGGCCGGCGTAGCCGATTTCGGCGATACGTCGGGCGGCCTCGTGAAACGGAAACTTCATGTAGGCGTTGGTGCTGAATGCGAGCTGCATGGGGGCGAGTCCGGTTTTTGATCGGCCTGGAGGGGGATTGCGATGTTCAGGCGGAGTGGGAGCGTGCCCAGTCTTCGAGCATCGTTGTCTGGCGGAAGAAGTCGTTTTCCTCAACGCCTTCGGGGCTTTTGAAGAAAGCCGAGAGGGGCCGCATGAGGCCCTTGCCGCCGCGCTGTTTTTCGACGTCGGCGAGGCGTGCAAGGTCGATTGCCAGGGGGGCGGCGAGCAGGCTGTCGCAGCCTTGCCAGATGAACTGAAGGGTCATGGGCGTGCCCAGGAAACCACGGAAGTGGATGTGGTCCCAGGCGGTTTTCCAGTCGCCCATGTCGGGGATGTACTCGATCGTAACCAGCGTGGAGGGCTTGTAGCCCAGAATCTGGTGGACGACCTGATCCTTGGAGCCAACCTTGGCGGCCTTGTTTTCGGGATCGTCGAGAATGACGGCGTCGCGGTTGCCGAAGATGTTGTGACCGACCCAGCTCATGACGGCCAGGTTTCGGTTTGCGAACATGGGTGCGAGCACGGTTTTCATCAGGGTCTCGCCCGTCTTGCCGTCCTTGCCGGCGTGGAGCGAGCCTTGGGCCTCGGCACGTTGATGCGCGGCCGGGAACGAGCAGCCCAGGCTGGGCGTGAAGTTGATGTACGTGTGGCCGCCGCGAAACGCGGCCAGCGCGTAGAGGGTGCTGGGCGGAAGGAGCAAGCTGTCACTGCCCGATAGCGTCTTCGCGAGGGTTTCCCAGTCGGCCAGGGCGGATGAGTCGCCGCGAAAGGGTGGCTCGGTGCTGGAGACGTTGAGGACGATGACGTGATCGAGGTGCTCGGTCTTGGCGAAGGCGTCGATGTCGTCGGCCAGGCGATCGATGACGGCCATTGTGGTTCGGTCCGTCTCAGTCGAAGCCCAGTCGGCCATGTGTTCGATCGCGGCACCAGCGCCACGGACGGTTCCCGGTCGGACACGCTTGGTCGCGGCGGCGAGAGTCTCTCGACAGGCGTTCATGAGATCGGCATCGAAGACGCCGGAGGACTTGCGGAATTCCTCGGCGGAGGCCTCGAAGGAACCCGATCGGACCTCATGGCCGCCGATGATGAAATCGGACGGTTCCGGGCAACCCAGGCTCTGAAAGAGGGGCAGCTCGCTGACGAGCGCGGTACGCTCGCGAAGACCGCGAGCGATGCTGGTGAGGCCGACCGCGATGGTCGTGGCGACTCCGCCATAAGCACCAATCATCCACAATCCGACACGTCGGCCGGGCGTCGCGGGCATGCGTTGAAGACCCCGTCTCAAAGGAAAGGCAGGTGGGGCGGAACGATGACAAGGGCAGAGGGCGGGGCAAGCGGGGGCCTGAGATCGGCGGGAGCTAGCCGTTGCGTCTGGAGTCTCGCTCTCACTCTCACGTTCTTGTGGCTCACAGAATTCCCATTATGGAACCAAGGTTCGCGAGGTTCAACCGGCAGGTGAAGCAGCGGGTCGGAGAAAGGGCTGGTGTCGCTCGTCGGGTTGTCCGGCGAACAGCTTGAGGGATAGGATGAGCCTGGTTTGTGCTGAAAACCTTCCAATGACTCGTCGGATCGCTCTCCACGCATGACCGCCATCCTGGGAATTTCGGCGTTTTATCACGACAGTGCGGCTGCGCTGGTGGTCGATGGTCGAATCGTGGCCGCCGCCCAGGAGGAGCGATTCACGCGCAAGAAGCATGACTCGGGGTTTCCGGCGAATGCCGTCGCCTACTGTTTGGAGGAGGCGGGAGTGGCGGCGGAGTCGCTTGATTATGTCGCCTTTTATGACAAGCCGTTTACGAAGTTCGAGCGGTTGCTGGAGACCTATCTTGCGTATGCCCCTGCGGGATTTCGCAGCTTCCGGATGGCGATGCCGCTTTGGTTGAGAGAAAAGCTGCATCTCAGGCGAATAATTCGCAAGAATCTTGGGAAGCCGAAGAGAGCTCGGCTGGTCTTTCCCGACCACCATGAAAGTCACGCGGCGAGTGCGTTTTTTCCCTCGCCGTTCGAGCGAGCGGCGATTTTGACCCTTGACGGCGTGGGCGAGTGGAGCACCACGACCTTCGGTGTCGGCGCGGGGAATCGGATCCGGCTGATCGATGAGATTCGGTTCCCGCACTCGCTGGGGCTGCTGTATTCGGCCTTCACCTATTATTGCGGATTCAAGGTGAATAGCGGTGAGTACAAGTTGATGGGTCTGGCGCCCTATGGGCAGCCGGTCTATCGAGATGTGATCCTGGAAAAGTTGATTGATCTGCGGCCCGATGGCAGTTTTCGCCTGGATATGGAGTATTTCCGATACTGCCAGGGGCTGACGATGACCGGGCCGAAGTTTGACCGGCTGTTCGGATCGCCGGCACGCCGGCCGGAGTCGCGGATCGAGGCGCGGCACATGGACCTGGCCGCGAGCATCCAGGCCGTGACCGAGGAGGCGATGCTCCGCCTGGGTCGGCACATTCACGAGCGGACCGGCGAATCGAAGCTGGTGCTGGCGGGTGGAGTCGCCTTGAATTGCGTGGCGAATGGGCGGCTGCTTCGCGAGGGATCATTCGACGACATCTGGATTCAGCCCGCGGCCGGCGACGCCGGTGGAGCGTTGGGCGCGGCGCTCTTTGTCTGGCATCAGCTTCTGGAACGCGAACGGACGATCGAGGAAGGCCGCGACTCTCAGCAGGGAAGCCTGCTGGGGCCGGGCTTCGATGGGGCGTCGATCGACGCCGCGCTGGCAACGGCGGGGCTGGTCGCGACGACGCACGAGAGCGATGTAGAATTAGTTAATCATGTTGCCGACCTGCTGGATGAGGGCAAGGTGGTCGGTTGGTTTCAGGGACGGATGGAATTCGGCCCGCGTGCGCTGGGAGCGCGGAGCATTCTGGGTGATCCGCGTCGTCCCGAGATGCAGTCGCGGATGAACCTGAAAATCAAATATCGTGAGAGCTTTCGGCCATTCGCTCCGAGCGTGTTGCGTGAGGAGGCCGCGGCGTGGTTCGGGATCGCTCCGGCCCACGAAAGCCCTTACATGCTGCTGACGGCGCCGGTTTTGGCCGAGCATCGCGTGGAGCCATCGGAGTCGGACCTGCGGCGGATGGCTGACGACCCGGATTTGCTCCGCCGAGTCAACATCGTCCGGTCGACGATTCCGGCCGTCACGCATGTCGATTACAGCGCGCGATTGCAGACGGTCGATTCCGAGCGATTTCCGCTTTATCACGCGCTATTATCGGCGTTTCACCAACGCACGGGATTCCCCGTGTTGATCAACACAAGCTTCAATGTGCGGGGCGAGCCGATCGTTTGTACGCCCATGGACGCAATTCGCTGCTTCCAGGCGACGGGTATGGATGCACTCGCCCTGGGTCGCCGGGTGATTCAGAAACAGGAGGGCGAGGCGGAGCTGGACGAGGTGGCGCAACGCGAGCATCTGGCGCGGTTTGACCTGGATTGACGAGGCTTGTGGAACGAATGACTACGATCTCATGATTCAGTCAATCCTCAACCCTCGCTCGTCATCGAACAGCACGGCCTGAGGGCGATGGATTCTGAATGATGATCTCGGGTGAGTGAAGCACCAATGGCTACGGGGCCGCTCGCAAGTTGAATACGTCGGCGTGCGAGTTCAGCCGCTCGACTTTCCTTTAACTGGGGAAGCACAATGGGGTTATTCCAAGAACGTTGGGCCGAACAGAAGGGCTTATGATCCGATGCGTTGGGTTGATATTCCACGTAATCCCACGTCGTCCACACTTCGCCAATTTGGCCTGCTCGGTGTGTTGATCCTGGGTGGGTTGTCCGTTTGGCGGATCGTCAGCCAGGGGCCATCGCCGGGGTCGATCGGGCTTGGTCTCCTTGGCTTGGTGCTCGGCGTACTGGGATTGCTTGCGCCTCGGTTACTCAAGCCGATTTTTGTCGGATGGCTGATGTTGGCGTTTCCGATCGGCTGGCTTGTCTCGCAGGTGGTGATGGTCGGGATGTATTATGGAGTACTCACGCCGTTGGGCCTCGCCCTGCGGGCGACGGGGCGCGATCCGCTGGCGCTCAAACGGAGCGACCCACCGCGAGATTCCTACTGGGAGTCCAAGCCAACTCCCGAGGACCCGCGACGTTACT
The DNA here is from genome assembly GCA_041750675.1 of Isosphaeraceae bacterium. GTDB lineage: Bacteria > Planctomycetota > Planctomycetia > Isosphaerales > Isosphaeraceae > BPJS01. The sequence continues at coordinate 7,532 of JBGSYY010000341.1, read as the reverse complement.
TTCGTCAGTATTGATCGCGGCGGGTGCAGTTCGCGAGTCGAGTCCGCAGGAGAGAGAGAGACGAATCCAATGCCCGAGACACAAGGCCCGAGCGAGTTTGAGAAGGCCGCCGCCGAGGGCGACGACCTGCCCCTGCACGTCGAGTTCGTGCAGTTTCTCCGCCACAACAAGAAATGGTGGCTCTGGCCGCTGGTGATTGTGCTGGGCTTGACCGGCGTCTTGATCGCGCTATCGAACACGGCGCTCGCGCCGTTCATTTACACCTTGTTTTGAGGCTCTAGGCACGAGTCGAGCGGGGTCACCTCAAAGGCGATATGCCTCGCCCAGGCGGGAACCGTTTCAACAAAGTCGGAACGCGTATGGACGCCGCGTGATTCCGTGCGTTCCGTCGCGCCGGCGATCATCAATCGCGCGACCGTCAGCATGTTTTGCAGGACCCATCCCTCGGGTTCGTCGAAGAGGTGGGGCAAAACGTAGCCGCACCAGTAATCGACCTGACGCGCGGCCTCCGCCAGTCCTTCGGCGTTCCGCGTGATCCCGACTCGCCGCCACATCAGCGAGCGCAGTGCGTTGTGGATGTCTTTCAGATCGAGCGGGCGTCGATTGACGTCGCGTGGCACCTGGGATTCGATTTGGGGAACTTCGAGAGTGACCGGCCCTTCGTCGTCGAGCCGGCGAACCATATCCTCGGCCGCACGAGCGCCGTAGACAAGTCCCTCCAGGAGGCTGTTCGAGGCCAGTCGGTTTGCGCCATGGAGGCCGCTTGAAGTCATCTCACCGGCGCTCCAGAGATCCGTAACGCTGGTTCGGCCGTGTTCATCAACGGTCACGCCACCCATGAAGTAATGCGCGCCTGGACGAACCGGGATTGGGTCGAGTGCCAGATCGAGGTCGAAGCCGCGGAGCAGGGCGGCGATTCCGGGGAAACGCGTGCGAATCTTGTCGGAATCGAGGTGGGAAAGATCGAGATAAACGCAGGGATGCTGGGTCTGATCCATGACGGCGACGATGGCGCGTGACACGTCGTCACGCGGGGCGAGCTCGGCCTGCGGATGGAAGTCGGGCATGAAGCGGCGGCCGTTGCGATCACGAAGGAACGCGCCCTCACCGCGCAGGGCTTCGGTCAACAGGTGTCGAGACGACCCCGCGATGTAGAGCACGGTCGGGTGGAACTGCATGAATTCCATGTCGCGAAGTTCGGCCCCGGCGCGAAAGGCAATCGCGTGGCCGTCGCCGGTGGCGATTTCGGGGTTGGTGCTTTCGCGGTAGAGCTGACCCGCGCCACCGGTTGCCATCAGGGTCGCCGCGGACCAGACAAGCGAGGGCCCGCGGCGCTTGTCCCAGACTAAGGCGCCGCGTGTCCTGCCCTCATGAGTGAGCAGATCGACGGTAAAACTATTTTGCCAGATGCGGATATTGCTCTTAGACCGCACCCGCTCAATGATCGCTCGCATCATCTCACGGCCGGTGGCGTCGCCCAGGGCGTGAACGATACGCGCGTGGGAATGACCGCCCTCTCGACCCAGAGCGATTTGACCGTTCACCTCGTCGAAGTGGGTTCCCCAAGTTTGCAGCTCGGCGATCCGATCGGGAGCCTCGCGGACGACGGTTGAGACGACCTTGGGATCACAAAGCCCTTTGCCCGCGGCGATGGTATCGGCGATGTGGTCGTCGAAGCGGTCTTCAGGATCGACGACTCCGGCGATGCCACCCTGGGCGTAGGCGCTGTTGCTTTCGTTGATTTGATCCTTGGTGGCGACCAGAACTCGGTAGCGATCGGGAATGCCGAGGGCCGCGCGAAGGCCGGCGACACCGCCGCCGATGATCAGGACATCGGTGAAATGATGGGGAAGATCGCGAAGATCAAACGAAGCCAGGTACCGCCTGGGCACGGAGAGCAGTCGAGTCGGCATGTGTTTCTGGTCGGTCGGCTAGGCGCACGTGAAAGAGGAAGGGCGTTACCAAGTAGTATGGTCGCGCCTCGGGCCGACGTCACGGGGCGGGCTTGGTTGCCGGGGCCGGTGGACGGGCCGGGGCCGATCCGCGAGAGCGTGAGATGCTGCTTTGGTAGGCCTCGTAGCGTGAGCGGATCGAGGCCGGGGCCTCGCTGCGAGAGCCCTGGGTTTGGTCACGGAAGGCATCGTTGGCCGCCGAGCCGGGACCGCGCTGGCCGCGACCGCTGACGAGTGGCGTATTGATACGCTCGCCGACACCCTTGATGGGATCGACGACGCGATCTTCGCCCACTTCGCCTGATAGCTCGCGACCTTCGCCTGGAGCTTCGCGCTCAGGCTTCTCGAACTTCTTGACGAACTGCTCCAACTGGTCGCGTGACATGCCGGTGGCGTCTTCCAGCCGCGACGTGTCGCCGCCCTCCTTGAGCAGGTCCTGAATCTGCCGCAGGACCAAGCCGGATTGCGGCTGAGCGCTCTCAGGGGCGAGCGATTCGCCGGGATTCGAGGGCGGCTGGGCTCGCTCGGGGGCGGGATCCTTGTCCTGCCGCTCGGTGAGGGGTTGGGCGGACCCGCCCACTCGATCACCGCCTCCCCCGGTGGAATCGTCGGCACTACCAGCGCGATCCGAGGGCTTGCCAGGCTCTTTTCCGCCTGAACCCTCAGAGCCGCCCTTGGCTCCCTCTTGGCCTTGTTGGCCTTGCTGACCCTGTTGACCTTGCTCGCCCTGGCCCTGCTCACCCTGACCCTGCTGGCCTTGCTCGCCCTGGCCCTGCTCGCCCTGATCCTGCTGGCCTTGCTCGCCCTGACCCTGCTGGCCTTTCTCGCCCTGGCCCTGCTGGCCTTGCTGACCTTTCTCGCCCTGGCCCTGTTGGCCTTTCTCGCCCTGGCCTTGCTGACCTTTCTCGCCCTGGCCCTGTTGGCCTTGCTCGCCCTGGCCCTTCTCGCCTCCCTCTCGGTCCTCTCCGGCTTCTCCTTGCTGACCTTTGCCTTGCTGGCCCTGCTCACCCTTACCTTGCTGGCCTTGCTCTCCCTGACCCTGCTGTCCTTGTTGGCCTTTCTGACCTTGCTCACCCTTACCTTGCTGGCCTTGCTCGCCTTGGCTCTGCTGGCCTTGCTCTCCCTGACCCTGCTGTCCTTGTTGGCCTTTCTGAACTTGCTCACCCTTGCCTTGCTGGCCTTTCTCTCCCTGGCCTTGCTGACCTTTCTCGCCTTGGCCCTGCTGGCCTTTCTCGCCTTTGCCCTGCTGGCCTTTCTCACCTTTGCCCTGCTGGCCTTTCTCACCCTGGCCCTTCTGACCTTGCTGGCCCTGCTGGCCTTGCTTGCCCTGGCCCTGTTCTTCTTGCTGTCCCTGTTCGCCTTGCTTTTCCTGGGAGTCCTGGCCTTTCTGACCGGCGTCACCCTTGCGCATTTCTTCCGGCTTGGCCTGATCGGCTGCGTTGGAATCGTTCTGACTCTTGCGCGAAGGTTCGCCGCTCGCCTGCTTGTTGGCGGGCTTGTCCTGCGACTTCTGAGCCTGTTCGCCCCCGCCGGCTTTTTGTCCGCCCTGGCGGTCCTGGGCCTGATCGGGCTTGTCGGAGGAACCCTCTTGTCCCGCTTCTCCCTTCTGTCCCTGTTCGGGCTTCCCAGTCTTGGCGGACTCGCTCGATTCGCCCTTCTGATCAGGCCTGGGCAGATCGCCTTCGCCTGATTTGGGCTGATCCTCCTGACCGGGCTTGCCAGACTCGCTCGGCTGAGGCTGGTCGGATTCCCCGCGCTCCCCGGGCTTTCCGGCTTCACCAGCCTTCGACTTATCCATTTGGCCCGGCTTTCCGGCATCGTCCGCCTCGGGCTTAGCCGTTTGGCCGGGTTTTCCGGCTTCTCCGGGCTGGGATTGCTCGCGTTCGTTGGGTTGGCCCGCTTTGTCACCTTGAGCCTGGTTCGGCTTACCCTGCGCGTCGTTGGCTTCACCGGGCTTGCCGGACTCAGCGGGTTTGCTGGAGTCGTTCTGGCCAGGCTTACCAGTTTCACCCGACTGGGTTTGTTCCTGTTGAGCCTGCCCGGGCTTTCCGGCCTCGCCGTCCTTCACGCCGTCGTTGGCCGGGCGGTCGTCGGGCTTTCCGGCCTCGGTGTTCTCGTCGGGTTGCTGGGCGGATTGATTCGGCTTGCCCGCTTCGCCCGGCTTGCTGGATTCTGGCTTGCCGGCCTGTCCACTTTGCCCCGCCTGGCCAGATTCCTGATCGGATCCGGGATTGCCCTGGGCGTTCTCTCCGGGTTTGGAAGCATCGGTCGATGGCTTGCCGGTTTCGGGCTTGCTGATTTGGCGCTTTTCCGGGTTCTTCGGATCGGGAGAACCCTGCGCCGATTCGCCTCGCCCTGACGGATCGGCCTGGCTGCCGTCCGGCTTACCGGTCTCCGGCTTACCGCGCTCGCCTGGTTTGCCCTGGGCCGATTCGCCGGAATTGGCTTGAGAATTATCCGCCTGTTCGCCGCCCTTTAGTGAGGAATCGCCCTGTTCGCCGCCTTTTTGCATCTTGTCCGCAGCGGGTTTGTCCGTACCGGGTTTGCCGGATTGTTCCTCTGAGGCTTCGCCCGTCGCCTTCTCGGATTCCTCACCGGGTTTGGCTTGCTCGCCTGAGGCACCGCTTTCCTGCGAACCGTTCTTCAACCCCTCGCTGGGCTTTCTTCCACTCTTGGGCTTCTCCTGCTTCCCGCCCTCCGGCTTGCCGGATGAATCACCCTGGTTCGCGCCCGACTCGCTGGCGGCCTGGGCATTGTCTCCCGCCTGACCCGCTTCCAGGGGTTTCTGGCCGTTTTTCTCGCCAGGCTTGCGAGTCTCGGAAGGCTTGGGCTTGCCGGCCTCGGGCTGGCCCGCCTGATCCGTGCCGTTCGGGCTGTCGGCCTGCCCGCCTTCGGGTTGAGCCTTCTCGCCTTTGGGCTCGGAGCGCTGGACGTCATCGCTACCCGACGACCCGTTCTGGCCCGGCTGACCGGCCTGGCGGGGAGGTTGCTGCTGGTTGGGGTTGGGTTTGCGGTTCTGATCGGGTGAACCGCTCTCACGCTGGGCTTGCTGGGTCGTGTTTTGTTGACCCTCACCACCCCCTTGAGACTGTTGTCCGGCTTGCTCGCCCTGATTTTTCTGGCCCTGAGGTTGATCCTGGGCCTGTTCGCCGCCCCTGCGGCCCTCGTTGGGCCGGTCTTGCCCGCCCTTACGCAATGCTTCCTCAAGCCGCTTCAGAGTTTCCTGGTCTTGCTGATTGAGCGGTTGGTCTTGATTCTGGTCGGCTCCCGCGGCTTGTCCTTGACCGGCCTGCTCGCCGCTCTCGGACGAGGGCTGACCATCGCGGGGGGCGTCCTGGGCATCCTGGTTTTGACCTTGTCCGGCTTCCGCTCCCTCCGAGGGGGTGCCGTCGGCCTGATCGGGGTTTTGCTCGCCCTCCTGGCCTTCGGTGTTTTCCTGGGGCGCGTTTTCCCCCTGCTGCTGAGCCTGATCAGGATTCGGCTCGGGCTGCTGGCGAGCCTGCTCCTGGTCTTCTCGCTGCTTCTGTGCCTCTTCAGGTGGCAGGGGATCGACCACCTCGATCACCTGGCGGACGGTTTCGACGCGGTTGGATTGTGGCTCTCGGATATCGCGTACGGTCAGCCAGTATTCGACTTTCGTCCCCGGCCGAACGCGCAGGGCTTGCAGGTCGATGACGTCGTCCTCGAGTAGTTGGAGCGAGGGCTCCTTTTGCTCCTGGTAATCCTTGGCCGCCTGGAGGATTTCCTTGTCCTGGTGGACGTGGAGCACGGCGTCCTTGATGCCATGATCGTCGGTGGCCTTGATTCGCAGTGCGAGCTTACCGTTATTGGGAACCTGGACCACGGGTTCGGGCCGCAGGAATTGCGCGGTTGGCGGACGATCAGGTAGGGCCTTGATCTGATGGACGACCGGGCGAGGATTACGCTTCCCGTCAGTCGTCTCAAACTTGATGACGTAGGTTCCGTCGACGTCCACCGTAAACTCGCCGACCAGCCGATAGGGATTGTCGGAATCGACCGTCATCGGCACGGAGCGTTTCTCGCCAGGTGCGTCCACGTCGCCGAACTCGAGACGGCCGGCTCCGGCCTCGATGTTGGTTTCGGCGTGAAGGGTTACACGCGTTCCTTGAATCGCCTCGATGTCACCGCCTTCGAGGCCCGACAGGACCGGTGGCAGTCCCGACGTCTTCCGCTCGCGCTGAATGTAACCGGGGAAGGTCAAATCATGGTTGACCGAGACGACCATCGGCATGGCACGGACGTTGAGTCGAAACGTCTTGGACTCGGCGTCGCCGCCCTTGATCTGATAGAGGACCGCGTCAGCCCCTGCCCGCGTTTGCACGTCGCGGAGGGTGGCCTGCCAAGGTTCGAAGTCGCTCTTGCCGCGGGCCATTTCGGTGGTCGAGAAGGTCTTGCCGCCGTCGATGCTGTAGTGGAGCGAGACCGCCTCGGGCCGCTTGCCCTGGACCTCGACGGCGAACGGGACGTTTTCGCCAGAGATGATGGTGGATTTTTCGGGGTCGTCGCCGGGTCGGATGTTGACGAGCCGGGTGTCGGTGGGGCGTGCGACGTCGGCCAGAAAGGCGCGGCCGGCGGAGTCCATGATGCTCTTGGGTGTCAGTAGCGAATACAGGCAGATCGCCACAATCACCCCGGCGAGGGCGTACACGCCCTTGGTGAGCAGCGTCTGGTCGACGACATGATCGGCCTCGACAACCGATAGGTCCTGGACGGCCTTGTTCTCCAGCGCCGCCATGATCGACCTGGGCACTTCCTGCTTGCGACGACGAAGATCCAGATAGGTGATCAGGCTATTCTTGAATTTGGGATCGGTGATCTCGATCGTTCTGGCCGCGTAGTAGTGATTTACTCGCCGCAGGAGAGGGCGAATAATCCCCCAGTAGGCATAACCAAGCGCCGCGCCGCCGCCGATCACCAGCACCGTGGCCCGCAGCCAGGGCGGCAGACCGAACAGGTGGTCGAGCAGGACTTCGAGAAAAAGCACACCAAGAGCGACGGCGAACAGGATCACCGCCGAGGTGACCACGTCGGTCGTGCGGATCCTGGATCGCGTGCGGTCGAGCTGGTAGTCGATGTATTGCTCAAATTCGAGCAATTTTCCGCCTGCCTGCGATTCCAGCGTCGTCATCTCTCGACCGCTCCTTCTTCTCGCGACCACGCGGGTCGACCGCACATCGTCCCCAGGCACGCAACGCACGCCGGAGCGACGCCAGTCTCCCACCCTCTCTCGTCCTCGGGATTATAACCCGAGGATGCCATAAATCGAGGGCGTGCATCGGACTTTTGTCAAACCCTGGGCATTCCGCACCGTGACTCGGCGGCGTTCTTGGTCCGCCATTTGCATCACGTTAAGTGGTGCATTGCTCACTGAGCTATGTCGATTTTCTTTTCGAGACGCAAACTTACAGGGAGCGACATCGATGGCGACCAATCGAAACGACGAGCGAAATACCGGCGAAGATCGCAATGAGGATCCGATCACGGGTCAGCCGGGCGCACACCCGGTCGGCGTGGGTCTGGGAACGGCTGCGGGTGGCGCGGCCGCCGGCGCAGCAGCGG
>JBGSYY010000340.1:0-4105 GCA_041750675.1 Isosphaeraceae bacterium | reverse complement strand
CTCGTACGATCGCGCGGAACTCGTCGAGCGGAAGCATGCCGGAGCAGGAGCAGGTCAGCATCACTCCGCCCGGCTCGACCAGGCGCAAGGCGAGGGCGTTCAGGTCGTAGTACTTTTTTTTGGCGAGCCCGATCTCGTCGCGATTTGTCACCAGCTTGGGAGGATCGAGAACGACGACGCCGAAGGATTTTCGGTTCACGTCCATCTGGCGGAGGTAGCCGAAGGCGTCGGCGTGGACCAAGCTAGGGCGAACCTGGTTGAGGTTGGCGTTGTCGCGGGCCTGGGCGATCGCCTTCTCGTCGAGGTCGACGCCCGTCACCTCCCTGGCTTTGCCGCGGATGAGCGCGTTGAGGCCAAAGCCGCCTGTGTAGCAGCAGACGTCGAGGACGGATCGGCCGGCGGTGAAGGTGGCGAGGCGATGTCGGTTGTCGCGTTGATCACAGAAGAAACCGGTTTTGTGCGAGCCTTCGAAGCGGACGCGGTAGCGAATGTCGTGCTCGCGGATTGTTACCGAGGCGGGTAGGCCCTCGCTGGCGAGAGCCTCGGCCTGGAAGTCCTCCTGAAGCTGGACGCGTTCATCGACGCGCACCCGGTAGTGAGGCAGGCCGGTACGCTCGCGGAGGATGTCGATGAGCGGATCGAGCCGCTGGTACATTCCCAGGCTGAAGCATTCGATGGAAAGCGATTCGCCGAGCCGATCGACGATCAGGCCACTGAGGCCGTCGGCCTCGGCGTGGACCAAGCGGTAGGCGTCGCCGGTGGACTGGAGGCCGAGCAGGTTTGTGCGCAAGGCGAGCGCTTCATCCAGCTTCGCTTCCCAGAATGGACGTGAGGGAGGCTGGTCACCCCGAACCAAGGTACGTACGGCGATGAGCGACCGTGGATTCCAGAGGCCGTAGCCGAGCACCTGGCCGGGACTGTCCACCAAACGCACAACCTCGCCGCGGGAGGGGGGGCGGCCCTGAGTGGGTGCGTCGATCATTTTGCGGAAGACGAACGGGGGTAACCCCGACGTCCGTACGGCTACCGTCGCGATCGCCTCCGGATCGAGTTCCAGAGGACGATCGGTGGCAACGCGGCGATCGCCGCGTTGTGGTCCAGAGGGCCGGCGGTTGGGTCGAGGGCGGAAGCCGCGAGAATCGGCGGGGCCAGAGTCACTCATCGTCGAAGGCATCGTCGAGATCGTCGCCCGAGGCCGGCTCCTCTCTGACCAAACGCCTGAGTCGAACCAGGAGCGCTGTGGCGTAGCGCTGGACATGCACCTGGCGGAGCATCACTTTTTCATCGGCTGCTTCGAGCGGGATGGAGGCCAGCAACTTATGGGTTGCCTGCAGGCATTCCCAGGCCATGGGGATGACGCGGTCGGGTTCACGACCGCCTTCGCGGGCATTCTGGACGAGCTGGCGAGCCTTGCGCATGGCGGCCTGGGCCTGTTCAAGCTGGCGTAAGGCGAGGCCCGGGGAGGTACCGGCCATGAGGGTCAGAAGCTCCGGATTCCAAAAATTCGAAAAAAGAACCCTCGACACGGTATCGCGGGGCCTGAGATATTCTAGGGTTTGGCGCACGAACCGACTAGCTTGCGTCGGCGCACGGCCAGCAAGCGACTCAACACGAGACGAGTCATGGCCATGACGGACGAACAGGACGAGACGACGGAAGCCACCGTTGTTCACGCCGCCGGGACCGCGACCAAGACCCTGCCCGAGGAGCGGACGAAAACCCGTAAGCTCCCACCGTACCACGTCATCATCATGAATGACGAGGACCATACGTTCGAGTACGTGATCGAGCTGTTGTGCAAGATCTTCTACCACGATCTGACGACGGCCGAGGTTCTCACCTGGCGGATTCACAACACGGGCCGTTGCGTGGTGCTCACAACGCACAAAGAGAAGGCGGAGCTGAAGCGAGATCAGGTGCTGGCCTACGGTCCGGACCCCCGGTTGCGTCGATCGAAAGGCTCGCTGTCGTGCTATATCGAGCCAGCTCCCGCCGATTGATCGACTCGATGGGGATGGTTTACGGGCGGCCCGCGCCGGCCGCCTGCGGCAGGCCCTCGGTGATTGTGGGATATTCCAGTTCGGGCAGAAGCGAGGCTTTGAGCCGGGCGTTGCGGACGCGACGGTTGGCTTCCTTCGATGGTTCGTCATCGGACCATCGCGGCTCGCCGCAACCCAGCACGCGGGCGGCTTGACTGGCATACTCGGCGCGAGTGACGGGCCGATCGTCGCAGACATTGATGACGCCCGTTGGCGGATGTTCCGTCTGGAGCGCCGTGGATACGGCCCGTGCGGCGTCGTCGACGTGGATCAAGTTGAGCCAACGCATGGGATCGCCGGGCAACGGATCGCCGCGCATGAGTGCTTCGCGATGTATGATCCGCGACGGGCCGTAGATTCCAGCGAGGCGGAGGATCAGTAGCTTGGGGAAAAGGTGAGTGAGTGCCGCCTCGGCCTCGACCTGAACGCGGCCCGGCTCGGTGGCTGGCTCCGTTGGCGAGGACTCGTCGACCCATTCTCCGTTCGTTTGGCCGTAGACCGAAATCGAGCCGGTGTAGACCACCTGACGCAATTGGGTTTTCAAGAGCCGCTTGAGGATTCGGCTGAGAGCCGTCACACCCACGTCGCGCCGGGTAAGACCGCTGCGACGATCATATCCGACGCATAAGACCACTTGCTCGACAATGGGGAGATTCACCGCCATGTGTATGTCGGAAATGTCGAGCAACCTTGATGCGACGCCGAGGCGTTCAAGTTTTGCGGCTTGCTCGGGGGAGCGCGTTGTTCCGATCACGCGATGGTTATGCTGGAGCAAATGCTCCGCGATACGGGTGCCCAGATAGCCGCAGCCGACAATCAGCGTCCGGCTCATCGAGGATCGTCCAGCGGTTGTGATGGGGTTTCGACGTCCGGGCAACCGGCGTCGAGATAATCCTGGAGCAGGATCTGGGCGGCGACCATGTCGATGCGACCCTTGCGGGCGCTGGCTTTGATTCCGGCTTCGCGCATCCGTTCATCGGCTTCGCGGCTGGTGAATCGTTCGTCGAAGAAGATGACAGGGACGCCGCACGTGGTTGCCAGCCAGGCGCCCCAGGCTCGCGCCTGGGTTGAGATGGCGCTTTCGCCGCCGTGGCCGTGAACGGGCAGGCCGACCACGATGCGATCGATGCGCTCCTCGGCGACGAGTTCGCGGTAATGACGGGCCTCGGCGTGGGGATCGCGGCGCTCAAAGACTTCGAGCGGTGATGCCATGCGACGTTCCACGTCGCTCAGCGCAGCGCCGACGCGACGCAGGCCGAAATCGATGCCCAGAATGCGGCCCATGATCGGCGGCTCTCAGAGGTATTCACCTAGTCCGCTAGTGCCCAGCCCCTCGACGAGGGCCTTGAGTTGGTCGAGTTTGTCCTTACGCGCGACGAGCGTCGCGCCGCCCGATTGTACGATGACCACGTCGTCGAGGCCGAGCACGGTTACGAGCGACGCGTCGTCGGCGATCACGATGCTTCCGCGCGTATCGATCAGGCGAGCGACGCCTTCGACGGCGTTACCGGCGGCATCCCTGGGCATAAGATCGGCGAGGCTGCGCCAGTCGCCCACGTCGCTCCAATCGTAGGTGACATCGATCACGAGGACGTTGGGATATTTCTCCATGACGGCCTTGTCGATCGGCGCGCGTTCAAGCCCGGGGTAAACCTGCTCCAGCACCTGGTGTTCGCTGGGCGTTCCGGCCGCTTCGGCGATTTGTCTGAGGCCCTTGGCGAGACCGGGTTTGTAGGTTTCCAGGGCGTTGAGAATGGCCCTGGCGGTCCAGACGAACACACCGGAATTCCAAACGAATCGCCCTTCGGCGAGGAACGCCTCGGCGGTGGCCCGATCCGGCTTCTCGCGGAACTGGCGGACGCGGTGGACGTTGAATCCCAGTCGCTCGCCAAGCGGATCGCCCTGTTCGATGTAGCCGTAGCCGGTTTCGGGACGAGTGGGCGGCACGCCGAGAGTGACGAAGGCGGTCGGGTCGTCACGGACCAGGGCTTGCGCGGCCTCCACGGTGCGGCGGAACGTCTCGGTGGGTCGGACCACATGGTCGGCGGGCAGCATCAGCATGACGG
>JBGSYY010000339.1:0-2697 GCA_041750675.1 Isosphaeraceae bacterium | reverse complement strand
GGTGGCGACGGCGCGATCGCGGACGCGGAGGTTCACGAGTGGACGTGTGGTTTCGGTGTCGGACCACGGCGGCGCGATGCCCAGCGTCGCCTCAAGATCACCGCAGACTCGGAGATCGCCACCCAGGTTGAGAAGCAGGCCGTCGACGCCGAGCGCGGGCTGAAGGCCGACGGCGCAGGCACGTTCGACGATAGCACCCTTGGCGATGGCGTCGAGTGTCAGGAGGCAGGTGGAGAGGCGTGTCGCTGTGTGGTTCTCCCTGTCGAGCCGATAGGCGGGTGTCGCGAATTGGTCAAGGGCGGCTGCGATTTCGGAGTCGGTCGGTGGACGACCTTGTTGGGCGGCCTCGGTCCACAGGGTCGAAAGCACGTGAGCGCGGGGGTCGAAAGCGCCGCGACTGCGGGCGGTCCAGGCTTCGGCGCGGGCGAGAAGCTCGACCAATTCGGGGCTGACCGGAATTGGTTTGCCGAGCGGCGCGGCTTGCCAGCGGCGGAACTCGCTGTCGGGATCGTGGTTGCTGAAGATGCGGGCGAGGCGATAGATCTCGGCCAGAACGCGGGCCTCGGCGGCCCGGGCGGTGGATACATCGCGGGCGTTGATCCGGATCTCAAGCGAGGTGCCCAGCACGTTCTCGTGGTGAAACGAGAAGGGCTCGGGTTCGGCAACAGTCATGAGCACAAAGAGGACGGGAAGGAATGTGAGCATGCGTTGGGGAAACCTGTGGGTAGCGCCTAAGCCAGGATGGGCTTGATGACATGACCGTGGACGTTGGTCAGCCGGCGCTGGATGCCGTTGTGGTAAAAGGTGAGACGTTCGTGGTCGATACCGAGTAGATGGAGGACGGTGGCGTGAAAGTCGGGCCAGGTGACGGGGTTCTCGACGGCCTTCCAGCCGATCTCGTCGGTGGCGCCGTAGCTGATTCCGTGACGCAGACCGGCACCGGCGAGCCAGACAGAGAAACCATATTGATTGTGATCTCGGCCGGCGCCCACCACGTCGGCGGCGGATTGGGTGAACGGAGTGCGGCCGAACTCGGTGGTGAAGAGGACGAGCGTGTCGTCCAGCAAGCCGCGGCGGCGGAGGTCGCGGAGCAAGGCGGCGACGGGCTGATCGATACGCAGGGCTTCCTGTCCGTGGTTGGCGCGCATGTCCTCGTGGCCGTCCCAGTTTCGGCGAGGGCTGCCGAAGGTTCCGCCGGAGAAGATCTGGACGAAGCGGACGCCGCGCTCGATGAGTCGGCGAGCAAGCAGGCACGAGTGGGCGAAGTCGCGGGTTTCGGGTCTGTCGATACCGTAGAGCGCTCGCGTCTCGGTCGACTCGGCGGCAAGGCCAGCAACCTCGGGGACGGAGACTTGCAGCTCGGCGGCTAGCTCGTAGCTGCGGAGGCGGGCGGCGAGAGCATCGTCGGCCTGATGTTGGTCGAGATGGCGGCGGTTCAGCTCGTCGAGAAGGTGGCGCGCGGCGGCCTCGGCGTCGGCGGGAATTTCGTGGGCAGGAAAGAGATCGTCGATCGGCTCGCCCTTGGGCCGCATCATCACGCCTTGATGACGCGCGGGGAGGAAGCCGTTACTCCAATTGATGGTGCCACCGGGGGGCAACTCACGGGCATCGGGGATGACGACGAATGAAGGGAGATTTTCGGCCTCGGTGCCGAGTCCGTAACTGAGCCAGGCCCCCATCGCGGGGAAGCCGTTCAGGCGAAATCCGCTGTTTTCCTGGAAGGTCGCAGGAGTGTGGTTTGAGGTTTCGGCGACCATGGAGCGAATGACGGTCAGCTCGTCGGCAACCTGAGCGATGTGGGGGAAGAGCTCGGAAACCTCGAGGCCGCTCTGACCGCGAGGGTGGAAATCCCAGTCGGGTCTGCGGAGTCGGCCGACCTGACCGAAGAACACGTCGGGCTTCTCGGTCGACTGAAGTGCCTTGCCATGCGACTCGATCAACCCCGGCTTGGGATCGAACGTGTCGAGGTGGCTCATCGCGCCGCAGAGGCAGATGTGGATGACGCGGGTCGCCTTGGGCTTGTAATGAGGAAGTTGGGCGTTCGTAGGCGTACCGACGGCAATGGGCCGGGCCTGGGTGTCGCGGAGGAGGAGCGAGGTGGCGGCGACAGAGCCAAGGCCGTTTCGTGCCCAGGAGAAGAAGTCGCGGCGGTGCATGGCGAGGGTGATCCTCCTTGGGCAAGAGTCAGGGGAGAGAGAGGAACTCGCTGGAATTGAACAGGACACGCGTGAGCGTCGACGCGCCAAAACGGCGGACGACATCGGCGGAATGGGAGCGCTCGTCGTCGGAAGGGTCACGGCCAAACGCCAACTGGAAGGCGAGATCGACCTGACGTTCGGGATCGGGACCGGCTTCGTGGACGAGCCGCTCGGCGAATCGATCGGCGAGGTGGAGGCTGAGTGCGCCGTTCCAGAGGGAGAGTGCCTGGAGCGGTGTGATCGTGACTGCGCGACGCGGGGCGGAGGTGGAAGGATCGGGGCAATCGAGGCCGTCGAGCAGGGTGCTGCGGCCGCCCCGGGGCCAGGCGCGATACAGTGTGCGTCGATTGAGGCCCGGGGTCGCCGGATCGACGGGAACATACAGGATCGCGGCCGTGCCGGTGGCCTTGGTGGGCAGATGGTCGAAATAGCCAGGTCCCTCGAAGCGCTGGTCGAGTGTGCCGGCGACGCTGAGCAAGGCGTCGCGAACCATCTCGGC
>JBGSYY010000338.1:0-14685 GCA_041750675.1 Isosphaeraceae bacterium | reverse complement strand
CACGTCCGCCGCCGCCTCCGCGCATTCCTTGATGACGATGCATTTTGCCTTGCGATCCTGTGTGGAAATCTCGAAAACTGTCGTATCACTCGCGATACGTTGGTTGTGTATCGCAATGCTATGGCGATATATCGCGAGTGTCAAGGTTGGCGGCTCGGGATGAAGCTCATCGGAGGTGTGGGGTCGTCGTGAGATCTCTCATGGAAGCGACTGGCTGCGACTTGCCCCACGAATGACGGCGTGTGATGCTTCGGGAAACTTGCGTGAGGGACTTTGCGATGGGAACGCCGACGTTACGCCAGCGATTGGTTGCGAGCCTGATGCGGTGTTATCCGCTCTATAGCGGATGTGGAACCGTGGCGAACCAGCATTGGGTGCAGTGGCTGGCGGGTTCGAGCACGGAGCAGGTTTGGGCGAAGGTGCCCGGTGGCGAGGTATCGGCGTTGCTGGGCGACTACGCGGGCCGCGCGGCGTTTTACGCAGGGGATCTCGACCGCAAGATCACGTGGCTCTGCGGGCGTCTGGTTCGCCCGGGCGACACGGTGCTGGATATTGGCACGAACATTGGAATGGTGACGTTGCGGCTGGCGGCGCTGGTTGGCCCATCGGGTTGTGTGCATTCGTTTGAGCCGAATCCCGCGCTTCACGAGGGATTGCGCGAAACGATTGAGCGCAATCGACTGAAAAACGTGCGGTTGCATCCGATTGCGTTGGGGTCGGAGGAAGCGACCTTGGAGCTGTGTGTGCCCCGGTATAACACGGGGACGGCATCGCTGGTGCGGCGACGTGGTGGGGCGACGAGCGTGATGGCGACGGTGCCGGTGCGTCCCCTATCACGCGTGATCGAGGAGGAGGGGATTGAGTCGATTCGGCTGCTGAAGCTCGATGTCGAGGGCTTTGAGGCGGAGGTTTTGAAAGGGGGTCGGGACGCGCTTGAGCGGGTGCGGCCGGAAGCTCTCTTGTTTGAATTGGATGAGCGGTTCGCGGGGAAGTATCGCGACGAGCCGTCGATTCGAATATTGCGGGAACTGGATTACGAGTTTTTGTCGATTCCTCGGTGCCTTGTGCGAATGCAACTGGAGCGATTCGATCCTGAGACGGAGAGCGCGCCGGTGGGGCACGACATCCTGGCCGTGAATCGGGGTGGGAGTTACGAGAGCATCATGGGGCGGCTTCCGGTGAGCGCCAACGGCCCGAGGAGATGAGACCGAGAGGAATCCCGGGAGCAAAGTGGCCCGGCTTGTGGTCAGGTTTCGCCGACGACGGTGATGACGAGGGTGCGTTCGCGGGGTCGTGTGTCGCATTCGAGGAAAATGACTTGTTGATACGTACCGAGTATCAGCCGGCCGTTTTCGACGGGGACGCCGAGGCTGGCGCCGAGCAGTGTGGCCTGGATATGGGAGTGGGCGTTGCCGTCGTGCCAGGTTTGCTCGTGTTGGTAACCGCGGCCGGGTGGGACGACGCGGTCGAGCATGGCGGGGAGGTCGCGCTGGAGGCCAGGCTCGAACTCGATGGTGCCGACCGCGCCGGTGCTGCCGAGGACAAACACATGGGCGACGCCGCAATCGACGCGGGATTGCTCGACGATGCGGAGCATGATCTCGGAGAGGTCGTGCATGTCGCCGTGGCCGCTCGTCTGAAGCTGGATGTGCTTGCGAAAGACCATGGGGGGCGACCTCCGGCGTGGGAGGGAGGCGTGTCGTTACGCCTTGAGCGAGGCGAGAGGGGCCGAGGGGGTTGCTCTACAGTCATTGTCGCGCGGGGCGGAGCGGAGGTCAACCTTAACGTCTTGGCCTAACAAGGGCTTATCGTGGATTCGTCGGTGCCGCTATCGATTCCGGGATTGGAAGCGTGACGCGAGTGGGCCGTCGCCGAGATCGTGGAAGCGTACATTCGACATCGACCGATGCCCTCCACCGACTGACCTGGCGGCGTATGATAAGTGCGTCTTCCTCGTCACCTGGAACTGTCGGCCCGGAGGCCGCGATGACACGGGAACAACCTGACCCGGTGATTGATGAGGTCCGGGAAATCCGGCACAGGCGGATGAACTTATGGCGAAGTCGTCAAGCAAGCCTGGAACGCTCCACATACCATCGCTACTCGCCGGGGTTGCGGGCGAGTATTTCGTCGCCGCGGAGCTGTCGCGACGGGGATACATCGCGTCGATCTCACTCCGCAACACCCGGGGCATCGACATCCTGGTCACGAATGCCGAGGCGTCCCGGACACTCACGATTCAGTGCAAGACGAACCAGAATGGCAAGAAGGCTTGGGTTCTGAACGAGACGTGTGAGGCGTTTCACGCCTCGGACCATTTCTATGTTCTCGTCGCGCTGGGTGGTCTGGAGCATCGACCGGCGTTTCACATCGTGCCCAGCGAGACGGTCGCCCAATGCGCTAAAGAAGATCATCAAAAATGGCTGAGCACACCCGGGAAGCACGGCCAGCCTCATGCGGACAGTCCGGTGCGAAAATTCCTCGACCTGAAGGAGGAATACTTGGAGAAATGGGATTTACTCGGTTTGTAACGCAAAGCGACTGAGGACCTTCGGAGTATCGCGATCGAACACCTGTCGTCCACGCCGCCCGTTGGTCTGAGCAGAGCGTGCCTTCGAACGCTGCCCGGGTGAGGGAGGCCGACCGATGACTTGACTCGCTGTGCTCACGTATCTTGATCTCTTCACTCTCGTCGCAGACCCCAAGACCCGGGCGCGACGACTTTACCCCGGCGACCCGCCCGAACAGCCTCGAACAACGTCCCTTGTGGCAAAGACGACAACATGAACGCACCGACCAATTCGCCTCAGAAGCGACGGGATTTCCTCATGCAGGCGGTCGTTGCGGCAGGAGTCCCCGGCCTTCGCCGGTCACCGTCCCAGTGGGCGAATCAGGAGGAATCGCCGCGCTTCCCCCTCATCGGCTTCACAAAGCCGTTTCAAAATCACGATCCCGAGCGGACGGCCGATCTGGCCGCAACCGTTGGCTGGGACGGCATCGAATGCCCCGTACGTTCAGGGGGACAGGTTGAGCCGGAGCGCGTGGCCGACGATCTGCCCAGGTTCGCCGAAGCCCTTCGCCGGCGCAATCTGGACATCCATCTCGTCGCCACCGACATTACCTCGCTCCAGACTCCCCACGCCGTTTCCGTCCTCCAGACACTCGCCAAGCTCAAAATTCCACGCCTGCGCCTCGGGTTTTTCCAGTACCCCCAAGATCGTCCACCCATCGACCGCCTGAACGAAATCGCTCCCGCTCTCAACGACATCGCCGACGCCTGCCGCGACCTCGGCCTCCAGGCCGGCTTCCAGAACCACTCAGGTGCGCAATACGTCGGCGCTCCGGTCTGGGACATCTACTCCCTGATCCGAAATCTCGATCCCAAGCACATCGGTTTCTGCTTCGATATCGGCCATGCCACCGTCGAGGGCGGCCTTTCCTGGCCCATCGAGGCCCGCCTGGCCGAGCCGTACTTCACCGCCGTCATCGTCAAGGACTTCTACTGGAAGAAGGTCGACAATGACTGGAAAGATAACTGGTGCCCCCTTGGCGAAGGCATGGTCAACCGCTCCTTCTTCGATTGGCTCAAGCGCACCAGCTACCACGGCCCCATCTGCCAGCACCACGAATACGACCTAGGCAACCCCCAACAAATGATCGCCCACCTGCAAGCCGATCTGAAAACGCTGAAGGAATGGCTCGCCTGAATCGAAGGAGGCCGCACCGAAATCAACGACAGAAGGAAACCCAGGCCGCTGGTCCGGGCAGAGCGGGTCTTCGAACGCTGCCCGGGTGAGCGTGGCCGACCGTTGACATGACTCACTGTGTCAAAGTATCTTGATCGCTTCACTCTTTTTGCCGACCCGAAGACCCCGGCACGAGAACTGTACCCTGGCTACCCGGTCGGATCGCTCGGCGATTTGAATCCCGGTTTTCCGGCGTTGTACCATGTGGAATCGGAAGTCGGCCGACGATGCGCGGCACTCGCCGCCGAAAAGAGCCTCGCCCCATCTCGCGCCGTTTGCGAAGGAGGCAGGACCTTCCATGGCGAGGGCTCACTCTTGCGTTCACCCCCCGGTCCGCTTCTCATGGCGTAACGGACGCTCAAATGCTCCTCCCCGCCCATCCCGAGCATTTCTGATCCAAGCCACCTGCGCGGGAGAGCCTACAGCCTGAGCTGTATGGATGCATGGACATACCAGTGTATGGCGTTCGGTCGCGGACTCATCGGCACCTTCGCCCAAGCACTCACCACGGGAGATCTCCTCATGCACGTCTTGTGGTCCGGCCGCCTGCTGTTCCTCGCTCTGGCCGCGACGCTTCCGTCACAGCAGCCGGAGCCCCCGGAGGGCGTCCCCGCCTCCACCAACATCCGAGGCGCCGAGTATCCCCGCGTTCACGACGATCGACGCGTTTCCTTCCGCTTCAAGGCGCCCGACGCGAAGAACGTCGTCTTCGCCTTCTTCGATAGCCAGCGCTATCCCGCGACCAAAAGCGAGGACGGCTTCTGGACCGCGACCACGGAACCGCAGGTGCCCGGCTTCCACTACTACCGGGTCTTCATCGACGGTGCCGAGGTCAACGACCCCGGCAGCACCACCTTCTATGGCACCGGGAAGGACACCAGCGGCGTCGAGATCGCCGAGAAGGGCGTCAGTTACTATCACCCCAGAGACGTCCCTCACGGCGAGGTCCGCGAACGCTGGTATTACTCCAAGACCACAGAAGCCTGGCGCCGCATCTTCGTCTACACCCCGCCCAGCTACGACGACGATCGCGACACGCGCTATCCCGTCCTCTACCTCCAGCACGGCGCCGGCGAGGACGAAACCGGCTGGCCCAACCAAGGGCGTATGTGCTTCATCATGGACAACCTCATCGCCGAGAAGAAGGCAAGGCCCATGCTCGTCGTCATGGAGCAGGGCTACGCACGCCGCCCCGGCGACACGGCTCCCTTCCCCGGTGCCCCTCGACCGGCCGCGCCCGGGCAAAGTCCCCCACCTCGTCCCGACCTCAGCCAGATGTTCGCCGCCTTCGAGGACGTGATGATCAACGACCTCATCCCGATGATCGACTCCACCTACCGCACCCTCCCCGATCGCGAAAACCGCGCCATGGCCGGCCTCTCCATGGGCGGTATGCAGACGTTTCTGATCGGCCTGAAGCATCTCGATCGCTTTTCCGCATTGGGCGGCTTCAGCGGCGGCGGCGGCGGCTTCGGTGGTGCCCCCTTCGACTCCAAGACCGCCCATGGCGGCGTGATGGCCGACCCCGAGGCGTTCAACAAGAAAATGAATCTCCTCTGGCTCGGCATCGGCACCACCGAGCCTCAGCGGATGTACGAGAGCATCAAAAACTACCACGAGGCGCTCGACTCCGCCGGCATCAAGCACGTCTACTACGAGTCGCCCGGAACCTCGCACGAGTGGCTGACCTGGCGCCGCTGCTTGAACGAATTCGCGCCTCTCCTCTTCGTGAGCACGCAGACCCCCGCCTCTGCACCTGCCGCCTCGCGTCCTCGTCGGCCCCAGCCGCAGCCCATCGTGCTCAACGCCGACGACGTGCCGGCCTTCCCCGATCCGCCCGAGGGCATCGACGCCCAGAAGGACGTGCCGCATGGCAAGCTGGAGATGATCGAATACGATTCCCAGTCCGTCGGCACCACCCGCAAGATGCAGGTCTACACCCCGCCCGGCTACTCCCCGGAGCAGAAATACCCCGTTCTCTATCTGCTCCACGGAATCGGTGGCGACGAGACCGAGTGGCAACGCTTCGCCAAACCCAATCTCCTCCTCGATAACCTGATCGCCGAGGGCAAGGCCGCTCCCATGATCGTGGTCATGCCCAACGGCCGCGCCCAGAAAAACGACCGGGCCGAGGGCAACGTCTTTGCCGCCGCGCCCGCGTTCGCGGCCTTCGAGCAAGACCTTCTCAACGATGTCATCCCCACCATCGAGTCACGCTACTCCGTTCAGGCCGATCCCGAGCACCGCGCGCTCGCCGGACTCTCGATGGGCGGCGGCCAGGCGCTCAACTTCGGACTCGCCCACCTCGACACCTTCGCGTGGATCGGCGGCTTCTCCTCCGCGCCCAACACCAAGCCCCCCGTGGAGCTCGTCCCCGATCCCACCGCCGCGGCCGAGAAACTCAGGCTCCTCTGGATTGCCTGCGGCAACAAGGACAACCTGATCGGCATCAGTCAGGGCGTTCACGCCTACCTCAAGGAGCACAACGTTCCTCACGTCTGGCACATCGACGGCAATGCCCACGATCCGACCGAATGGCGGAACAACCTCTATCTCTTCGCCCAGCGGATCTTCCGCTGAGCAAACCCGGCCCGGTGGCCCGGGCAGCGTGAGTCCTCAAGCGCTGCCCGGGTGAGGAGGGAGGCCGACCGATGACTTGACTCGCTGTGTTCACGTATCTTGATCTCTTCACTCTCGTCGCAGACCCCAAGACCCGGGCACAACGACTTTACCCCGGCCACCCGCCCGATCGGCCGCGGGTTGGAAAACCTCCTCGATACGAGCCTCCTCGATACGAGCCCGAAGCGTCAGCGACGTGTTCAACTCGATACGAGCCCGAAGCGTCAGCGACGTGTTCAACTCGATACGAGCCGGAAGCGTCAGCGACGTGTTCAACTCGATAGGAAGAACCCCGCGCCCACGCTTCGGGCTCGTACCGAGCAGGTTCCGCTCATCCGACCGGATTCCATGACCGCACCCCATCGTCACCCAGGATCAAGATTTCCTGCGCATCCATGCAGGCGGGTGGCCCGGGCAGAGTGAGTCTTCAAACGGTGCCCGGGGAGAGAAGCCGACCCATGACGTGACTCGCCGCGTCAAAGCCTCTCGATCTCTTCACTATCCTCGCAGAGCCGAAGAAGCCCAGGGCACAAAGACTTCGCCCTGGCCACCCTCCCGCGACTGACAAAAGAGATTCCGTGAGATCACGGAGATAAGTTTCATGCGGCCAGGCGCAAGTTTTGCTTGCGAGTAGCTAAGGTGCATTCGATCGATATCCTACCCACTATGGAGGGAAGCTGATGAAACGCATTCTGTCATCGACCTTGATTCTCGGTGCCTTGTTGTTGCCAGTCGTCGGCCTGGTGGGCTGTGGCGAGGAGTCCAAGACCGGGAGGACGGAAACCATCTCGACGCCAGGCGGGACGACGACCACAACCTCGGAGGTCAAGGTCGAGTCCACCGGCGATAATCCACCGCCGAACTACGCAGGCGAAACTGCCAAGACTGCCAAATAGAAGCATGGGACCTCTCACCCTCCCCACAAGCGGGGAGGGTGTTCAGACAGACCCCGTCGCGGGGAGCACGTAGGGGTTCATTGGCGAGCATTTCGCCTTACCGTTCCTGCGATAGCGGCATTACTACATAAGTATAATCATTGTCCGTGTCGAACACCGCTGCGTTGCGGGCGTCGATGAGTTCGGCCGGGTGACCCGGGCAGAGTGAGTCCTCGAACGGTGCCCGGGTGAGGGAGGCCGACCAATGACTTGACTCGCTGTGTCAAAGTATCTTGATCTCTTCGCCGTCCTGGCATCGCCAAGACCAGGGCACAACGACTTTGCCCTGGCCACCCGCCCGATCGGCCGCGGCTTGGAAAACCTCCTCGATACGAGCCTCCTCGATACGAGCCGGAAGCGTCAGCGACGTGTTCTCAACTCGATACGAGCCGGAAGCGTCAGCGACGTGTTCAACGATAGGAAGAACCCCGCGCTCACGCTTCGGGCTCGTACCGCGGAGGTTCTGCGCATCCATGCGGGCGCATAGCCCGGGCAGAGTGAGTCCTCGAACGGTGCCCGGGGTGGGAGGCCGACCGTTGACGTGGCTCGCTGTGTGAAAGCCTCACCATCTCTTTACTGTCCTCGCAGACCCCAAGACCAGGGCACGAAGACCTTACCCCGGCCACCCGTCCGCTCCCTTCGGGTACACGCAACACATGGAGGCGACAGCTTGGGAGATATCCGGTATCATTCAAACATGGACCCTGCAACCGTTCAATCCGCGGCATTCGAGGCAGGCAAGAGTGCCGAGCCTCGCATTGTGAGCACGCCCGGCACGTGCGGGGGGAAGCCTCGGGTCGCCGGTCACCGTATCACGGTCAAGCACATCGTGCTCGACCACCAGCGGGGCGGGATGAGCCCGGACGAGATCGTCTCGGCTTACCCGAGCCTGACGCTCGCCGACGTCTATGCGGCCCTCGCGCATTACTTCGACAACCGAGATAGCATCGACGCGGACATCCGCGCCGACGACGAACATTGGGCCAAGGTCCAGGCAGAGAACCCGGATTCTCTGACCGACAGGCTACGGCAACGGAAGGCCGATGTTGCGAACAATCCGCTTCCATCTGGATGAGAACTGTCCGACCGCGATCGCGGACGGCCTGAGGCGGTGCGGCATTGACGTGACGACGACGCCCGAGGTCGGACTCATCAGCACGACCGATGAGCTACAGGCGAATCACGCGCTTGCGGAAGGTCGCGTCATCTTCACCCAGGACCAGGATTTCCTGCGCATCCATGCGGCGGGCGTGCCCCACACGGGTATTGCCTACTGCCACCAACGTAAGCTCAGCATCGGTGCGATCATCGCGGGACTGACCCAGATCTGGGAGATGATGGAGCCTGACGAGATGACGAACTGGCTTGTCTACCTCTGATTCTCTCCCGCATTGGTTTGCGGAAGACGGCTCAAGGCGTTGCCCTACGGGCCAGGCGGCTTTGCTGACTTCCAGGTTGATCTGTTTCGGGGGGCGCTGGTGGCTTGCCCACCAGTGAGCTTTCCAGACGTTGATACATCGAGTCACGTCATCGGTCGGCCTCCCTCACCCGGGCACCGTTCGAGGACTCACTCTGCCCGGGCCACGCGCCGACTCTCGGCGAAGCGAGTTGACACCGAAGTGTATTTGTGTATACTATATTTTGTGAAGCAGAGTGCGGGGCAACTCGTGAGCTACCGCATTGGCAAATGAACCATTGGACCCTGCTATTCGTATGTAATGGAGCGACGTTCCATTGACTCAGCGGGATTCGTGTGCGAAGAATTGGGTCTAAGTGGACTGGAAAATTCCGGTCGGCGCTAAGCCTCTGGCGAATGCCGGAGGCTTTTCGCTTTTCAGGGAAAGACCTTCAGCCCCCAGCCAGCCACCTTGCCCTTGGGTGAACGTCGGAACTTGGTTTCGAGGATCGAGTAAGCGCGGTTGGGTTGGGTCGGCCGCATAACGTGAAGCCCGATCGGCCGTGCCATCAGGTCGGCGAATTGGAGGCCGGTCGAATTCGATGACTTGGGGATCATGATCAGTTCAAAGGGGAGCTTTCCTCCTCGATAGTTTCCAGCGTCTCGGATGCGCCGAAACGCGAGTTCAAGCTGCTCATCCTCGCGCTTGCCTCGGGTTTCCACGATGACGTGGGTCGCGGCAGACGAGTCGCCTCGGTCCGCCAATTCCGAGGCCAGTCGTTCGAGGCCGAACTCCAAGGCAAGCTCATAAGGATTGACGGGATTGTGATATTGCGCGGCGTACTCGGGCTTCTTGATGACGCTGGCAACCAGGGTAAACGGGGCCGCCGTCATGATCTGGTCCAATCGCGAAAAGAATGCGGCACGGATGGTGGCGTCAAATAGGAAGGCGGACTGCTTGTTGGGTTTGCGCAATTCGTGCTCGTGAAGGATCACCTCGGTGTGACCCCAGTAATCCAGCTTGAGCTGCAGGAGATCGGGTACGATTTGCTTTACGTAATCGTCCTTCCTGACAAGACAGAAGGCGAGAACGAAGACGGGGTAACTCGGGTCGAGCTTGACCAGCCCGTGGTCGCCGCTCTCGTCGACGAAAATGAGATGGTCGCTGAACTGGACGGCGGAACCGGCGCTCATTCTCGCTTGCTCAGAGGTGGGGGGGGTAGGAAGCGGGTCAGTGGGCGGGTGGGCCGGGCAGATTGAGTCTTCGAACGGTGCCCGGGTGAGGGAAGCCGACCGATGACGTGGCTCGCCGCGTCAAAGCCTCTCGATCTCCTCACTGTCCTTGCATAGTCGAAGACCAGGGCACTAAGGCTTTGCCGTGGCCACCCGCCGCTGCAGCGCAAGGCTAGGCGTCAGCCACCTCGATAAGCACTATTGCCCAGGTTCCTGAATCGTACTGCCCAGCCGTTGTTCACATAGCCTTTTGAACTGGACTTGCAACGATCTTTGCCGAGACTCTCACCAGAGAATGAGAGCCGCACGAATGGCATATGTTCTTCAACGTTAATCCCGAAATATTGCGCAACAAACCTCGAAAGCTCGTTGTCTTCTGTATCAAGAATCTCGCCGCGGTTAACCGTTGCAGCCAAGATTAGCAGGTCATTCCAGCTGTTGCGAAAATTAGATTTCAGATTGTGGCTTTGCTTGAACGAATCGAGCAATTCGAAAGCCGTTACCACATCATCTTCCCGGATCGGGATGCAGCTAATCTCGTGGTCCAATAAAAACTTGAATCGGTCAACCAACTTCTTCTTCTGGGGCTTGGGCAGGAAATTGACCGCAGCCGAATAAACGGGGGTGTGTTTCTCGTTTATAACAAGCGATACTGCAAAATTGCCATATTCCACCAAAGTAGGATGCTGATTTTTGAAGTCCATGATTATCGAGTCGGTCCAGTGCCTACGGAACGGGTGACTCCGCTTACTAGTTGAGGCTAGGCTTCCCCCAAGGACTCGGCCCGGAGCCATCGCGATGTGCCTAAATCGCGATGGGTTTGGCACATAGTAATTGGCCTGAGCCGGTTGGTCGCCTTGAACTTCAAGGAATTCGTTCGCCACGATCGATATGATGCTTCCCCCTTCTACTGAACCGGACCAGCTACCTTTCATGGCATACGAGATGATCTGGGTGTCAAAGACCATAGAAAGGTCACCGTAGGTTTGACGCCTAACGAGGTGTTGAGCGGCCACGCCGGGGGCACCCGCAGACCCCTCTCTCCACCATGCGTGGGCGCTTCAACACCGACGTGAGCGATGCGGCCGGGCACGACGCCCGGGCGCATGGCGGAGTGGTTAGACGGCCGCCGCCCAGCTCGTCCCAAACCCTTCGCTCGCCGTTACGCTCTCTCCGGCCGCCGAGCCGGGCTCACCGCCTCCCCGAGCGTAACGGCGACGTCCAGCCCCCGCAACACCCACACCGGGCGGCGGCGGGTGGCACGGGCGGAGTGAGTCTTCGACCGATGCCCGGGTGAGGGAGGCCGAACGATGACGTGGCTCGCTGTGCCCAAGCCTCTCGATCTCTTCAACCTCTTCAAAGACCCGAAGACAGGGCACGAAGACTTTGCCCTAGCCACCCGCCCGAGCGGTGGGCAGCCCGGGCTGTCAACTCACTGACATGGGCTTATGAGCAATACAGTACATTTCTGGATATTCACAATCTGCCTTTTGTTCTTTTGTTACGTGCCTTTATCTCGTGTGTCCGGAACTTGGTCCTTTGAATCCATTACGTATTCGACGCGCCAACTAGGAACGTCGTCAACCAGAACTATTGAAGCTCGCGCGACATCGCTAAGGTCGGAGTGTTTGGCCAACTCACCGAGAATCATTTCTTCGTTTATGTTAAGGGTGACCAAACGATCAACCAGTGCGCTTGAAACCGAGACAAGCACTTGCGGCTGTTTGGGAAGCTGAGTAGCGACAAACGTGAACTGACACGTAAGGTCTTCACCATGTTCTTCGCGGATCTTCTTGCCCGCGGATGTAAGGTACTTTTTGACGGCACCGTACAAATCCTCACCCATCGCGTTGAAGAACCCACCAACGACGGCACCTGATACAAATGCGATGAAGACAATCAGGGGGATGTCGAGGGCTTTTTGATAGAGCTCACTCGCATTCAATTGTTTCCGGTCTTCGGACAGCTCGACAAGTCGATAAATGCCATCCGTATCGAATAGGCGCGGGTTGTATTTGATGTGTAGTTCGGGTTCACGGTTCTCGTTCGTGGTGTACGTGCGGCGTGTGAACGACACGCTGTACCCGCCGTACTTCTGCATTTCAGCTTCGTCGTAGATTTCAACGTCACAGACAATCGCGAGTTCGCCGGTGTCGAGACGCTCAAGTCGCTTGTTGAATGACTTCGAGAACGGACGATTACCGGGATTATGTTCCGAGTACATCACGTACGGGTCGGAGATTTGGTCGAAGAGAAGCTGCAATTCCTCTTCGGTGATCGCATCGCCGTGGCGATCCACCCCAGTGCCGGCAAAGACTTGATTGTGAAAGACCTTCATAGTGTTTGACACCTAACGGGGAAATCAAAGGGGTCAGGGGAAGCTCGTGGGGAGGGAAGCTCGTAGAGACATTCTACTTTTCCACCGAGGCCGGCCACTCCAAAGACAGAAACCCAGCAAATTCTTTGCGTCTCGGTTCTCGCCCCCCGGCGGCGGGGCCTGGACCGTCTTCGGGACTGGCCCGGTGGGTTTACCTCTCGGGGCCAGGCAGCCTTTCGGCCTTCAGGCCCTGCCGCCCGGGTCTTTGAAACTGTGTTTGCTAATGTTCATATCAACCTCCTCCCCGGCCCTCCCCACAAGGGGGAGGGGGTTTGGAAGAACCCAGCGCTCGCGCTTCGGGCTTCCATCGGAGAGGTCCTGGACTCAACGGTCCCGCGACAGCGGCATCACCACATACGTGTAATCATCATCCGTCTTGAACACCGCCGCGTTGCGGGCGTCGATGAGTTCGGCGGTGACGGGGGCGGATTCGTCGAGAGTTTTGAGGGCGTCGACCAGGTAGCGGGGGTCGAAGGTGATCGAGACCGGGTTCTCGTCATAAGCGATCGGCAGCTCGACGTCGGAGCTGCCCTGGTCCGGAGCCTGGCTCACGAGCTTGAGCATGCCCGACTCGAACGTGAAATCAACGCCCCGGCTTTCCTCGCTGGTGACGATCGAGGCTTGCTCCGTGGCGCGGAGCAACGACCCGGCTTCGAGCGGAATCTTGACCTCGACCTGCGCGGGGAACACGTCCTGATAGCGGGGATAGCGGCCCTCGACCAGGCGGGTGTAAATCACGGCGTCCTCGGTCCGGATCAGCACGTTGTTGCCCTGGAAGGCGAGATGCACGGGCGGGTCTTCGTCTTGCAGGTTGCGTTCCAGGAGCTTTAGGGCCTTGACCGGCACGACGGGCTGGCCCTCGGGGGGTTTGGGCTTGCCTTCGACGTCGATGCCGATGATCTGGCGGGCGAGGCGTCGGCCGTCGGTGCCGACGAGGTTGAGCTTGTCGTCCTTGATCTCGAACAGGACGCCGCCCAGGGCGTAGCGGGTGCTTTCGACGTCGGTGGCGAACACCGTGCGGCGGATGCCCCGGCGAAGGTCGGCGGCGGACAGGACGTGATACGCCGTGGCGCCGAAGTCGGGGACTTCGGGGAAGAGCGTGGCGTCCTCGGTGGGCAGCTTGAACTGGGCGTGCAGGCCGCGGACGTAGACGTGGTCGCCATCGACTTCGAGCGCGATCTCCTCGTCGTTGAGGCTGCGGAGGATCTGACCGAAGCGCTGGGTGGGCAGGATAACCAGGCCCGGCTGGTCAACCTTCACGCCCAGAACTCGGCAGCGGATGCCGACCTCCAGATCGGTGGCGACCAGGCTGGAGCCGTCGGGGCTGGCGTCGAGCTTGACGTTTTGCAGAATCGGCTTCGGGCTGCGGGCCGGGACGACCATGCTGACCATGCCAAAGGCGGTGAGCAGTCCCTCGCGATTGCACAGGGCCTTCATGATGCGCGATCCCCCACCCGGCGCGTCTTGATGCAGAGGCAGGCCGGGTTCACTCGGTTGGAAGTCGTACGGTTGCGGATGTGTCGTGAGAGGCGTTAGCCGGCACTCAGGTCCCCCGGCAATCGTCTCTACAATATCACTTTTGAGGCCAGAAGGCACGAGTGGCGGGCGGGCTTGAGGCGGTTTGCGACGTTGCCAACGAGACCCCGACTTTGGTCTCCTGAATGAAGGGATGAGACATATCTCAGTCACCTTCGTAAGAGCGATGGAGTCGTGTTGTGGAGAACCCGTGAGGTGCGGCCACAAGCACAATGCTCATGGAGCTTTGCGCCCACGCCGACCGCCCTGTACACCAGGGGAAAACCTGTTGACAAAATGGTGGCGCAGGCGTTGATGGCGGGACGGCTCGGATGAGCGGCGTGGCCTGGGGTGGGCTGGAGCCGTCGAAGGGCGCGGAGGGGCGACGTCGAACCGACAGGGTTATCGACGGGTTTTCCCCCGGCTGGCGCGGTCGGGAAAAACGTGAAAAAACGAGATCGACCGAGGCCCGATGAGGGCCTGGCCCCCGCCGAGACGGCGCGACGCATCAAAGACAAGAAGGTCCACTGGCGACGTGGTGTGCATCCCTGAAGAGCGAGCATCAGAGCCAAGAGCAGGGATCGGCCGGGTCGGCAAGGTTTCGCCAGTCGGAAAGGTCGATTGGCGGAATGGACCTGGCCGGTTTTGCGGGGAGGAGCGATTGCACTCGACCGCAACGGGTGCCGGGTCTACGATCGCGGCCACGTTTTGCATGGGGGGAGCGAGCGGAGGCATAGCGGTGATGATGGCGGAGCGACGGGGCCTGATGCTGGTGGGTTTGGCGGCCGTCGCGGCGCTGGGCCTGGGGTTGGGGTCGTCGGCTCGGTTGAGTTATCACGAGGCGATTGTGGGGCAGGGCGCGCG
>JBGSYY010000337.1:0-13281 GCA_041750675.1 Isosphaeraceae bacterium | reverse complement strand
CGCGGGGATGGCGGCGTGCCCAGCGCCAGGCACGCTCAAGGCGGGAGACGGGGCGGGCGCGGATCGGCTCGTTGTCGAGGTAGCGTTTGAGGTCGTCGGCGAGGGCCTGGGCGGATGGGTAGCGGCGGGAGCTGTCTTTCTCCAGGCATTTGAGGCAGATGGTGACGAGATCGCGGGGGAGGCTGGCTCGAAGGAGGCGGGGGGAGACGGGCGGCTCGTTGAGCACGCGGTTCATGATGGCGGCGCGGGTGTCGCCCTGGAACGGGGGGACGCCGACGAGGCACTCGTAGAGGATCGCGCCAAGACCATAAACATCGGCTGTGTTATTGATCTGATCGCGCTTGCCGACGAACTGCTCCGGGGCCATGTAGGGCGGTGTGCCGAGGGGGTTGCCGGAGATGGAGTCGAGATTGCGGGCGTCGTCGATGCGGGCGAGGCCGAAATCGGTGATCCGCGGCGTGAGCGTGTCGCCGATGTGCTCGATGGCATCCTGGGCCGAGCCCTCGGTGTCGAGCATGATGTTCGAGGGCTTCAGATCGCGGTGCATAATGTTGCGCTGGTGGAGATAGTTGACGCCCTGGGCGAGCAGCCGGGTGAGGCTGGCGGCGGCGCGGGGCGGGACGGTGCCCCGGCGGTCGGCCAGCCATCGGCTGAGGGTTGGGCCTTCAACGTATTGCGAGACGATGCAGAGGCCGGTGTCCGGCTCAAAGATCTGAAGGACGGGGACGAGATTGGGATGGTTGAGGCCCAGGCCGGCCTTGGCCTCGTTGATGAACCGCCGCCACTCGCCCGATTCGCGTGGCAAGGCCCGCAAGGGGAGCTTGAGCGCGACGCGCTTGCCGGTGAGGTCGTGACGGGCTTCGAAAACGATACCGAAGCCGCCGTCGCCCAGGCGGCGGACGATGGTGTAATCGCCGATCTTTTCGGGATTGGGCCTGGGGCCTGGGGTGGGATTGAGAGCGTGGTCGATTTTGTTGAGGGCGTCGGTATCGAGCGAGTCGACCGTTGGGGATTCCGCGCGGGGGTCTTGATCGAGGGAGTCGATGGAATCGGACTTGTCGGGAGCCGTAGGCGGCCAGGGCTGGGGCGTGGACTCGTCGTCCGGGCCGAGCGGGGGCGGGGTGTTACGATTGTGCATAGGTGCTGCCTGAGAGGTGGAGCACACTGCGAATTTCGGCGCGGGCACGCTGGAAGCGGCGGAGGATGGCGTCGTAGTTGCGATCGAGCAATTCGGCGATGACAGGGAGTGGGATATCGTCGAGAACGTGCATTTCGAAGACCAGGCGCTTGCCGGGGTTGAGCTGCTTCACGGCCTGCCGGATAGCCCCTGCCATTTCTTTGATTTCGGCCTGTCTGCGTGGGGTGTGTTCGCGATCGACCGCGCGGGAAAGGCCCAGGTCGCCGATTGGGCCGTCGGCTCGACGGGATCGGCGGCGGAGATGGTCCATCAGCGCGTTGGTGAGAATCTTCTTTAGCCAAGAACACCACGACGCCTGGGAGTCGCTGTGGAACTGGCCGAACGTGACATAGGCACGGAGATAGACTTCGTGGACAAGCTCGTCGGCGGTCAGGTCCAGGCGAGGGCAATCGCGAAGCAGCCGCTGGGCCTCGGCTCGCAGTAAGGGAAGGCATTGCTCCAGGCCGTCAATGAGCGCGTGGGAGTCGCCATCACGTGCTTGATCGATCCAGCTCATTGGATCGTAGCCCCAATAGGAGTGAGAGAAGCCCGACCACCCGGCCGTCACGGCGAGGTGGACCCTTAGCTTGAGTCAATCTTTCGTGGAAAGCGCGAAAAAGGCAAGAGGCTGCTTCGAGGTGGGCCGCTGAGGCGGTCCGTGCGGCCGGTGCCGGGTGTGGAGGCGCACTTTAGGGCTGGGGATCAGCGAGAACGCAGGGAGCGCCTGTGGGTGGGATGTCACGGTGGGCGGTCCAGAGGATGCCGTTGACGATCCACTGGCGGAACGGGTTTATGAGGAAATTTTCATGGAAGTGGCCGAGGGAGTTGCCGAACGAGCGTCCGCCGTTGGCGTTGTCGCGCTCGAAGCACCAGGCGACGACCTGACTTTTGTCCTTGACTTGCACGGTGGCGAGGGGCTGCGCCCGGGGATTGAAGCGGAGGTCGAGGTACCATTCGTCCTTGAGGTCGAAATCGGACCAGCCGCGCGAGATGGGATGATCGGGCAGGGCTTGCACGACGCGGGAATCGCTGACATCGAGGCCCGACCAATCGACGCCGAAGAGGCCGCCGAGCTGGTTGAGCATGCGCTCGGCCAAGGCGGAGTTTTTGGAATCGCCGATACCGGTCGCCCAGTGCAGGCAGGTGAGGCCGACGCCGCGATCGAGCAGCGCCGCAGCCTGGTCGGCGTGATCGGCGGCGAAGAGAAGCTCGGCCCCTGGGCTGGAATAGAGCACGACGGCGTCGAGCTTGTCCAGTTCGGATGCCTGGGCGGGCCAGCCGTCGGAGACTGCGGCCTCGACGCCTTCGGTCTGATTGAGGCAGTGTGCCAGGAGGGTGCATTCTTCGAGATAGAGATGGGAGCCGGGGGGGTGGTCGGGTTTGTGGCCGATGAGCAGGATGCGTGTTGTGGCGTGTGTGTCGGCTGCGCGAGGGAGGTGATGCGCCGGCGAAGGGCTGCGTGGGGCGAGGCCGGCGGCCGTCAGCAGGGTGGCTGTGGAGGTTTGTAGAAATGCGCGGCGTTTCATGGGTTGTGTCTCCGAATGGAGGTGGGGCGGGTTCCGCCCTCGACGCGCTACACGCGGCGGATGGCGTCGTCTATGTTGGATTTTCTCAGGTGGGTGAATGAGTGTCAGCAGCGTGGAGGGGGTTTGGCATGAAAAATCCGGGAACCTTGTCGCGGAGCGACTTTCGTTTCGCTGGGCTGACCGCGGTGGTTTTGCTCCTGGCGGGAGTGCCGATGATGGCGGTTGGGCAGGAGGAGCGTGCGCGGTTGATTCTCGACGCCGACACGGCCAACGAGATTGATGATATGTATGCAATTACTCGAATGTTGAGGCAAGATCGATTTGAGCTGATCGGGCTGACCTCGGCGCAGTGGTTTCATGCGCTCTCCGGGCCGCGCACGGTTTATGCCAGTCAGGCGATTAACGAGGACTTGCTTCGGCTTCATGGGCGAGCCGATCTGCCCGCACTCCTGGGCTCGGACAGTGAGTTCGGCATGCCCTGGGGTGGGGACGAGCCGCGCGACTCGGCGGCGGCCGCGTTCATTATCGAAGAGGCGAGGAAGACGCCGGAGGGGGAGCGCTTGACGGTGGTGTGCCTTGGCGCTTCGACGAATCTGGCGTCGGCCCTGAAACTTGCGCCGGACATTGTGTCCAGAATGCGTGTGTATGTGATGGGATTTCGATATGATGCTGAGAGGCAGGCGTGGAACAAGTCGGAGTTCAACGTCCGCCGCGATCTGAATGCGGCGGATTATTTGCTGAACTGCGAGGGGCTGGAATTGCATGTCATGGACGCGAACGTTTCGGGAAAGCTCAAGTTTGATCGCGACGCGACGTTTGCCCGGCAGGCGCGGATGGGGCAGCTGGGGGCGTATCTGACCGAGAAGTGGAAGGCCCGGTTCGCGGACGCGCCCACGTGGGTGATGTGGGATCTGGCGTTGATCGAGGCGATCTTGCACCCGGAATGGGCGCGGGAGCGACTGGTGACGACACCGCCTGAGAACCGGAAACGAAAGGTGTGGGTTTACGAATCGATTGACCTGGCGGAGATGCAGGGAGATTACTGGAAGGCGGTGGGTGTGGCGGGGGAGGAATGAGCTTGGCCTTGAATGAAATGCCGAGATCAGTACGGCCCATCGACCAAGCGCTGCGAGATCCACCAGAGATTGCCGTGGCGGTCTTTGACGCCGCCCTGACGGTCTCCATAGGGCATATCGGCGACGGCCATGATCTGCGTCGCACCGGCGGAAAGTGCTTGGTCCATGGCGGTGTCGGCGGTTTCGACGTAGAGATAATAGGAGCCGGGCATGGCCGGATATTCGGTGGAGGCTTCGCTGACCATGACGGTCGATGTGCCGAGGCGAATTTGTGCGTTGGCGATGCGGTCGCCGTTCCGGTGACGGCTGATCTCGACGCCGCCCAGGCCGTTTACCAGGAACTCGATGAACGCGGGTGCGTCGTCCACGAAGAGGTACGGAGTGACGGTGTTGAAGCCGGGTGGAATGCGCATGAGGGTCTCCTTTTCAGGGGCCGGTTAGTCGGGCATCAAGGATTCTGACATGCCGCGATGGCCTGGTCGATCATTATCAGGCCACTCTGGACGACGGTCTCACGCCAATGGGGCGGGGAGGCGGTCTCGGGCTGTGGCGTAATCGGGCGAGTGGAGGTGGCGACGGCTCGGGCTTCGATCCGGCGTTTGTTTTGGGGCGAAATGCGCGTGGTGCGGCAACGGGGATGCGATATGGTGGTGTCGAGCGTTGTGCGGTCGGGCCGCGCGGCGCGGGCGATGGGCGGGTGTCACTTTTTGACGATGACGGGAGCAGACCATGCAACTCGGGGCGTTTTCGATCAGCCTGGCGGTAAAGGATCTGGCGGCCTCGCGGGCGTTTTATGAGAAGTTCGGGTTCACGCTGTTTGCCGGCGATCCTGCGCAGAACTGGCTGATCTTGAAGAACGGCGATCATGTGATCGGGCTGTTTCAGGGGATGTTCGAGAAGAACATGCTGACATTTAATCCTGGCTGGGACAGCAATGCCCAGAAGCTGGCGAGCTTCACCGATGTGCGTGAGCTGCAGCGGCGGCTCAAGGCGGAAGGTGTGACGTTGCAGACCGAGGCGGATGAGTCGACGACGGGGCCGGCCAGTTTCGTGGCCGTTGATCCGGATGGGAATCCGATTCTCGTGGATCAGCATGTGTGAATGGGAGGAGCAAGGATGGATCAGAGAAGCGCTTCTTCTCCGGGGATTCCGTACGTACAGGATGGGACCATGCAAGAAACAGGGAGAATTCCGCCGATGCGTGCGCTGAGCCGTGATGAGGTACGTTCGGTCGATCGTCGGGCGGTGGAGGAGTATGGGATGCCGTCGCTGGTGTTGATGGAGAACGCCGGGCGGGGAGCGGCGGAATGGTTGGCGGGACGGATGGCAGGGGGGGGGAAGGTCGTGATCGTGGCGGGGCAGGGGAACAATGGCGGCGATGGTGGCGCGGTGGCGCGGCATCTGGAGTTACGGGGAATCACGGTGGCGATTCGTTGGGTTGGTGATTTGAGTCGGTTCAGCGTGGATGCGGCGGCGCAGTATGCGATTCTGGAACAGGCGGACGTGGATCAGCAGGCGTGGGCGGACGGCGTGGATGGAGAAGAACTGAAGCGGTTGCTGGCGGGGGCGGATTGGGTGGTGGATGGGTTGCTGGGGACGGGGTTGACGCGGCCGGTGGAGCCGGGGCCGATCTGGGATGCGATCGGGGCGATCAACGCGAGTGGTCGGCCGGTGCTGGCGCTGGATGTGCCCTCGGGGCTGGACGCGGACACGGGGGACGTGCTCGGTGTGTCGGTGAAGGCGGCGGCGACGGTGACGTTTGTGGCGGAGAAGATCGGGTTTGCTGGCCCGGGTGCGAGCGATTACACGGGGGAGGTGGTGGTGGCGGGGATTGGGGTGCCGTTGAGGTTGTTGAGGGAGGTGGGTGCGGGTTGAGAGCGAAAGGCAAGATCAGTTGAGATTCCTGGACATCCGGTAGTTGCGGAACTCGACGTCGCGGACGACGACGGTCTGGGGCGCGATGATTTCGAAGCCCTGGCTCTCAAAGAAGGGGCGGGCGGTGATGCTGGCTTCGGTGAAAAGGCGGGGGATGTGTTGGCGGTCGGCTTCTTGGAAAACAGTGACCATCAAGGCGCGGCCGATGCCCCGGCGCTGGTGGTCGGCGGAGACGTAGAAGCGGTCGATGTGGCCGTCTGGCTCCAGTTCGGTGAAGCCGGCGAGAGACAGGGGATCGCCGGCCTCGGCGACCACGGCGAAGCGATCGGCAAAGCGGGCGGTCCATTGGGTGAGGTCGATGTCGTCGGAGGCCCAAGCCTGGATTTGCTCGGGGGAATAGTCATGGATGTTCACGCGACGGATCGTGTCGCGGAACAGGGCGAGGAGGGCTGGGGCGTCGTTGGGGTGGTAGGGGCGGATTCGGAACGTCACGGTTTGGCTTCGTGCGTTTCGCCGGTGAGGGAGGCTTTGGTGGGGACGCCGAAGTTGGGCGTGGGGGTGTAGTTCCAGTCGGCGATGAGGCGTGGGCCGGCGGCGGGGTGGAGGTCCCAGGCGGTCCAGTGCCAGTTGTGGTCGTCGCAGGCCTTGAGGACGGCTTCGACCCAGGCGCGGTCGGTGAGGCCGGCGGGGTTGAGCGTTGGGGTGTCGTTGGCTTCGGCCTGCGCGGGGGGGTGGCCGGGGCGTCGGCGGCGGGTCTCGGAGCCGAATTCGCTGATGATGATGGGAAGCATTTCGGAGGCCTTCTCCATTTTCGCGAGCCACTGCTCGATGGTGTCGCCCTTGAAGGGATAGGTGTGGTTGGCGTAGATGAGGCCGTTTCCGTTGGGGTCGTTGAGGGGGTTGTCGATGAGATGCAAGAGGTCGTAGGACCAATCTCGACCGCCGATGACGGTGACCGTGCGTGCGGACTTTATGGAATGGGCGAGGAATTCTGGATGGAGTTGTGGCGCTATTGCGTGGTCAGCGAGCGGGACTGGCCGCGTTTGACCGGCTTCTGGCCTTCGCCATCAGCGAGGATGGATCGCTCCATGCCGAGAAGTATTATCGGACGGCGCGTGAGGAATATGCGGAGATACGGCCCGTGTTCCGCGCGCGGCAGATTGTGGCCCTGGCGCGGGTGACGGCGAGCGACTAATCGTTTGAGATCATGGGGCGATCCGGGCGGTTGTCCTTGGAGGCTTCGGTGCGTGCCAGGGTGGTGGGTTCCTCGAAGGTGACCGGGCCGAGTTTGTGGATCTGACGGATGAACAGGTTGACATGCTCGGCCGTGGTGCGGACGAGGTCGTGGAGCAGCACGACGGATTCGTGCTGGTTGCGGATCAGGTCGAGGGCCTTGGGAATCCAGGCGTCGGGCTGGTTGTCGGAGTTCCAGTCCTCGGGGTCGACGTTCCAGAGGATGGGTTGATAGGCGAGGTCTCGAGCGACCTTCAAGACGGTCTTGTTGTAGTTGCCGTAGGGCGGGCGGAACAGCTTGCTTTCGCCGTGGTAGCGGGCAATCAGCTCATCGGTGCGGCTCAACTGATCGCGCACCTGGTCCTCGGTCAGATCGGCGAGCTTGGGATGGTCGTAGCTATGGTTGCCGATGCCGTGGCCTTCGTCGTGGATGCGGGGAAGCAATTCCTTGCCGTGGTAGTGGGCCATCTCGCCGACGACGAAGAAGGTCGCGTGGATGCCGTGCATTTTGAGGGCGTCGAGAACCATCGCCGTGTTTTCGGGATAGGGTCCGTCGTCGAAGGTCAGCCAGACGCGCCGGGGTTCATCGGGTCGAGGTCGATTGCGAACTCGCATGGGGTGGAGACTGCTTTCTTCTAGAGGTTCGGCGCTTCAGGGTGTGGCGGAGCGTCGTTTGGTTTGGGTTGACGAGCGGCGGCGGCGGCCTTGGCCAGCTCGAGATAGCCGCGATAGGTGGGTCGGCTTAAAAGCTTGTTCTGGATCACGTGAATGGCGCTGGCGACCTCCTGCTGATCCATGGGGTGCAATTCGGGAAGCTCGAAAAACTTGCCGGCGACCTGCGCGGCCAAGGCCCAGCAATCGGCCTCTGCTTCGGTCATGCCGACGGCGAGCACGACTTCTCGATCGGTTCGGGGCGGCGGGTTGTCGTCGTCGGACTTCGCGGCGACTGGAACAGCGGCCGTGGTCAGGCCGACGGCCGTTTGCATCGCCTGCCGTCGCGTCACTCCGCTCATGATCATACGAGGGTATCTCCTGGTCAAAAAGTCTGGTCTGGTTGCGGAGGCGTCAACGCGGCCTCGTGGACTGGTAGTTCACCTTCATGGTGGTCGAAGATCTTGAGTCCGACAATCCCTGCCGCGATCAATCCGACACAGACAAAGCGCGCGGCGGTGGCTGGTTCGGAGAAAGCGATCAGACCGACCACAAACGTACCGACAGCGCCGATGCCGGTCCACACGGCATAAGCGGTGCCGATGGGAATGTCGCGCTGGGCAATGAAGAGAAGGGCACCGCTGAGAATCATGCTGGCGACCGAGGCCGCCAATGGCCAAAACCGAATGCCTTGCTCGGTCCAGCCCAGTTTAAGTCCGAGCGGCCAGCCGATTTCAAAGATGCCCGCGATCACTAGTACAAACCAGGACATGAGCAAGCGTCCGACTGAGTCGTGGCCCATAAGAGACTTGGGATGGACGTTGATGGGCACATTCTAGCCGAGTCTGCCGGCATAGGGGCCAAGCCAAGGGCTGAGGGGAAGCCCCTGACACCGCGCGGCCAGCAGAATCTGTGCGCAGGCCCGAGCGTCGGAAAGGGCCTGGTGATGGTGCAGAGGGATGTCCAGATGTCGGCAGACGTCGGGCAGACGGGCCGGAGAGAGCGCCCACGACTGACGGGCCAGTTTGGCCGTGCATTGGAAGTTGGTCGTGGGCTGTTCGAGGCAGGCGGCGTGGCAGCAGGAGAAGAGCACGGAGCGGTCGAACCCGGCGTTGTGGGCGGCGAGAAAGTCGACGCCTTGCAGGGACTGGGCCACGTCGGGCCAGATCTCGCGGAAGGTCGGCTTGTCGGCGACGTCGTGCCAGGTAATGCCGTGAATGTATGAAAATAAAAAGTAAGGACGCGGCGGCCGGATGAGGTGGAGGGCCTCGTGGATAATCTGCTCGCCCTCGACAATGACGATCGCCAAAGCGCAGGCGCTATCGCGGCCATTGTCGGCGGTTTCAAAGTCGATGGCGGCAAAGCGTGTGGCGGTCCAGGCCGACGGCTTGGCGATTGCGCGGCTTTGGGACAGGCTCGATTGGCGAAGGCCGGGGTTGCGTGGTTGAGGCATGATGGATCGGAGTCGCCATCGAGGAGACGAGACGAGACCCGAACAGAGACGGGAGCCTCGAAGCGTCGGAGCCGGTCCTGATCGGTCACAAAAGCTTATCGAGATTCTGACAGACGGGTTCCGCTAATGTCATCCCCGCGCAGGCGGGGAACCATGATATTCACCACTCTCGCACCGGATCCCCGCCATCGAGGGGATGACTTCGGGCAAACCCGTATCGGAACCGGACAACCTGAGGGTCTATAGTTTTGTCCAACGCCTGGCCTTTGGCAAGCCAACCAGCGGGCTCAACGACAACCGTTGATCGGGCGTCTCGGCTTGTGGATGATGAGCGGGTGATCGCAAGTTCGGTTCTCATTCTGGAGCGACGTCGATGCGTAAGACCGTTCTCGTGGCGTGGGTCCTGGTGGGTATGTGGGGCGTGACGAAGGCGCGGGGCCAGGAAATCACGTTGGAGACTGTTCCGGCGGTCGTTGTGCAGACGGTTCCGGAAGCGGGTGCGTCGGATGTGGACCCCAGCACATCGGAGATCCGCGTCAAGTTTAGCAAGGCGATGATGGATGGAAGCTGGTCGTGGTCGACCGCGAGTGAGGAGAGCTATCCGGAGACGACCGGCACGCCGAAATACACCGACGGCGAGCACCGCACCTGCGTACTTCCCGTGAAGCTGCAACCCGGCAAGACCTATGCCATCTGGGTCAACAACCAGAAGTTTCGCAACTTCAAGGATGCCCAGGGAACGCCTTCGATCCCGTACTTGCTCGTGTTTCGGACAAAGGGATGATCATACGCATAGAAAAAGTGATGGATCACGTCGCGATGTGACCTGGACGGAGGCGCGGCGATCCCGTTCCGTGATCATCGGGCGTCGAGCGGTTGGCCCACCAATTCCAGGAACCGGGCGACCTCGGCGCGGCCGTAGAGGGGTTGGCGATACTGGCGGCCCTTGGTGAATGCGCGGCCGGGCTTGAAGCCGGCAGCGCGCAGCAAGCGGCGGATGAGCGCCAGTTCGACGCGTGTATTGGCGACCAGGCGAACTTCGTCGCCCTTGCGATAACTTTGCGAGCCGACCTCGGAGAGACGGTCGGAATTCTGTCGTCGAACATAGCCGTTGCGTTGAAAGAAGTCCGTCAATTGCTTGGCCGTGGTTTCGGTCGCCGCCTTTGGCATCACATCACCCTCCCCTGTCCATAGCTTCACCCGCGCGGGGCGGTGGGGCAAGAGGAATCATGAGCATGGTCGGGTTCTCGGGGTTGGGGGGCGGCGAGTCGAGGAAGCGCTGTTCTTGGCCTCGATATCGGCACAGAAATTTCTCCGAGGGAGGGATTCCCGCATCCCGTCCGGTCATGCGGATTTGTTTGGTGAGAATGCGGCGTACAATGGTTTCGTGAAAATGGACGACCGAACCGATGCAGATTCACGGGAGATTGAGGGCGTGATGAACGACGAAGTTTTGCAACTGCTGGGACGCTTGCTACGGATGCGGCGGGTGACCGCGCTGGGGACGTTGCGGGAGGGATCGCCGTTGGTCTCGATGGTGGCGTATGCCCTGGAGCCGGAGACGCCGGCGCTGTTGATTCACATCAGCGGATTGGCGTATCACACGCAGGATTTGCTGGGCGACCCTCGGGTGGGAATGTTGGTGATGGAAGAGGATTCGGCGATGGATGGTGGGCGCGATCCGCAGACCCTGGCGCGGGTGTCGCTGCGCGGGATGGCGGAGCGCATCGAGCGGGACGACGCGACATACTCACTGGCTCGTGAGCGATACCTGGAGCGATTTCCGGCGGCTGAACCGCTTTTTTCGTTCGGCGATTTCGGGTTGTTTCGGATTCGAGTGCTGGGGGCGCGGTTTGTCGCGGGGTTCGCCCAGACCTACAATTTGTCGGCCGATCAGGTGCGAGAGGCGCTTGCGGAAGATTGATTCGGGGCAGGGCGGATTGGCTCAGCCGAGCGCCGGGCCGGGCCGCTGTGGCGGGTCAAGATCGAGCGTGATGGGGCGGGTCGCGTCGGCGGCTTCCTCGGGAGTCTGGAAGATGATGTCGCCGCCCTCGTCGGTTCCGTGTACGACGACGTGGCCCACGGCCAGTTCGTCGATGCGATCAAGGTCGAGGGTGAGGCTGCGGCGTGCGATGTAGGTGAGGAACGCCTCGGTCTGTATCTTGTCGAGAGCGATGTTTGTGCCGTCGGCGAAGAGCAGTTCGATGTAGCGATACGTCTTGAACGAGGGTTCGTCGTCTGCCGGACCAGGCGGGGTGACCTCGCTCTCGCCCGTGTGGAAGACGTATTTGACGAGGTAGTCGAGGTTATAAGTCTGGCCCTGCACGGTGAGCAGGATCATCGGGCGAGCCTCGTGTCGGTTGGTGAGTAGGAGGATCAGAGCGGATGGATCGTCGCCTCAAGTGTGCCAGTGCGGGGGATGTCGTGCCAGGGGGAGGGGCGTTGAACTTTCCGGGTTTCGCTTTTCCTGGTCAGGCGAATCATTGCATAATGAGCGGCGAGGAGAGCCGGTCTGGATTTGAGCGAGCCAGAGAAAGGGAGACCGCGATGATGGGAACGCGTACGCGGTGGAGTGCCTGGGTGTTGACGGCCCTGGCGCTGGGCGCGGGTCTGCTGGGTGGGGGCCGCAAGGTACATGCCCAGGGCGCGGTGGCGTTTCAACCAGTGATCAGCACGTTTCCGGATGGCGTGATGTTGAACGCGACGCCCGTCGTCTCGGCGGATCGCCGTTACGTCCGGTTCGCGAACCTTCAGCCCCAGGTGACGGCGCTCCAGGAGTTCAACCTGTTCGTGATTCCGGGGGCCGTGGGTGGCGGCGGGATTGGCGGGGGTTTTGGCGGGATTGGCGGGGGTGGTTTTGGCGGCGCGGGTGGAGGTTTGGGCGGCGGCGGGGCGGGGTTTGGGAGTGTACCGATTGGGCTGTCGATGCCGATGGACCCGCTGGCGATGGCCCAGCAACAGGCCGACGTGGTACCGTTGGCGAGGCCGGCCGCGGTGGGCGAGAATCCTCGCCTGCGATCGGGGCGGCCGGTTTCCACAAAGCGAAAAGCGTCGTCCTCAGCCCAGCGGGAAAGCCGGCGCACGCCTCAGCCCTAGCACTCGGCGAGCGAAGGCTCGGAATAGCATGGGGACCTGACACCGCGAAGTCTCGGTGCCGGTCCCCATTTTGTTCAAGGCATTGAGAAAAAATCCGGGCGAGCGAGCGGCTGGCTGATACGGGTTTCCGGATTGGTTCGCGGGATGAGGTGAGGGGCGAAGCCAGGTGCCCTGGATCCCCGCCTGCGCGGGGATGACTCGTTCGGGGGGCACCCGATCTCGGCCCGCGACCGATACCCGGGATGCGTATTACTGGCCGCCTGCGCCGGCGTTGCCCTTCTTGAGCAGCTCGGGGATCATCTCCTCGAGTTTGCCGCGGGCGTTGGTGGAGTGCAGCGTGCCATCAGGGGCGACGACGAAGACGGCCGGGATGGAGTTGATGCCCCAGCTCGTGCTGAATTCGCTTTCCCAGCCGTTGCCCTGATAATACTGGGGCCAGGTGATCTCGCGATCGGCGACGAACTTCTTCAAGGCGTCGAGGCCGCCTTCTTCCTTGGGCGAGTCGAGGCTGACGCCGATGAACTCGACGCCCCTGTCCTTATAATCGGCGTACATCTTCTTCATATTGGGCATTTCGGCGACGCACGGGCCGCACCAGGTGGCCCAGAAGTCGATGACGACGACCTTGCCCTGGAGCTCCTTCATCGAGACGGTGGTTCCCTTGATGGCGTCCTGGAACTCCAGCTCGAACGGCTTGCCGACGCCCTCGGTTTGCCGGCGGCCGCCGCGGATCGAGTTGGCGAAGCGGCTCTCGGGATACTCCTTCAAAACGCGATCTTCCAGCCCCGCCTTGGTGCCCTTGTCGCGGACGGCCGTCGAGGCCATGTAGAGGAGCTGACCGGCGCGGTCGTCGTCTGGCGCGGCCTTGGCGAACGCGTCGATGGCGTCGAACGCCTTGGTCACATCCGCGCGGTTCTGCACCAGCTTGGTTCGCGCGGCGAAGAACAAGGCCTCGCGGCGCAGTTCGTCGTTCTTGGTGGCCGCGAGCACTTCGCCGATTTCCTTGGCGGCGTTGTCCGGGGGCAGGCCCATCCAGCGCTCGGAGAGCAGCTTGGGCAGCTTGGCGTTGTCGGGGTCGGCCTTATACAGCTCGTGGATCAGCTCGCCGCGCTTCTCGCGGACCTTCATGGCCTGTTCAATATAGGCACGGACGGCGGCCTGATCCTGGCGGTTCTCGGGCGGGGCCGGCATCTT
>JBGSYY010000336.1:0-16709 GCA_041750675.1 Isosphaeraceae bacterium | reverse complement strand
GTCCGGGGTGTCGACGCCGCCTCGGTCGACTTCGCGGCCGTGATGGAGCGGATGCGTCGATTACGCGCCGATATCAGCCCACATGACTCGGCGGCACGGTTTCGCGACCTGGGCATCGACGTCTTTCTTGGCTCGGGCAAGTTTGTCGGGCCGGATGCCGTCGAGGTTGGCGGGCAAACGCTGCGGTTTGCGAAGGCGGTGATCGCGACCGGGGCGCGGGCCTCGGCCCCGCCGATTGACGGGCTGACCGAGGCGGGATATCTGACGAATGAGACGATCTTCTCGTTGACCACGCTGCCACGCCGGCTCGCCGTCATTGGCGCGGGGCCGATCGGCTGCGAGCTGGCCCAGGCGTTTGCACGCTTCGGCTCCGAGGTGACCCTGCTGGAGGCGATGCGCCAGATTCTCGGTCGCGAGGACCGTGACGCGGCGGCACTCGTCGAGAGTTCGCTCCGCAACGACGGTGTCCAGATCAACTGCTGCGCCCGAATCACGCGGGTGGACCGCCACGGAGATGAGGTCGTTCTGTCCCTGCAACGCGAAGGTTGCGATCCTGAAGAGCTGCGAGTCGACGCGGTTCTTGTCGGAGTCGGCCGCGCACCCAACGTCGAAGGACTGGGGCTCGACGCGGCGGGGGTGCAATTTGACAAGCACGGCGTGCAGGTGGACGATCAACTGCGCACCTCGAATCGACGCATCTTCGCGGCGGGCGACATCAGCAGCCGGTTCAAATTTACCCACGCGGCCGACGCGCTGGCGCGGATCGCGATCCAGAACGCCCTGTTCCTCGGCCGCGCGAAGGCCAGCGCGTTGACGATCCCCTGGTGTACGTATACCGATCCGGAGATCGCCCACGTTGGTCTGTATGAGGCGGAGGCCGCCGAGCTGGGGATCGAAGTCACGACGTTCGTCCAGGAGATGTCACGCGTCGATCGGGCGATCCTGGACGGTGAGGACGAGGGCTTCGTCAAGGTTCATGTTCGCAAGGGGACCGATCGCATCGTGGGGGCCACAGTCGTCGGACGCCACGCCGGGGAGATGCTCTCCGAAATCTCGCTCGCGATGGCCGGGGGCCTTGGACTGAAGGTCATCGCCGGAACGATCCACCCGTATCCGACCCAGGCCGAGGCCATCAAAAAGCTGGGAGATGCGTACAGCCGCACGAGACTGACGCCATTCGTGAAATCGCTGTTCAAGCGCTGGCTATCATGGACACGTTGAGATCAAGAACCACGCACACATCGGCGAGGTGGTGGCTCGCGCTCGTTCTGGTCTGTCTGGAGCTGTCGATGACTGGATGTGGCGGCCCGTCGAGCGTGGACTGGCCGGAGCTCAAGCACTCGATCCGGGCGCGCTATCCGAGCGTCCGCCAGATCTCCACAGAAGAGCTTGCCGCGTGGATCGA
Organism: Isosphaeraceae bacterium; assembly: GCA_041750675.1. Lineage (GTDB taxonomy): Bacteria > Planctomycetota > Planctomycetia > Isosphaerales > Isosphaeraceae > BPJS01. Next base: position 15,304 of record JBGSYY010000336.1, on the reverse strand, counting down.
CGATCCGACGCGGGAACGGCCGCTTCTGCTCGATGCGCGGGAGCCCGAGGAATTCGCGATCAGTCATCTGCCCCAGGCCCGCCTCGCGACGGACCTGGAGAAGGCCCTGGTCGCGTTGAGAGACACCTCGCCCGGCGGGCCGATTGTCGTCTACTGCTCGGTTGGATGGCGTTCCAGCCGCCTGGTCTCGCAGCTCACCCAGGCGGGCTTCGCCAACGTCCGGAATCTGGAAGGCTCGCTCTTCGAGTGGGCCAACGAGGAGCGACCGATCTATCGCGGTACCGAACGCGTCGACGTCGTCCATCCCTACGATTCCTCCTGGGGTCGATACCTGTCGCCGCGATAGGGCTCGCGTTCCGGTTTGGATCGACCAAGCGACTGATAGGTCGCGAGCCCGCCGCGGAACGTTGATCGCGAACCGGGCATGGAACGAGGGTGGAACATTCGATTCATCGATGCGCATCGGACGCACCAGTAGGCCTGCGTTGAAAAGAAAATCCGGACAAACGGAGGAGCGTGAGCCGCCTCACAGAGATCGAATCCGCGATTCCCTACAGTATGCTGAGACCCGTGAGTGCATGGCTTGGACGGGTGCCACCGTGAACCTGAGCCAGGGAGGAAGATGCATGCTGGTTCTGAGCCGGAAGATCGGGGAGCGCGTTCTCATCGGCGATTCGATCGTGGTCACTGTGGTGGACACACACGGTGGCGGCGTGAGGCTCGGTTTCGACGCTCCTGCTGCGGTCGAGATTCTCCGCGAGGAGATTCAGGCCCACGAGATCCGTTTAACCCGCAATCGGTTGAAGCGACCACGAGGGCCGGGATGCTCTCGCACGGAAGGAGGATCGACCGGATGAACCAAATCAGCCTGGCCCGGAAGAGGTCGGAATTGAGCATCGCCGTGTTGATCCCCGCTCTGGATGAGGAGCGTTCGATCGGTCGGGTCCTCGGCGACCTGCCGGCCGCCTGGATCGACGAGGTGCTCGTGATCGACAACGGCTCGACCGACCGGACGGCCGAGCTCGCCCGGGCGAGCGGGGCCACCGTGGTTTACGAACCGCGCCGAGGCTATGGCTCAGCCTGCCTGCGCGGCCTGGATGAGTTGGCCCGCCGCGACGGTGGACCGCCCGACATCGTCGTTTTTCTGGATGCGGATTACAGCGATCATCCAAACGAGCTTCCGAAGCTGATTTGGCCGATTTTGGAGGGCACGCACGATTTCGTGCTTGGCTCGCGCCTGGCGGGTCGTCGCGAGCGTGGCGCGATGCCACCGCAGAGCGTCTGGGGCAATCGGCTCGCGTGTTTTCTCATGAAGCGGCTCTGGGGGACACGCTACACGGACCTGGGGCCGTTCCGGGCGATTCGCTGGGATTCGCTCCGCCGGATCGGGATGGTTGACCGCGACTATGGCTGGACGATTGAGATGCAGATCAAGGCCGGTCGTTGCAGGCTGCGGACGCTCGAGGTGCCGGTCTCGTATCGGTCCCGCATCGGCCGAAGCAAGATCAGTGGAACGGTTAAGGGGACAATCCAGGCGGGGTCGAAGATCCTGTGGACAATCGCCCGTTATGGGCTTTGTCAACGCGAAACGCAGAAAAAGGTGCTGGATGCTTCTGTGGTGAATCGCGGATGCCGACAGTCTCGTGCGGATTCGGGAGTTTCCATGTGAGACGGGTTCGTCCAGAATCAGGCGATCCTGTGCCGCGGAAGCTCCTCGTCCTCGGAGCGGCCTCCACGCTGCTATATCTCGCCGTGACCTATTTGAGTCATTCCTTTCGCTACGGGGAGGGCCACGCGGCGCGGCCCCTCCTTCAAGTCCTCGGACTCTTCGTGCTCGCCTGGATCGGTTACGCCCTAGCCCTCAGGATGATGTTTAGCGCCTCATTGTCAGTCCGCGGTTCGAACGCCACGGAGAATGCGGAACCTCGGAGATGGATCCTGGTCCTGGGCTACTCGGTGGTGTTTCGCCTGATTCTCGTCGCCTCCGCCCCAATCCAGGAGATCGACTACTATCGCTACCTCTGGGATGGCCGGTCGCTGCTGCACGGGATCAATCCCTACCGCTACGCGCCCGCCGAGATCGAGTGTGTCAACCTAAGGTCGACGCCGGACCCGATGCTCGAGAAGGCGTCACGCCTCTCGCGGGAATCCATTTCGCTGAACACGATCTTTCAGCGAGTCCATCACCGCGAAGTCCCGACGATTTATCCCCCGCTCTCCCAGGCCGTATTCGCCCTCGCGGCGTGGCTCGTGCCCCCCGAGGCGCCGGTCTGGGCCCATGTTCTCGTGCTCAAGGCGATCCTGATCGCCTTTGACCTGGGCGTGGTGGTCGCGCTGGCCGCGCTCCTCGCTCGGGTCGGGCTTCCGGCCTCATGGAGCCTCGCTTACGGCTGGTGCCCGCTGGCTCTCAAGGAGGTTGCTAACGCGGGCCATCTCGATGCGATCGCGGTTTGCCTGAGCGTACTCTCAGCTTTCTTCCTCGTCGGGGTCGGACCGCGAGGCGAGGAATCGCGGAGGCTTCGATCCGCTGTGCTCGGCGTGGCCCTGCTCGGTCTGTCCACGCTCGCCAAGAGCTATCCGCTGGTCCTGGCCCCGCTGGTCTGTTCGTTTCTGGCGGCCCGGTTGAGGTGGCGAGCAACACTCGGCGCGGCTGCATTCGCTCTGGTGCTGGTCATCGGCTACGCGCCGTTTCTGATGAATCCGAACCGGTTCGCTCACGTAGAGACAGGCCACTCGCCCTGGTCGGGGCTTGCGACATTCCTGGCTCGATGGCAGAAGAACGATTTTCTCTTCATGCTCGCCCACGAAAATCTCCGTCCCCCGTCCGACGACCAGCCCGACCGATGGTTCGTCACGCTTCCGGGCGAATTGCGTCAGGCGGTTCACGATCAGGTGGCACGCCCGCTCGTGAAGGTGCTGGGAGTCCCAAATGCGGACCCGGCATTTGTCCTGACGCAACTGGTGATGGGAAGCATTCTCCTCATCATCGTCTTGGGATGGTGCGTCGCGGTGGTTCGACGGCCGGACGAGACGACACTGCTCCGCGGCATGGCACTTGTGCTGGTCTGGGGCTGGTTGCTCTCGGCGACGCCCCACCCCTGGTACCTGATGTGGAGTCTGCCGTTCCTGCTTTTCACGGGACGGCGGAGCTGGTTTCTGCTCACGGTTACCGCCTTCGTCTATTACCTCCGATTCTGGATGGAGTACCAAGCACTCGAATTCGGACCCGGCGCCGTGGAGAGCGCCCTGGCACGGTTCGACTACGAGGTCGTCTGGGTGGAGTACCTGCCGGTGCTCATGTGGGTGATGTACGAGAAGATGCAAACTCAATCGAGGCGTTCTGGCGATCAACTCCCCTCTGAGGGCCGCAATACCGGGGCCGAATCCTCAGCGGGGACGGGAATCTCGTAAGTCGGTTGTCCGGAGAGTGGACGGCGTGGCTCCATGCGCTGGCAACCGGTGGTGGAAGCGACCAGCGTGGCCAGGACCAGGAGTACGCGTGAGGGCTTCATTCTCGATTCCCTTCCTAGAGATCACGTTTGGGTTTGTCACGGTTCACGAAGTGAGAACGACGGGAACCGTCAGGCGGTCAACCTGAGTATCGTCCGGATTCGGGATTCCGTTCTGTGACCTGGCACACACAGGGCGTCCGGGATTTGGTGGGATGCGACAGCTAGGTAAGCAGGAACTTGGCGGTGCTCGGGTTTCGGGATCGATGAGCGTTCCGGGCGCGGCCGGAAGGAAGTGGGTTGCCGAAGAATCCGAGAACCCCTCGGGTCCCGGAATCCGTCGCGACTGTGGGATACCTCACCGACACGGAGGCCGGAAACCGGGACTATACCGACACAGCCTCGCTCCTCCACGCCCACTTTGGATCTGGTCGCGCGTTCTCTGTCACGTCGGCCCGGGCATGTGGCCCTGGTCCACCCTCTCGGGAGTCTTGTTCATGCGAAAGCACGTTTGGATTGCCACGCTTCCTCTCCTCGCGTCAATGCTGGTTGCCGCGAGTCCGACCTTCGGGCAGAGTGGGACGCGTCAGCCGACTTCGACCCAGGCGCGGACCCAGGGCACGGAGCCCCTGGCTCTCCGGGGCTACTGCCCTGTTTGCCTGGTGAACATGAAGAAGTGGGTGCCCGGCAAGCCCGAGTACGCGGCGACCTACGACGGCCACGTCTATCAGTTTCCCGGGGCCGAGCAACTGGAGATGTTCAATGCCGATCCCGCGAAGTACACGCCGGCTCTCCACGGCGACTGCGTCGTGTGCCTGGTGAACATGGGCCAGCGCGTGCCGGGCAAGCTCGAGTTCACGCAGATCTACAAAGGCCGGGTCTTTCTCTTCCCGAGCGAGGAGCAGCGGCAGATGTTCAAGGCCGACCCCGCCAAGTATGCCGACGCTGATCTCGCACTCGGCGGGATCTGCGCGGTCTGCCGCGTCGAGATGCAGCAGGAGGTTCCCGGCAAGCCCGAGTTCGCGGTCCTTCATAACGGCATGCGCTATCTCTTCCCCGGCGCTGAGCAGCGTCAGATGTTTCTCGCCAACCCGGCCAAGTACGCGGTGAAGCCCGCCGAGGGCAGCGGACCCGCGGCCAATCGCCAGTCGTCGATCACCCGCCCGAACGGCACCGTTCGGATGGTTTCCGTAAAGGGGCGGACCAGTTGCGCGGGCTGCGAGCACGGGGTCAAGCCGATCGGCCACCCGGATGAGCTGGGGCTTGCGGTCGTCACCGATGCGGGGACACTTTACGTGGTCGAGGGAGCCCACGAACTTTACCCCACATTGTACGAGGAGCGGTTCGACAGTCGCGTCGTCTCGCTCACCGGCGAAGTGATCCGCGAGGAGGGCAAGGTCGTCTGGGTGAGGCCGACCTCCCTGGCCCTCGTCCGCTGAAACGGACGCCCTCATGGCGTTACAGAAGCAACCAGCGTTGGTGTATCTTGCGGCGTGAATCGCACGGGTAAGGAGTCCGAACAACCATGACAACCCTGCCGACATTGAACCGGAGGAATCATCCGCTTGGCGACCCGCGGCTGCAGCGCGAGCAACTGGATGACGCAACACGCGGAACGTCGTTCCGAGACGCCCTCGCCGCGCGCGGGTCCTGGCCGCTCAGGGCCGAGGGCATCTCCGTTCTTCAGGTCAATGTCGGCAGGACGTGCAACCAGATCTGCCATCACTGCCACGTCGACGCAGGCCCGGACCGTCGCGAGCGGATGGACCGAGAGACGATGCAAGCCTGCCTAGACGCGCTGGCCGCCGCGGCGATTCCGGTCCTGGACATCACCGGCGGCGCCCCGGAGATGAACCCGGACTTCCGCTGGCTCGTCGCCGAGGCGCGTGCCCTCGGCTCGCACGTCATCGACCGCTGTAATCTGACGATCCTGCTTGCCCCCGGATTCCGCGACCTTCCGGAGTTCCTGGCGCGGCATCGTGTCGAGGTCGTCGCGTCGCTCCCCTGCTACCTGCAGGAGAACACGGACGCCCAGCGCGGCGACGGCGTGTTCGCCCGCTCGATCGAGGCGCTCCAACAATTGAACACGATCGGATACGGTCGTCCCGACAGCGGTCTCGATCTCACGCTCGTCTACAACCCGATCGGGGTCTCGCTGCCTCCGGACCAGGCGGCTCTCGAGTCCACGTATCGCCGCGAGCTGGGTGCTCGCTATGGGATCGTCTTCACGCGTCTCTATACGATCACGAACATGCCCATCAGCCGATTTCTCGAGGATCTTGTTCGCGAGCAGAAACTTGAAACTTATCTGCAGAAGTTGATCGACGCCTTCAACCCGATGGCCGTCGCTGGACTGATGTGCCGGACGATGCTCTCGGTCGGCTGGGACGGCCGGCTCTTCAACTGCGATTTCAACCAGATGCTCGACATCCCGCTTCAGAAGGGCTTGCCGCGCCACATCCGGGACTTCGACGCGTCGGTGCTGACCGATCGCTCCGTGGCCGTGGGTCCGCACTGCTTCGGATGCACTGCGGGGGCCGGGTCGAGCTGCCAGGGGAGCGTTGTGCCAGGGTCGTGAAGATAGGCGCACTCTGCGCGGAGTTTGAGTGGCGGCACCTGAGCCTGGCGAATGTTGCGGCGCGATCTTGGGCCATTCACTTGATCAGATCGTGGCGAAGGTAGCGCCATACAATCCAGGTCGTGTTACACACTGGGGAGAATCCAGCGAACGAAACGAGCTGGCCTGGGGAAGACTTCAATGCTATTCAATCGCTTGTAGCGAATCAGTAATCGAGTCTCTGTCACACTGAAGAAGCGGCGAAGTAACGAACCGAAGGCTGGCCACTGACCTTTCAGATTCAAGAGCGTTTTCAGGTCGTTCGTGGTGAGCACAAGATCTTGATCGCTGGCGATGAGGCTAAAAGGCCGGCCGTTTATCGAGGCATCGATACGACCGGCCAAGGTCACTTTGGGTCTTGACCCAAATCGCGGGTGCGGATCTTGATGGTGCCATTGAGAATCCATTCGGCGTGCTCCGCTGATGGTCCTGTACCACTCGGGATATTCATGTGCATGTCCACGAACTCGTAAGTGATTTCCGCGTTCCGCCCGGTGAGACGATCGTAGAGTCCGATCGCGAGGTCGGGCCAAGTGTTCGTATGCTCAGAGCCCATGGGAATCTCCGAAAAGAGTTAAGGCGTATTCTGTCAGGTTATCGGAATCTACTGTTCGGGTACAGTTTGTGAGGGATAGCCTGTCATGGTCCGAGACAGGCTGTGTGCCTGTCTCGAACCTTTTGACAGCCCCATCCTCAGCCGGGGATCAGAACCGTGTCAATGACGTGGATGACGCCGTTGTCGGCTTCGATATCCGCCTTGATGACGGTTGCGGGACCAACCTTGACGCCGCTGGCGGTGTCGATGGCCAGTTCACCACCTTGAACCGTCTTCACGGTCTTTCCATGAAACTTGGCGACGTCCGCGGCCATGACCTTTCCAGCGACAACGTGGTAGGTCAGGATCGCCGTGAGCTTCTCCTTGTCGGCCAGAACGCTTTCCAGCGTGGCGGCAGGGAGTTTCGCGAATGCCTCGTCGGTTGGAGCGAAGACGGTGAATGGGCCAGGCGATTTGAGGGTCTCGACCAAACCGGCCGCCTGGACGGCCTTAACGAGAGTACCGAACGAACCAGCGGCTACAGCTACGTCAACGATGTCTGCCATCAGAGTCTCCGTGTTGTGAATGAGTCTTCACATGTGTGTTCGAACTCTTGTCGATCACACACGCAGGAATGTTGTACGCGCGACCTGCCGATAGGCAACGGGACGGGATCTTCAAAACCACGCCGACTTGTTGACGAGCGGCGTGCGGAGACGAAGGAACGTCCAGATTCCGACAACGGCCGCATCAGGCAAGGACTGGATTCAGCGAGCTGGTCTCCGCCGGCTCGATCTCCGACTTCTTGGCGGCGATCAGGTAGATGAACACGCCAAAGAGCGCCTTGGCGACAACATCGGCGATGGTGTAACCGACCTGGAGGACAACCTCGGCCGTGGAATTTCCGGGGAAAAACGTCGTGGCGAGATAGGCGATGGGGTAGAAGGACCAGGCGAGGATGATCAGCCATCGAGCGGCCGAGATGCGGCCACGGACCTGCTCGGGCTGGCGCTCAAGCGAACTTGTAAGCTCCGTCAGCAATACGTAGAGGATGTAAAGGAATGGCACCATGCTCAATCCCCAGAAGATCCAGCGCGTGGTGGGCTCGGCGCTGATCTCGCCGGGATATCCCAGGGCGATCATGGCCACGGCGGCGATCACGAGACGCGTGAGCAGGGAACGGCCCAGGAGAACCGGGAGTGCCAACACGGCGACCAGCTCGACCATGAGCAATGGGACTGTGAGAATCCAGTCCGCGTAACGATAGGCGTCGTTGAATGGCGTGTTGGTTTCCTGATAGACGGCGGTCGCCTCGGTTCCTGTGATCGCGTAGCCGGTGTGCCAGCTCTGGTAGATTCGGAAGTAGTGGTAGCACGCAATCGCCACCACCACTCCGGAAACGTAGACGGCGATCCGGTACTTGGGCCGCAGTGGACCTCCCGCGAAAAAGAAGAAAAGGGCTGCGGCGCCCATGGCGGCGATTGTGAAGGAGAACATGTTCGAGACCAGCTCGAACTGGGGTATGGAGAGTTGCATGTCGAAACTCCAAAAGTGCGAAAGCGAAGTGTCTCCGAAACAGGACGTGCCAGCCGGTTGAGATCATTACACGCGACGTGGGAACACTCGCCTTCAACGAGCGAGCATGTAGCATGCCGCTCGTAAACTCATGGGCGGAAGCGGAAGTACCTACATTTCAGAGATATACCGCTGTGAAGAAGAATCAAGAGGGATGCTGTCGTTCGATCGCTTCGGGTCTTCGCGATACGCGGCGTCGGCAGGCTCATTTTGTCTGCGATTGGTTCCCCATCTCCCTCAGAGTGTCTACAAACCTAGAGGGTCTTTGTCTTCGCGGGAGATTGTTCCGTGCGACTTCAGGATTGGCGACTTCTCCGTATCGTCCTGCGGGTTGGTCCGGCCGTCTGCGCGATCACGTGCTTGCTGGTTGTGATCATGCCCGAGCTTGGTCGATCTGCCGAGCTGCAATGGGCGCCGTGGGTCTTAGGTCTACTCGTGTTGGGAATCCCTCACGGCGCGATGGATCATCGGGTGGGAGCGATGCCAGCGCTGGCATCGCGGCGTTCTTTCTTCTTTATCGGTTACGTCGGGATCGTGTTGCTCGTGCTCTTGATCTGGCAACTTCGCCCGCTGGCTGCGTTGATCGGGTTTCTCGTGGTCGCTGGATTTCATTTTGGACAAGGTGATCTCTACTGGAATCGCATGATCCGCAATCCCGGCGATGCAGAGGTTCGAGAGCGGCCCGACTTACTGGGAAGTGTTCTGTTTCTCGCGGTGCGTGGGTCGATTCCCGTAATTGTTCCCGTGTTGGCCTTTTCCGATGAGTTCGCGGTGTCCGCGCAATCCTTGATGAGTCTGATGACTCAATCGTCGACACCATGGGTATTGTCCGACCTTTACAGGCAAACGGCCATTGGGCTACTCGTTGTCTTAATCCTGGTTCAATTGACAGCCTCTGCTCTTTGCGCTCTTCGTTCGTCGCGAGAGGTTCGGAGACTGACGCTCGTGGAATCGGTGGAGACCGGTTTCCTGATTACATTTTTTTGTGTGGTGCCGCCGGTGCTGGCGATGGGGGTTTACTTCAATGGATGGCACGCGGTGCGGCATATTGGCCGGTTGATCCTTCAGGATCCCTTGAGCCTGATGTTGGTTCGACGGGGACGGATTGGCCGAGCTGTGGCCCGCTTTCATCTCGCCACGTTGCCGACCACATTCGTTGCGGTGGCGTTTGCCATCTCGCTGACGCTTTTCCTGAGAAGCCGCCAGTGGAATGTGCCCGATATCGGCCTGATGGGGCTGGCACTGGCCAGCGCGTTGACCGTTCCCCACGTGTTGGTTGTGCTTCACATGGACCGCATCCAACACGTCTGGAAACGAACGCGCGGCTCGGGGTTCGTGAACAGCAAATGCTAACACGAGGTAGATCATGGCTCCGCAACGGAACGAGGTCGCAGTTACGGATCGCTTCTCGATCCTGATGGACGAAGCTCCGCATGCCCTGCGAAACGCGTACGAGCATTTGATCATCGGGGCCGGTTGTGCCGGATTGAGCCTGGCCTGGCAGCTCTGTCAGGCGGGTGTGGAAGGACCGCTTGCTCTGGTGGATCGCCGTTCGTCCTATTTGAACGATCGAACCTGGTGCTTCTGGGATGTGGAGACAACCCCGTTTGATCACCTGGCCACGCATCGCTGGTCGTCCTGGCAGGTGATCGACCACGAAGGGCGTGTTGCGCGATGCAGCTCATCGCGCTACCGTTACCTGCGGATTCGCGCGATCGACTTTTATCGGTATGTGATCACACGGTTGCGAAACGACCCAAGGGTCGACTTCTATTCCGGGCAGTCGATCGAATCGATTCGTGGGGAGGACGGAAGGGTCGCCGTCGCGTGTGGTGATGGAGAACTCCGAGGTCGTTGGGCCTTTCAGAGTGTTCGACCGCCACCGGCGCAGAACGCGGCCAAGCCGCCGCGAGCAACGATGCCGCTTCAGCATTTTCTGGGACAGACGGTCATCACGCCGCGGCCCGTGTTCGATACGGAATGCCCGATATTGATGGATTTTCGGGTGGATCAGCGGGGTGGTCCGCATTTCATGTATGTGCTGCCATTGTCCCCCGACATGGCTCTTGTCGAGAGCACTTATCTGCTCCCTGGGCCGCTCCCGGCCGAGGCCTATCGTGCTGAGATCGCGGCCTATCTCGCAGAGCATTTCGGCGCTACTGTTTACGATGTTATTGAAGAAGAGACAGGACATATTCCCATGTCCACATCCACGGCTGCGTGTTCCCGACGATCGCGGACCATTCCGATCGGGCTTGCCGGTGGCGCGGCTCGCCCATCGAGCGGCTATGCATTTGTTCGCATTCAACGCCAGGCCCGTAGTTTGGCGAAGGTCTTTGCGAGTGGCAGCGTCGCTGAGCACCATCATCCTGAACTTCCTCGCCTCGCCTCGAGAAAGTACGACTTGCTGGACAAGGTGTTCCTGCGCCATCTGGCCGACTACCCGGCGGATACGGCTTCGGTGTTCAGTCGACTATTCCGTTATGTGTCGCCGGATTCTCTCGTGCGGTTCCTCTGCGATCAAAGCTGCGTGACGGACGACATCCAACTGATCGCCGCGCTTCCGAAGCGGAGCTTTATTTCCTCGGCATTTCGCTCCATTATGGCGTAGCCTTGGGTACCTCTCCTATCCCTGTGAACATATACGCGCACACCGCCGTTACACTCCGAGACGCACCGCCCGTGAGAGGCTTCCGTCACTCGGGCAGGGCTCGAGGACTCGCCATGCCCGGGGCACCCGTCGACGACGCGACGGCCCTGGTGAAAGGAGCCGTGGTTAGCGATGCGCTGTATATCCGATTCGCCGCTGAAGAAAAGGCCGACCGATCAAGGGGGCAATCCGGGGCTCAACGATGCGGCGATCCCGGACCTCTCGCCGCCTTCTCAGCCGAGCCGTGCCTACGGTAAGCTCGTCTTTATGTATCGCTTTCCAACGGCTTTTCCCTTCGGAGCAAGGCGTTGACGCTGCCGGCGATGAGATGTTGGGCCAGGTTATAAATGATAATCGGCAGCATCACGAGCGGCTGAGCACCCATCGCTATCGACGCCAGGACCAGACCGGTGCCGTTGTTATTCATCCCGAGCCCGAACATGAGGGCCACACGCTGACTCCGGTCCGCCCCCACAATTCTGCCGACTACATGCCCGGCCGCGAAGGTCAACAGGCAGAGACCCATCACGAAGACGAGGATGATACCGAGGAAATCCCAATCCGGGTTCCCCAAAGCCTGGGGCAAGCACGACGCCGCGTTGGCGTAGCAGAGGACCAGTAGGGTCGCAGGTGCGATGATCCTGAGCCTTCGCTCGACAGACCGGACCCTGACCTCTCCCAAGGCCACACGGGCGACAATGCCGAGGGCCGACGGCATGAGCACCCAAGCGATGAGGAATGAACCCGTGTCGCGTCCAGCGAGTCGGTGGAGCTGAGCCCCATGGTGGCCTGGGGCGAGCATTCCCAACATATGCAACGAGGCCGGAGTGGTCAGGGGGCTTAGGAACGTAGAGCCCAGGACGAGCCCGAGACTTAAGGCCATGTCGCCTTCGGCGGCCTGTGCCCATCCGGTCGACGACCCCGCGATAGGCATGGATGACACCAGGGCCAGGCCGACCAGGACGACCGCCGCCTCATCAGGGTTGTGCCAGGACTGTAATGCCGGGACCATGAGAGCGAGGAAAGCCATCGGGACGAGCAAATTGGCCGTGAGCCCGGCTAGCAACATCCCCGGCCGCCTGGCGAGCTGCCCGAGCCGACCACCGCGGACTCGCAGGCCGGCGTTGAACAGGAGGAGCCACAGGAGCAACTTCGGCGGCGTGAATGCGACCTGGCCTGGCAAACCGATGAGGTCGAGGACGTTCGCCTCCTTGAGCCAGAGCCCCGGTCCGGGCCACGTCGCGGCGAGCCCGTAGCTGAGCACGATGAACTTGAGCAGGTGTTTGTGCAGGAAGTGCGACACGGTGGACATCTTGTCCTGAGCCTCGGTCATCAGCCCGTCCCTCAAACTCGCGAATGACTCTTCCGAGGGAGCATCCTCAGCTCCCGATGAGCAAAGCATAGGGACCGCCCCTAAGGCGACCATGAGGCCCGAATGAGAACGTTCTTATCTTCGCCTCATGGCCACCTCATCCTGACCTCGTACCATGCCCCCACGACGAGGGACGGTCACTGTGAAGGGGGCTGGGTCGCCACGCGGTTCCAACGCTCATTGAGGAGAAACATGATGCGGGTCGCTATCGTTTCGCTGGTCCTGCTGGCCGCCAGTTCCGTCCGAGCGGGTGAAGAAAAGATTGCCATCAAGGAACTACCGGCGAACGTGCTGGCCGCCGTGAGGATTAAGTTCCCCGAGGGCAAGTTGATCAGGGCCGCCAAAGAGGAGGAAGGCCGCGATGTCTCGTACGAAGTCAGCCTGACGGACCGTGACGCCAAGGTCGATGTCGCCGTCTCCGCGAAGGGAACAATCCTCGAAGTCGAGAAGACCACCGACCCGAAAACGCTGCCCGATGCGGTCGCGACCACGATCAAGGCCAAGTATCCGATGGCCAAGGTTACGAAGGCCGAGGAGGTGATCAAGTACGAGGGGGACGAGGAGGAGACGTTCTTCGAGGTCATCCTTGCGACACCCGATAAAAAAGAGAGCGAGCTGAAGCTGTCACCGAAGGGGAAGGTCCTCGACGACGAAGAGGACGAAGACGAGGATGGAGACAAGGACTGAACACGGCCGCCGATCCGGCCGTTGCGGCGGCCACCGAAACGAGGCGGTGGCCGCAGCCGACGAGTAGCTTGCGTTTGCCGCGGGGGTGGCGAGATGGGGATTCGAGTCCTGGTGATTGAGGACGACGCGGAAATCGCCGACTTCATCGTCCGCGGTCTTCGCGAGGAGGGTTACACGGTCGAGCTCGCCGCCGACGGCATCGACGGGGGCCACGCCCTGGCCCACAGCTCCTGGGACGTGGTGGTGCTCGACTGGTGGCTCCCCGGGGCGGACGGGCTGACCTTGCTCCGCCGCTTCCGACAGGCCGGCAACGCCACCCCCGTCCTGTTCCTCACCGCCCGCGACGCCGTCTCCGACCGCGTCCGCGGGCTCGACGGCGGTGCCGACGACTACCTGTGCAAGCCCTTCGACTATGAGGAACTGCTCGCCCGCGTCCGTGCCCTCTCGCGTCGCCAGGGGGATTCCGTCTCCAACATCCTGAGCCACGCCGACGTCCGCGTCGACCTGGCGACCCACCGAGTCGAACGGGCCGGGCACCGCCTTGAGCTGACCGCTAAGGAATATGCCCTCTTAGTCTTTTTTCTGCGACACCCCGACGAAATCCTGTCCCGCTCGCGGATTTACGAACGCGTCTGGGACGAGCGTTACGATGGGACCTCGAACACGCTGGAGTTCCACATCATGCAGCTCCGCAAATCGCTGGAATCTCGCGGCGACAGGCTCATCCATACGCTCCGCGGCCGAGGCTACGCCTTCGGCGTGAATCTCGACCTCAACCGCGAGTGACGGCGATGCGACTCGGGACGCGACTCATCGTCTACTACGTTACCGCCATCGCCGCGGTCTTAATCGGGTTCTCCCTCGCCCTCTACTTGATGGCGGCAAAGCACCTCTATCGTCAAGCCGACGAGCGGTTGGAGGCAGCACTCAACACACTGACCGCCGCCGCCGAAATCGAACCGGGCGGTGTGACCTGGGAGCCTGAGGAACGGAGACTCACGTTCAACCGCCGGACGCTCGAAGGTCAGTTGACCTGGCGAATCTCAGACCCACAAGGCAAGCGAGTCGATGGCTCCGCGACGGGCGAATTAGACCGCATCCTGAACCGGCTCGGCGGCGTGGACGGGCCGACGCGGCATTTCGCATCGTTCAGCGACGCGGCAGGCATACCGTGGCGGATGGCGAGTCGTCGACTGGACCATCCGCGTCTTGGAGGTGATTCCCTGGCCCCTATCCCCCGGCCACCGGGCCATTATGATGCCCTGATTTTATCCGCGGGGACGTCCCTGGAAGGGGTCCGGTCCGACCTCCGCAATCTGGCGTTGACGCTGGTGGCTCTTTCTCTCGCCGTCTGGACGCTCGTTCTCATCACCGGACGGAGGCTCTGTCGGCTGGCCCTCCAGCCGGTGATCGAGATGGCAGCCGCGGCCCGAGCCATCGGGGGTTACGAGTCAGAGAGTCGACTACCGACTCCCGGGGCCGACGACGAGCTGGGCGAGTTGTGCCGTTCGTTCAATGCCCTGCTCGACCGCCTGGGCGAGTCCATGGAGCGGCAACAGAGGTTCACCGGCGACGCCTCGCACCAGCTCCGTACGCCGCTGACCTCACTCCAAGGTCATGTCGATTTAGCATTGCGACAAGAGCGTCCTGCCGAGGAATACCGTCGAGTCCTCTCGCTCGTTCAGTCCAAGACCCGGAGTCTCCGGCAGATTGTCGACGGACTCATGTTTCTGTCGCGTGCGGACGCAGAAGCACGCCGCCTGGTGCTTGAGGAGAGTTCGCTCGACGCATGGCTTCGCGAGTATCTCGACGCGTGGGCGTGCCCCCGTCGTTCCGACATCGTCTATGAATCCGCTGCTCCGGCATCCCATCGGGTCTCGGTACATCCGCCGCTCCTTGGCGAATTGCTGGGCAATTTGCTCGACAATGCCGCGAAATACAGCCCGCCCAACACCCCGATTAAGGTTCGACTGTGGCACCATGATGGCGGCGTCTCGTTCTCCGTCTCCAATGTCGGACAGGGAATCGACCGGTCCGACCTGCCGCATATCTTCGAGCCCTTCTTCCGGTCCGAATCCGCTCGCCTCCGAGGCATGCAAGGTGTCGGGTTGGGCCTCTCCGTGGCCGCCCGCATCGCGGTTGCATTCGGCGGTCGGCTCACCGCCGATAGTTCACCTGGCCAGGGGGCGGAATTCACGGTCGAATTGCCCGAGCACAAGGCTCAAACCTTGGAGCAGGCGGGCCGAGTCTCAGGCACGCAAGCTGTGGGCCCGGGGACTTAGAGGCTATCCGGTAACTATTCCCTGTAATTCTCGGTACTTGAACGGCACTGGTTCCTTCGATAGATCGGGTTTCAAAAGCCTGAGCATACGATGAATCGAACTTACCTTGATCATCGCCTCGCTCGACTCCGGGAACC
>JBGSYY010000335.1:0-3808 GCA_041750675.1 Isosphaeraceae bacterium | reverse complement strand
ATGGCGGTGGGGTTGGCGAGGTTTTTGCCGGCGATGTCGGGGGCGGTGCCGTGGGCGGCGTCGAACATGGCGACTCGGACGACGCCCGAGGCGTCGAAGGCGAGGTTGGCGCTGGCGCCGATGCCCAGGCTGCCGGCGAGGCCGCAGGCCATGTCGGAGAGGAAGTCGCCGTATTCGTTGAGGACGAGGACGATCTGGAAACGTTCGGGGTTCATGATGATCTTGGCGAGCAGGGCGTCGAAGAGTTCGACGTTGTGCTCGACCTCGGGGAACTGGTCGGCGACTTCCTTGGTGACTTGCTCGAAGAGGCCGTCGGTGGCTTTCTGGATCGTGTACTTCGACGAGCTGGTGACGCGCTTGCTGATTTTGCGGGCGAGGGTGAAGGCGTAGCGGGCGGCTTCGAGGACGGCGTGGCGTTCGACGATGCGGAGGCTAACTGCGCCGTCGTGGCCGATCATGCGGCCGGGGTCATCATACGTGCCGCCGGTGGCGATGCGGACGATGTCGAGGTCGAGTTCACGGCGGAAGTTGGAGGGAACGCCGGGGATGGTGGTGACGGGGCGGTGGATGACGGTGAGGTCGAGGCGGCGGCGGAGGACCTGGTTGGGGCTTTCCTCGGCGGTGATGGTGGGGTGCTTGAGGGCGACGCCGTTGGCGAGGATCGAGGCGACGGCGTCGTCATAAATGGTTTTGGGATGGGCGCGGCGGTTTTCGAGCGAGAGGTCGATGGGGTCGAACTGGAGGTCGATGGGCAGAGCGTCGGCGAGGGTGTGGACGGCCTGGCTCAGCTCGGAGCCGATGCCGTCGCCCAGGAGTTCGGTGACCCGGTAGGTCGGGCGCATGGTCGGCGGTACTCTCGCTTTGCCGGGGCGCGTAGAATGGCCATGAGTTTCCCTCCGAAATGAGGATTTCGGTGGGTCAGAGTGAGATTACTGGAAATTTGGAGGGGCGGGTAGGGGTCGTCGTGCGGAACCGTGTCGGCCGATTCTGTTCAGAGCCCCGCTAAGGCAACTTGGCCAAAAATCCCTAAGGCATCGGCCTGACCGTGATCGGAACCTTTTTGGTACTGAGCACATTTCCCATGATATCCTTCGCATAGAATCTCACCTCGACTTGAGTGCCCGGACTGGGAACATACTTTAGCTTTTTAGAGCCTCAACTTCGTTTCCACCGGTTTCCGGAATCGAAGTGACCCTCGATATCTGCAAATGCAACCGGTTTGTTGTTGACCGGATCCCAGATATCCACCTCGACTACAACCACGTTCGCGTCACCTGCGCTCCAGGCGACCTTGCCGTCATCTGGGATGTTCAGATACCAGTAATCCTGGTTGGCGGCTGGATCGGCGATCGTCCAGACATATCGCGGATGCCGAGGACGAGACGCTCGCCAGGGCGGCGACCACACCAAAGAAGGTGACGAGGATTGGCTTGGGGTTCATCTCAGTTAGTCCTCTGATGTCGATTCAAGGTGGGTGACGACGCTCGTTGCTTGCGATGCAGTTTGTCCGCTGAGCTTCCGACCGTTCGTACGGGCCACACTCAGCACTCATTCCGACACGATTTCACCGCCGTCGCGTGTTCCGAATGCCCTCCAGACTGTCGGTTCGATGCCTTCACTGACGAAACGCACATGGCCGTCGGCCATCAAGACGTTCGCTCCGCCCGGATGCAAACCTCCAGCGGAGGCGGAGCCCATGAAGTCGGCCTCGATCACGGGCCAGAGGCAGTTCGCGGAGTTGATCGGCAGCGCATGGTCGTACAGGGTGTTCGTCCACAGGCCGATGTGCCACCGACTTCCCTTTAGTTTCGTCGCCTGTGGTCGCCCGTTCGAGGCCGCCCGACAGGCTGTTACGAAGCGTTCCGGCTCCGTGGTGTCGGGCCGGTAAAATTCTCGACGGGAATCTTTCACCGACCAAGAGCCGATCAACCACTCCGACACGGCGGCCGTTGCGCTGAGGCCATCGGTGATGTCGGCCGGTGACACAAACCCGTGATGGTCGGGCGAATCGGAGAAAAGCCCATCGAATTGCTGGGAATAGTATCCACTGCCGGCGTTGCCCGCATAGTTAGTCGGTGCGAACTGGCGTTGCGAGACGGGATCGGACGGACAGAGAAACGTCGACACGCGGGTGGAAATCGCCGTGTAATTAATTTCGTCGTCCATGCCGACGTCAAGGTTGAATGAGGCATAGAGTGGCCTCTGATCGAGATAGGGCAGGAGCGCGACGTGCACGGACTGGCCTTTCCCACCCTGCCCGGCAGGCAGCACGCCGAATGTGGTTGTATACACGCTCAAGGCCAGGCCGATTTGCTTGAGATTGTTCGCGCACTGCACGCGGCGGGCGGCTTCGCGGGCCGATTGGACCGCCGGGAGCAACAACGCCACCAGCAGGCCGATGATCGTGATAACGACGAGAACCTCGATGAGGGTGAACGCCTTCCGTGTGGATCGGGTCATGGCTCCCTCCCGGAGATGTGACTGTTTTGACCGTACGGATGCGAAAATGGCCCGTCAAGGCAAATCGGTCAGGTCTCGCCAATCTTCAAGGGGGAGTAACCATAAGGACGGCGTCGAAAGTAGATCTTGGGACTGTCGCCTTCACAACCGCGACGACCGGTCAGGTTGCGCGGGATCGACACATTTTCCGCGCCCGCGCTTGGCCATGTGCTGGAGAGCGGGGTAAGATAGGACGATATCGAACTGGATATCGGTTTGATTTCGCGCCGATTCCGTGCGTCCCCGCTGGGGCTGGCTGTTGATTTGAGAGACGCCGTCGGGAGCTTGCCAGATGTCCACCGTGGGCAAAGTGCTGACAGTTTTGGTGATTTTGCCGGCCCTGGGTTGGTTGTTCCTGGCGTCGAAAGTCGCCGAGTGGAACCGCTCGTGGGGCAAGCAGAGCGAAAAACTGGCCAAGAATATTGAGACGACCCGCGAGCAAGCGGATCAGTCCGAGATTCGGATCGCGCAGCTCAAGAGAGAGATTGACCAGCTTTTGCGTCAGAAGGACGACCAGGTGACGGGGCGTCGGACGCTGCTGTCGGCCTTGCTGCGTTCCGAGGGGAATCTGAAAGAGACGATCGACCGTTACCAGTTGCAGCAGGCGAGCATGCAGACGGGTGTCGAGGCGTCGCGGCGTCGGCTTGAGGTGAACAATCAAGAGCTGGCCGAGACGCGGAAGAACGTGACCGACGCCCAGGCCGAGCTGGCCCGGCTGAAGGAAGACAACGCCCGGACGCGGTCGCAACTGGCGGAGCTTCGGCGGTCGTTTGAGACGACCCTGGCCGAGAATCGACAGTTGGTGGAGCGGGCGCAGGCGGCGGCGACGGCTTCGCCGGCCTCCTCCTCGTCGAGCCGTGATCGTCGGATCGCCCGTTGAGTTTGGGCTGATTGGATGGTCGTCGCTCTCGCGTTGACCGATTTCGCGGATACTCCCTATGATGGCTCTCGACGCCGAGAGGACTGGCTTTCGTGGGGAGAGTGCCCGGCGTGCGGAGAGGATGGCCCATGCCGCGTGGAGCCGACGTACAGCCGGCCGATGCCGCTCGTGATCGGGATCGGCCGGAATGCCCGTTGACGACTTCGACGCAGGGGACGGCCTGGGTTGGTGTGGTCACGAATCCGCACTCGGGTCGAGGCGGCGGGGTGGCGGGTGCGGATCGATTGGTGCGAGAGCTAGCTCAGCGCGGTTTCGAGACGCGGCTGGCGGCGACGCCTGAGGAGCGTCGTGGTTTGGTGGCCGAGGCCGCGGCGGGGCCGGGTTGCCGGTGTCTGGTGGCGGTTGGCGGGGATGGCACGGTCTCGGCGC
>JBGSYY010000334.1:0-16006 GCA_041750675.1 Isosphaeraceae bacterium | reverse complement strand
GCGGGTTGTCGCGGTCGCGCAGTTCGAGCGCCTCGTGACGGCCGGTGCTGGCTCCGGAGGGAACGATGGCGATGCCGAACGAGCCGTCGTCGCCGTGGGCCTCGACCTCGACGGTGGGCCGGCCGCGACTGTCGAGCACTTCACGGGCATGGAGCTGGGCAAGTCGGGCCAAGGGACGTTCTCCTTATCAAGACTATGATCACGTGTGCAATTGGTCTGACGCCGACGCCTGCGCCGCGCGGACCAGCTCGGAAGTTGTCCAGGGCTGGGCGGCGGTGAGAGCGTCGAGCGCGAGCTGGCGGATGCTATTCTGGTTGAGTTCGTGGCGGTATTCGACGGGGCTTTTGCCGTCGAGCCGTGCGAGCAGGCAGGCGGCGGCGTGCCGTGCGGCCTGGCGGGTGTCGGTTTCGGCGGTCTTTGCATATGCGTCGAGAAACGCCTGGGCTACTGCCAGCTCGGCTGCCCTCCCGCGAGCCCGAAACAGCTTGAGGAGGAGATGGCTGAGGCAGAAGCCGACGTCGAACGCCGGGTCGCCGGCGTGGGCGCATTCGAAGTCGAGCAGGATGATCTGGTGGTCGTGGACCAGGATGTTCTTTGGGCTGTAGTCGCCCAGGACCAAGGCGCGGGGTATCGCCGGCATGGAGGCGATGAGCGCTTCGAGAGCCGGGGCCGCGGCCGGGACCGCGCGGGCCGTGGT
The DNA here is from genome assembly GCA_041750675.1 of Isosphaeraceae bacterium. Classification (GTDB taxonomy): domain Bacteria; phylum Planctomycetota; class Planctomycetia; order Isosphaerales; family Isosphaeraceae; genus BPJS01. Next base: position 15,309 of record JBGSYY010000334.1, on the reverse strand, counting down.
CCGGTAGTAGGGGTCGATGCGCAGCTCGTCGAATAAGGAGACGTCGGCGAGCGTCGTCTGGAGGGTGGGATGGCGCTGGGATCGCACGTGGATGAGGCCCAGCAAATCGCCGACGGTGGCCGCGATGACGGGGTCGCAGTCGCCTTGCATCAACCGGCTCTTCCAGGTGACGGCGGCCTGAGGGGCGCATTCCATCGCGAACAGGTAATTCGGCTGATCCTCAAACAAGACGCCGGGCACGCTGCCAGACGGCAGGATCTCGCCCAGCACGCGCAGGGCCTCGCACTCGGTCCAGATCCGGCGCAAGGGGGCGCGCCATTCCTGGGCGACTCTGAGGCGTTCGCGGCATTGCTTGACGACGAACGGCGGTTGGCCTTCGACATCCACCTTGAGAACGATATTTGAGACGCCGCCGGCCAACTCGGTCACGCGCAGGTGGGTTGCGGGGGGGACGCGGCGGGTCGCGACGAGGTAGGCTGCGGCGGTGTTGGCGTCGATCTCGCGCATGTCGGTTATTCTGACAGGAACGGCACAAGCCGGGCAGGGCCGACCATCGGTGTGACCGCTCGTGCTTGCGCGTCCGTTGCAGACTGGTTGCGCATTTGGCTCGCGACCTGTGATTGGATCGGCGCGGGGGGTGTCGTCGGCCGATCTGAGGGCAGGCTATCATGCCCACCGCATTCCCGGAGCGTTTTCCGATGCGCCGTCCCGTCCGCGTCCGACGACCGATGCTCGAAGCCGTTGAGCCTCGTCTTTTGCTGCATGGGGGACACGATCACGGCGATGGGGTGAATATGCCCGAGGTTGTCCCGACCGGGGTCAATCAGCGGCCGCTGTCACCAATCATCATCGAGCCATTGCGCAACGGTCAAATCGTCTCGGGTAGTGATGTGCACATGGAAACTGCGCCGATGCGCGATCCCGATGCGGGCGATGTTCACGTCAGCAGCGACTTCCAGATCTGGTTGGCTCGGCCACGGCGGTTGGTGTGGGTTGCGAACAATGTCGACGGGCTGGAAAAAGCCCATAGCCATCTGGGCGATGGCCGGTTCGTTGGCCCGTTCGTGGGTCGAACGAGCCTTGCGGCCAATCGTACGTATCAGTTCCGAATCCGGCATCGCGATTCCAGTGGCGATCCCGCGACCGAGTGGAGCCCGTGGTCGGTGCGGACGTTCCGCACTGCGCGGCTGACGCAACCGGGCGGAGGGGGTGTGGGCGCGCCGGGCCAGGTGCAAAACGGCTGGCGGGTGATGCAATCAGGTTTCCAGGTTGAGGTGGTGGGGCAGGGTTACCAGCTTCCGGTCAACATTGCCTTCGCGGCGACGGCGGGGGGCGATCCGGCGGAGCCGTCTTACTACGTCTCGGAGCTTTACGGGACGATCAAGGTCGTGCGCAATGACGGCAAGATCAGCACGTACGCGGCGAATCTGCTCAATTTCGACCCGACGGGCCGATTTCCTGGCTCGGGAGAGCAGGGTTTGACTGGCGTCGCCGTCGATCCGACGACGGGCGACCTTTTCGCCGCCTTGCTCTACGACGACGGTACTGGCGCTCATCATCCCAAGGTGATCCGCCTGACCAGCGACGACGGCGGCTTCACGGGGTCGACCATCACCACCGTGCTCGACATCAGCAGCGAGGTGCAGGGACCGTCGCACCAGATCTCGCATGTCTCAATCGGGCCGGATGGAATGCTCTACGTCCACATGGGCGATGGCATGGCACCGGCGGTCGCGCGGGATCTGGACCAGTTCCGCGGCAAGATTTTGAGGCTGAACACGGACGGCTCCGCGCCGGCCGACAACCCCTATTACGATGCGGCTGACGGCATCGCGGCGCGAGACTATGTTTATGCCTCAGGCTTTCGCAATCCATTCGGCGGCGCGTGGCGAGGGGCGGACAAGCGGCTTTACGAGGTTGAGAACGGGCCGTCGGTCGATCGGCTGGCCCAGGTGGCTCGCGGGGCCGATTACGGCTGGGACGGCTCGAACGCGAGCATGAGGAATCGGGCCCTCTACAACTGGGATCCGGCCGTGGCGCCGGTGAAGATCGTCTTTGTGCAGCCTTCGACGTTTGGCGGCAGCGGGTTTCCGGGTGGGAAGCAGGATCGGGCCTTCGTGACCGAATCCGGCCCCACTTATGCGACCGGCCCGCAGCAGCGCGGCAAGCGGGTGGTCGAGTTTGCGCTTGCCGCCGATGGGCGTGTGGAGCGGGGGCCGATACCGCTGCTGCAGTACGCCGGACGAGGGAAAGCGACGGCTGTCGCGTTGGCGGCGGGGCCGGATGGTCTGTATTTTAGCGAACTTTACCCGGACCAGGGTGGCGACCCGACGGCGTCCGGGGCGCGGATTCTGCGGATTCGCTCTACGGGTCGTTGAGGGCCGCTGCGGCGTCGACGACTGCGAGGCTGACACGAATTCGCTCCAATCAGGTTGCTTGCGGGGGTCCGGCTTCGTGCGTAAGCTAGGCACGCATCGACATTTCGATGATGAGCTGGCCTCTCCCGCCCGTTCCTTTTTCCCCCAACTCCGATCCCCAGCGATGCCGGTTCCGGTCGAGGAGCGTCCGACCCCATGAAGATCATGCAGCGCAAGCCGCTCGAAATGCTACTCAGAGAGGCGCAAGGCGAAGGCGAGGAACACGGCCCGCGGCTGAAGCGGGTTCTCGGGCCGATCGCCCTGACGACCATGGGCGTGGGCGCGATTATCGGCACCGGCATCTTCGTGCTGATCGGCGAGGCCGCCCACGACAAGGCCGGCCCGGCCATCATGGTCTCGTTCATCGTGGCGGGGATCGCCTGCGTCTTTGCGGCGATATGCTATAGCGAGTTTGCCTCGATGGTCCCTGTGGCCGGCTCGGCTTACACCTACGCCTACGCGACGCTGGGCGAGCTATTCGCCTGGATCATTGGCTGGGATTTGATCCTTGAATACGCTGTGAGCGCCTCGGCGGTGGCGGTCGGCTGGTCGAAGTATTTCCAGGCGTTATGGAAACTCTTCATCGGCGAGCAGACCATGACGAATCCTGTTTACGAGTCGCTCCGCAAGTCGGGTGTCTCGGTCGCCCAGCTCGTCGAGCTGAAGGTCGACGAACTCATCCACCTTCCCAAATACCTGCCTTACCAGCTCCTCAAGTCGCCGATTGATTACGAACCCGGGATCGGTCAAATCCTTCCGAGTGGTGCCTGGATCGATCTTCCCGCCGTCCTGATCACCGCTGCGATGACTTACATTCTCGTCGTCGGCATCAAGGAAAGTGCCCGCTTCAACGCGGCGATGGTCGTTGTCAAGCTGGCCATTGTTCTCTTCGTCATCGGCGTTGGCGCCTTCCTGATCAAGCCCGAGAACTGGTCGAATTTCGCCCCGTTCGGCTGGGCCGGCATGAGCTTCTTCGGTCACACGCCACCCGGCCTCGGGACGACGGACGCCGGCGGCAAGCCTCTCGGCATGCTTGCCGGCGCTTCGATCATCTTCTTTGCTTATATCGGGTTCGACTCGATCTCGACCCAGGCCGAGGAAGCGAAGAACCCGAAGCGCGATATCCCCATCGGCATCATCGCCTCGCTCGTGATCTGTACGATCCTCTACATCCTCGTCGCCGCGGTGCTGACGGGAATGGTGAACTACAAGGATCTCAAGATCGACGCCCCTGTCTCTGACGCTTTCCGTCAGCGTGGGCTTCCGTGGGCCGAAGGGCTTATCGCCGTGGGCGCCCTGACGGGCATCACCTCCGTTCTGCTTGTCACTCTGCTGGCGCAGCCGCGCGTCTTGCTGGCGATGGCGCGAGACGGATTGCTCTCGCAGAAGTTCTTCGGAGCGGTGCATCCCAGGTTCCGGACACCCTGGAAGGGCACGATCCTGACGGGGCTATTCGTCTCGTCGCTGGGCGGGTTCCTGCCGCTACGCATCCTGGCCGAGCTGGTCTCGATCGGCACATTGTTCGCGTTCGTCGTGGTCTGCGCGGCGGTGCTGGTGATGCGTAAGACCTATCCGGATGCGGTCCGGCCGTTCCGAGCGCCTTTTGTGCCGTTCACACCGATCGCGGGGATCGTCATCTGCCTGATCCTGATGCTCTCGCTGCCGGCCGAAAACTGGTTGCGGCTGCTGGGTTGGCTGGCGATCGGTCTGGTGATTTACTTCGTGTATGGCCGCCATCACAGCAAGCTGAGCAGGCACCCGGAGGCCGCCCTGACGCCCTCGGGCATCGCGCATGACGTATCCGGCCTGGACGCGAATGGAAACGGCAACGGCGGAGACCCTCCCGCAACGGGCTGATCCATTGGCGTGTTGACGGGCGCGAACCAAGGCCCGTAAGATTCTGTCCGGAGAAACGAGAATAGTGGGCCTCCCTCACGTGGGGCGGCCGCGTAGTTCCTCTGATATCGAGAGAGACGAGACCCCCATGACCACCCACCTGCTGGGCCTGCGGCTTACGCTCGCCCTCGGCCTTATCGGCCGGGTGGGCGCCTGAGGGTAGATCTCGTTCGATCGCACGGAATGGTACGACGCGAAAGAGACAAGACCCCGGGACCCGCCCTTAGCTGGCGGCTCCCGGGGTCTTTTTATTTTGCCGCTTCGCGGACGTGATGGAAGTGCTGCTGGACGCAATTGACCGCCAAAACCAGAGTGAGGTTCCGAAGATGTCTGATTCTGAGAGTTCCGCCAGCCCGGCCGGGAATCACGTTTTGATCTTTGACACGACCCTGCGCGACGGTGAGCAGTCGCCGGGCGCGAGCATGAATCTGAGCGAGAAGCTGGAGTTGGCGCGGGCGCTGGCGGCGCTGGGGGTGGATGTTCTCGAGGCGGGGTTTCCGATCGCCTCGCAGGGGGATTTCGAGGCGGTGCGGACCATTGCCGCCGAGATCGTCGGCCCCACGATCTGCGGGCTGGCCCGGTGCCACGAGCGCGACATCGACCGGGCCTGGGAGGCTGTGCAACATGCCCAGAAGGCGCGGATTCACGTGTTTTTGGCGACCTCGGCGATCCACCGCGAGCACAAGTTGAGGATGACGCAGGCCCAGATCATCGAGCGGGCGGTGCAGAGTGTGCGGCGTGCGAAAGGCTATTGCCCGGATATTGAGTTCAGCCCCGAGGACGCGGCCCGAACCGAGCCGGACTTCCTGTGCGAGGTGGTCGAGGCGGCGATTGACGCCGGGGCGACGACGGTGAATATTCCCGACACGGTTGGCTACGCCATGCCTGCGCACTACGGGCAGGTGATCCGCACCTTGCGCGAGCGCGTGCCCAACATCAGCAAGGCCGTCATCAGCGTGCATTGCCACGACGACCTGGGCCTGGCCGTGGCCAATAGCCTGGCGGGCGTCGAGGCCGGGGCGCGGCAGGTGGAATGCACGATCAACGGCATCGGCGAGCGCGCCGGCAACGCGGCGCTCGAGGAGATCGTGATGGCCCTGAAGGTGCGGCGCGACATCTTCGGGGTGGATACGCAGATCAAGTCCGAGCGGCTTTACCCGACGAGTCGGCTGCTGACGACGATCACCGGTCTGACTGTGCAACGGAACAAGGCGATCATCGGTCGTAACGCATTCGCGCACGAGTCGGGCATTCATCAGGACGGGATGCTCAAGGAACGATCCACGTATGAGATCATGCGTCCCGAGGAAGTCGGGGTTCCCAAGACCGATCTGGTGCTGGGGAAGCACTCGGGCCGGCATGCCTTGCGCGACCGAGTGGCCGAGCTGGGATTCCCGCTCAACGAGGAAGAACTGAACCGGCTGTTCGATGATTTCAAGGCCCTGGCGGACAAGAAGAAGGAAGTGTACGACGAGGACCTGATCGTCCTGATCGAGCAGTACCTCGACGATGTGCCGCCCCAGTGGCAACTGGTCAGCCTGCACACCACGGCCGGCACGAGCGTGCTGCCGACGGCGACCGTCCAGATCAAGCGGCCCGACGGCGAGATTGTGCAGGACGCCGCCCTGGGCGACGGGCCGGTGGACGCGATCTTCAAGGCCGTGGAGCGTGTCACGGGTGTTCATGCGAACTTGCGTGAGTTTGTGGTGCGAAGCGTATCGAAGGGCAAGGACGCGCAAGGCGAGGTGACGTTGGAGCTGGAGGTCGAGAGCGACGATCGGAGCTTCCGGGGCCGGGCGGCGTCGACGGACATCATCGAGGCCTCGGCCCTGGCGTATCTGAACGCGGTCAACGCGATCGCGACACGGGTGCAGCGCGGGCATGTGCGGGAGGTGGCCGGACGTCCCGGTGCCGGGGCCTGAGCGGAGCATCCCGAGCGAGAATGCGCTCATGCAGGGCCGATGGCGTCGCGGCTGCGGCCCATTTCGCCAACTTGCCCGCACTTACCTTGCGGAGTGAGTGTGCGGTGCGGCGAGGATAACATGGTGTTTGCGACTGGGAGCGCGAGCGAGCGTCTGGTATTCGCCCGTGTTCAACGTGGCGTACTGTAAGATTTTCTGTTTCACGGGCTTGACTCTCTATCTAGTGATAGGTAGGCTACCTCATGGAAATGACGGACACGCGCACCGCGATCATGGATACTGCCGAGGAGCTTTTGCAAACTCGCGGCTTTAACGCCTTCAGTTTTCGTGATCTGGCCGAGCGCGTCGGTATCAAGTCAGCCAGTATTCACTATCACTTCCCGACCAAGATGGATCTGTGCCGAGCCCTGATCGCACGCCATCGCCAACGCGTGGTTGACGCTCTCGAGACGATCGATCGCGAGTCAGGTGATGCTCCGGCCAAGTTACTGCGCTATCTGGGGATTTTTCAGAGCACGCTTGAGACCGGAAATCGAATGTGTCCATCCGGCATGCTGGCGTCCGAATCCAGCACGCTCGACGAGGCTGTTTGCACGGAACTACGTGAGTCCTTCGATGATCACGAGCGTTGGCTCACAAAGATCCTGAAGGAGGGCAAGAAGAGTGGCGACCTTTCATTTGACGGAAGCCCACGGCAGGAGGCTCGCCTGATTCTCTCCACGCTCGAAGGGGCCATGTTAATCGCGCGCACTTATTCGGACCCCCGACGGTTAAACATCGCCGGACGCATGCTACTCGCCAAGCTGATGGTGTGACTCCCATCAACGGCAGACCACAAGTCCCGTGCCTCACAGGTCGCAAGACTCTCCAAGTTCCGCGGCATTACCGCGCTAGTCTCCGCCCCGTTTCTTCCTAGGAGTCGATATCGATGCGTCTTTTGTTCCAGCGTTCGGTTTGCGTGGCCCTTCTCGGTTTCGCCACCCTCTTCGGCACCGCCGGTTGCGGATCTGACACACAGGCCCCAAGTTCCAGCCCGGCCTCGGGCGGCGCGATGGAGTCCGGGAAGATGGGCGGCGCGATGGAGTCCGGGAAAATGGATTCGGAATCGAAGTGAAACAAGCCGTTCGGCCGTCGGGCTTGCTCGGAGACAATCCGAGCGGCCCACGGTCGAACGCTGGAGAGAGGCTCGATCATGGCTCGACTCGAGCGCAAGCATGCGCTTCCTACTCGTCTCTTTCATTGGATCAACGCGATCGTCTTGCCCGTCATGATTTATAGCGGGCTACTGATTTACTGGGCTCACGACGTTTATCGAATCCAGATCGGAAACTGGGAGGTTGTTCGGTTTTTTCCGGCCTGGATTTACTCCTCGCTTCACGTACCGTTTCGGCTTGCCGAGGGGATGGCGTGGCACTTCGCGTTCATGTGGTTCTTCGCCCTGAATGGAATTTTCTACGTCGCCTATACGATCGTCAGTGGTGAATGGCGGCAGCTTGTGCCCAATCGCGATACGCCGCGCGAGGCTTGGCAGGTCGTTCTCCACGACCTGGGCATTCGCAAGGAACCCCTTCCGGCCGGAAAGTTCAACGCGGCACAGCGAATGGCCTACACGGGTGTGATCGTGATGGGGGCTGGTTCGCTGCTGAGTGGGCTGGCGATCTATAAGCCAGTTCAACTTTCCTGGCTTACCGCTCTCATGGGTGGTTACTCGTTGGCCAGGCTGTGGCACTTTCTGCTCACGCTGGGTTATCTCGGCTTCTTTGTGATTCACATCGCGCAGGTCGTGCGGGCAGGCTGGAACAATTTCCGATCGATGGTGATCGGTGTCGAGTACACTCAGGGAGAGGAAGCGACTCATGGCTGAGCCTGATCCGCTGGACCGAACCGACTCCTCAAGTCCACCGCCCACGGTTGCTCCGCAAATGCTCTCGGCAACCCCATCGCCGAGTGGTCCGCTGTCGGTCGAACCGAAAGGGCGCTCCGCAGGGGAAGCCGACGACCAGGTGCGGGCCCAGCTCAAGCGAATGAGCCGCCGCGGCTTCGCCATGGCCGGTGGAGCCGCCGTGGCCTTGGGCTGCATGGGTTGGTGGATTGCGAGTCGGCCCTTGGCTGAGGGAATCCCCTGGCCGCTCCGCCGTCTTCTCGAAATGAACGAGCGGCTTGCGCGTGCCGTATTCCGACCGACTGCTCAAGCGCCGATTTTCGCTCGGGATCGCGCCGTGGAACCCCGGCCCAACGGTAATCTCGGCATGCTCGCCGATGATGGCTTGTACCGTGCTCCAGATCCGCGTGAGTGGCGGTTGCGAATTGAGGGAGGCGAAGCGGATCGATACCGCGAGCTAACCCTCGATGAGCTGCGACAGATGCCGCGTGCCGAACATACGACGGAACTGAAGTGCATCGAGGGTTGGAGCGCGGTGGTTCATTGGGCTGGCGTTCGTTTGGTGGATGTCGCCGCCGAGACGGGTCTCGCCAGTCGATCGGGGATGCCCTTTGACGCGCACCGGCCGTCGACGAGTCTCTACGAGTATGTCGGCATGGCCACGGAAGACGGCGAATACTACGTCGGGCTGGACACGCCGAGCGCTCTTCATGATCAAACACTGCTTTGCTACGAGATGAATGGCGAGCCTCTGACCCCCGAGCATGGCGCGCCGCTTCGGCTTGTGATACCGGTGAAGTACGGCATCAAGAACATCAAACAATTGGCATCGATACGGTTCACCGACACGCGCCCCGCCGACTACTGGGCCGAGCGGGGCTATGACTGGTTCGCCGGCCACTGACGACACGTTCCGACGATGGGCTTGGTTCACGATCGTTCTCGGCTGCGGAACTTGGGGGAGGCAGAATGCCGCTTGGCGCCGCTCGCATTGTGATCATCGGTGGGGGTTTCGCGGGCATGGAAGTCGCCCGACGGCTGGAGAAAATCACGCGTCGAAACCCTGAGGTCCGTGTCACGCTGATCGATACCGAGAATTACTTCACCTTCACCCCGCTGCTGCCGGAGGTGCCTTCCGGCTCGGTCGAGCCGAAGCACATCGTGGTCTCGCTTCGATCGCTGTTGCGACACACAGAGATCCGCCAGGCCCGCGTCGAATCGATCGATCTTGCGGGCCGTTTGGTGATGGCACGTCACTGCGATCGATGCGAGGTGGAGACGATTGGTTACGACCAGTTGGTCCTCGCGCCGGGAGCCGTACTGAATCTTCCTGGAACGCCGGGTGTCCTGGATCATGCTCTGCCGGTGAAATCGCTGGCCGACGCCGCTCGGCTCCATGCGCATCTTGTTGATCGGTTGGAGCACGCTGAGTTGCAAGATGATCCGGCGCTACGCCGTGAGCTGCTTTCGGTTGTCGTGGCCGGGGGCGGGTTCGCCGGTGTGGAGATTGTCGCCGAGCTGAACGACTTCCTTCGCGACGCGCGGCGGTTTTATCCTCAGATCAGTCCGGATGAGATCCAATTGGTGCTCGTGCACTCGGGAACGAGGATCCTTGCCGAGCTAAGCGTTTCGCTGTCGGCCTTCGCGCTCAAGCAATTGCGAAAGCGCGGCGTCGAGGTGCGGCTCCAGACCCGCATTCAGTCGTGTACCGCGAACCAGGTGTTGCTCTCGAACGGTGAGGCGCTCAAGGCAACAACCCTGGTCTGGGCGACGGGAACCGCTTCCAACCCGCTATTGAAACGATTGGAACTGCCCAAGGCAGCAAACGGCCGGATCGTGGTCGATGACTACCTTGCCGTGCAGGGAGCGGGAAATATATGGGCACTGGGCGATTGCGCTTCGACCCCCGACCTGGTGAGCGGTGGCGACTGCCCGCCGACCGCGCAGTTTGCGCTCAGGCAAGGCCGCTGTGTGGCGGACAACTTGATTGCCAGGCTTCAGGGCAAGCCAGGGCGTCCGTTTCGTTTCAAGGCGATTGGCTTATTGGCCGGGCTGGGCCGTCGAAGCGCGGTTGCGGAGATCCTTGGTGTTCGATTCTCTGGATTCGTCGCCTGGTGGCTGTGGCGGACGATTTATCTGATGAAGCTGCCCGGCCTGGAACGCAAGCTAAGAGTGGCGTTCGACTGGACCCTCGACCTGTTCTTCGACCGCGACCTCGTTTTCCTTCGGCCCCTGCATGGCATGCCGGCCGGGGCCGAGGTCATCTCGGGGCAAGTACCGTTGGCTGAGGCTGTTAAAGAGCAATCGACAGTGATGATGGACAACAGCATCTCCTGACCAAGGACGAACTTCGATGCGACGCACGTTCTTGATTCTGGCTTGCGGGACCATGACCTGGTTGACGCTGGGTGCCCGCCAGGACGACAAACCGAATCGGCCGCTCCGGCTTCAGGATGCCCCGGAGTTCAGCGGGGTAACCCGCTGGATCAACAGCGAGCCGCTCACGCTCAAGGAGCTGCGTGGGAAGGTTGTCGTCGTCCATTTCTGGACGAACGGATGTTATAATTGTATCAACAAGTATGAGCATTATCGTGCTTGGCAGGAGCGCTACGCGGGGAAGGATGTGGTGATTGTGGGAATTCACTCTCCCGAAACGGCTGGCGAGCGCGACATCGAAGGCATTCGCCGGCAAGCGAACAAGCATGGCCTGAAGTTCCCGATTGCCGTCGATAACGACGGGGCCAACTGGCGGGCGTGGAAAAACGAGTACTGGCCGACTGTTTATGTTGTCGATCGCACCGGCCGTGTTCGCTATGGCTGGGAGGGCGAACTGAACTACCAGGGTCAGAAGGGCGAGGAGACGGTTCGCAAGGTGATCGATACGCTGCTTGTCGAGGCGGAGGCGGGTGTCGCACCGTCGCCTTGATCCTTGGGACGAACCCGAGGAACGAACGAATGGATTCGACGTTTCTGGCCAGGGAAGGATTTTTTCATTCATCGACCAGGTGATTTTCAGGGAGCCTTGCTCATGATCTGTTGGAATCGATACGTATCCAGCGGTTGCGCCGCGGCGACTCTACTATTCTCCACACTCCTCGGCCTGGGTATCGGAGGAAATGTGGCGGCGAATGAGATTCCCAGAGTGGGCGATGTCGCACCCGATTTCACACTGGAGACGCTTGATGGCGGCCACGTGGAGCTTTCGGAGGTCGCGTCGAAGGGCAAGGTCGTCTTGGTTGTACTTCGCGGATATCCTGGCTATCAGTGTCCCGTCTGCACCGCGCAGGTGGCGGGGCTGATGAACAAGGCCCGGCAGTTGAGCGCTGCGGAATCCCGCGTGATCCTTGTCTATCCTGGGCCCGCAGAGAGTCTCAAGGCGCACGCGGACGAGTTTGTGGCAGGAAAGCGACTGCCCGAGAACTTTGACCTGGTTCTCGACCCGGATTACGCGTTTACGAAGGCCTACGGTTTGCGCTGGGATGCGCCCGATGAGACGGCCTATCCGTCGACATTTGTCATGGACCAGGAGCGGCGAATCCAGTTCGCGAAGGTGAGTCGAACGCATGGGGACCGAGCGAAGGTCGAGGAGATTCTCAAGTCGCTCGAATGACAAGGGCAGGGAAATCGGAGACGGGAAACTCCGCGCTCGCCTGGAACGGGGCGAGCGCGGCTTGCTCTTGATCAGATGACCTTGCCGGCGTTGCGGCGGAGGAAGTCGGTAGCCTGGTCGACGACGTTGCCGCTTTGGGGTTCGACGCGGCCCTGGGGGGTGGAGTGGTCGATCACCTGGGGCAGGGTCTTGGAGAGGGCCTCGGCGAGCTTTTCGGGGGGGATGCCGAATTTCTCGGCCATGCGGCGGATCTCTTCGGGGAAGACCTGCTCGACCTGGCGGGGGTTGACGGGACGGTTCTGGCCGGTGCCGACCCAGCTATCGGCCTCGTCGTTCATGCCGTGCTTGCGGAACTCGTCGGCGACGCCGCCAACACCGCCCTTGTTGCGGATCATGTCGAACATCTCGGCGAGCACATCGTCGGGGCTGGCCTGGGGCTGGGGCTGGGGCTGGGGCTGCCGCTGGGGTTGGGCCTGGGGTTGACGCTGAGGCTGGCCCTGAGACTGACGCTGGGGTTGGGCCTGTCGTTGAGCCTGGGGGAGTGTGCGGTCGACGCCCAGTTCGCGCTCAAGGCGGCGAGACTCGGCCTCGATGTTTTCGAGGCCCGTGCTTCGGGGCTGCTGCTGTGCTGGAGCGCCGCCCATGCTTCCTTCGAGCTGACGGCGGAGGATGTCAATGAGATCCATGGTGTGGAGGCTCCTGGGAGAGTCTTGCGAAAGGTAGAGCAAACTGCGGGCGTCAGGCCACGCTTCCGCGTCCGCGCGGGATGGTGGACCAGTCGGGGTGGTCGGCCGAATCGCCTGGTTCATAGTACCAGACGACCTTGCCGGCATCGATGAGGAAGTAGCCGGGCATGCGACGGACATCGCCGACGGGCTTGCCCACCTTATGGCCCTGGAACAGAGATTGAAAACCCCGGAGGATGACGGCCGGACCGAGAATCTGGAGCAGACCGCCGCGGGTGAGGCCGAAGGCGTCATAAAGACGGGCGTCGGGGTCGGCGATGGCGCGGACCTGGGGCCAGAGGTCGGTGAGCACATCGGCCTGGTCGGGGTTGCCCATGTAGACGAAGAGCGGCTGGGGGAAGGCCGGGTCACGCCCGACCTGGTCGCGGCACATGGCCACGACCTCGCGGCAGAAAATTCAGCCCAGGTGACGGAGGAAGACGAGGAGGGTGGGGGAGCCGTCAGCGAGCTGATCGCCGAACGTGCCGGGTAGGAGGTTGACGCCGTGGACGTCGAGCTTGAGGGTTGCGGGGTCGACGGGGCCTTGGGTTTTCATGACGGGTATCCGTTGGGTTCGTTTGTGAGATACGTTCAGCGTACGACCGGCGCGGCGGATGGCAAGGGGAACGCGTGGGCACGAAAGCGAGCGCAAGTGGCCGCTGGGTTCGTTCGTGAAAACCATGCGTTGGGCCGTCGTTGGGTTCGTTTGTGAAAAAAATGGGTGAGACGTTACGACCGGGGATGGCGCGGCGGCCGACCACTTCCGGGGGGGACTGGTGATTCTCGCTCCCGCTTCCCGCTGAGAGAGCGGTGGCGAGGGTCAGTACGCGACGAGCGTCAACCGATGTCCGCATGACTCGATGATCGAGGGCGGCCGGGCCGTTGATCGCCGAATCCTAGTCGCCTCGCGATCCGAGCGCCCTTCGGTAGTCATCGGCCACATTGATAGGTGGAGGGGAATCGACGCCGGAGCGCGAGCCGTTGGGTACGATCGCGCGTGGGTTTCGGAAGCCAAAAACCCAGACCATCCCACCGGCCTCTATAGCAATCAAGGATTAACGCCGCTTCCTTTTCTCGGCGATAAGGGGGCTGGTTAGGCGTTGGTAAAGCTCGAAAAGGTATTCGACTCGCTGGCGGTCGCTGGTGAAGGGCTGAGAGCGGTAGCACTTGTCGACGGTGCGGTCGAGGGTCTTGTGTGCGTCTCGCAAAGGCTTGGGCATGGCGAGCGGGTCGTAGAGGTCGGCCAGAGTCTGGTCGGGGAATTGATCGCGGGCGTCGAGCACGGCCTGGGCAGCTGCTTCGACTGCGGTACGCTGTTTTTCACTTAATACCTGCGGCCATGGAAAATTGTTGTAGACGATGTCTTTGGAATATCGGTATCGACTCTCAAGACGCCCACAGAACTGGCGGACCCAAGCCATATGCATTTCGCTACTTAATACGCCATAGTGATATATTGATGCGCGGCTTATTATAGCGCACGCATTGCTAGCTACAACGGATGGCGACATGAATCCTATTGGGATATACTGCCGTGACTCGGATGTATGAAGTGGTACCAGCAGATAATCGACTTCCTTATGTGCAATTTGGGCAAACAGGGTGGGTGTATCCGCGAGTGCACGTGTCGTCTGTGCCTTGCTTCCGCGGCGCATGCTTCTCACTCGATCAACTCGCTCGCGCACACTGGGCATGGCTCGTAATACGGAAGGCGGGCAATCGACAAGCCAGAGGCAATATCTTGACACTCCGTTGAGGAATTCGTCCGCACCAGTATAACCCTTGATCCAATTGATCGATGTCGGATTCTCTTTAATGATATCCTTATATTCTGCCTCGCTCATGATTAGATGACCGCCGTCGCGGGGTTGGCTGCCCCAGGCCATTGGAGGCACAGCACAAAGTGGATAACGACGATTTCGTAGAACAGTATCCGTACCCTCAAATAGGTACGGACTGATATTCCTAACTTCTGCGACGGAGGCGTTAGGCTCGCCATTAGAGTATTCGTATATTCTCTTGACAGGCACATCGAAGGCTCCGAACCCGATAATCACTACATGAACGTGTGCTCTAGAACGAGCCTCACTCATCCAACAAAATGTACGGTGTCCGAAGTGAATTTTGATTCTCTGATCTCTAAACAGCGGTTCCCAGAGGATTCCGACTTGTTCTCCTTGTGTGATACTGCTGGTCGATACAAAAGCACAACGAATTGTTGACGATTTAATGTAGGCCGCCGCCTGAAAATACCAACCCGCTACATAATCCAGAACACCAATCGACTTGGCATCTCCGGTCACACTGGCAAGGTCGCCACGTTGTAATTCTGTCATCAACATCGCACCGACAAACGGTGGATTTCCCATTACAAAAGAGGCTTCCTCCGCTGGAAGCACCGTGTTCCAATCGAGCCGCAATGCATTTCCTATGACGATCTTTGCACTCTTCTTTAAGGGAAGACGCACGACAGGTTCACCGAAGGCTTCTCCAGCTTTTTGGTTCATCTGATGGTCGATCAGCCACATAGCGACCTCAGCAATGCGCGCGGGCCATTCTTCAATCTCGATGCCGTGCATCTGGTCGACGCTGACCTGGAGTAACTGGTCGAGATCGAGGACACGCTGATCCTTGTGGATTCGGAGCAAAGCGGCGAGTTCCAGTTCGCGAAGCTCGCGATAGGTCACGACCAGGAAATTACCGCATCCGCAAGCCGGATCTAGTGTAGTGCTTCACTCTGATGGGTTCTTATCAAGGACCGCCCGCGCGCGGCGTACCTTCTCGAGGATCTTGTCAGTCTGAGCGGTCCACTGCAAGGACTTCGGATCCGCGTTGTGATGCTCGACGAAATCCATGA
>JBGSYY010000333.1:0-5858 GCA_041750675.1 Isosphaeraceae bacterium | reverse complement strand
GCCAGGCTGGCTGGAAGCCCTTGGAATGCCAAACGAACGGCGGAAGCCTGAACGCCACATTCGAGGGGCCGGGCGGCCCCGTGCGCGTCCAGGTGCAAACCAAGGTCGAGCCTGGCCTGGAAGTGGCCCAGATGCGCCAGGTGATGATCACGCTCCGGTCCGATCCCGACCTGCCCGGCACCAGCGAGGAGACCTATGGACTGACACGCCTCGTGGGCACGGACGAGGTGCGTATCGAAGTCTGCTCCGACGTCCGCTGTGGCCTCGCCCGCCTGGTTCACGCCCGTGAGTTCGACACCGCCCGACGCGTCGCTGCCGCCCTCGAATCACGCCGCAGCGATCCGCCCTACTACGCCGCCTTGCCCCACCTCCTCTGGATGATCGCGGATTGAAAACGATCCCAGGCGCTACCCGTTCATGACACAATCGGCGGCACAAACCTCTGCAACTTGAGGCAGACGGCATCCGCCAACGCGTCGACCTCAGGGAATAGCCCGGCCGGCCCCCGCCGCAGGGCGAAGCTCACCGCCTCCTGCCCCGGGTTGATCCGAAACAACCCCAGGGGAACCGTACGCCCGCCGCCACGCCGACTCGCCATCCCCGCCTCCATCCGCGCCTCATCCTCCGGTTCGATCGGCGTCGGAGTGACGACCACCGCCGAAAGCACGAGCGCCGGCGCTTTGCGAACCGGGTATCGATGTTCGACCGCCAGCACCAGGCGGCGGAGCAGTTCGGCGTCGCCGCCCTCGCGTCGAAGGTCGATATCGACCGGATGGCGGGCGATCAAGACCACGCTCAACGCACGGCCGAAATACGGAATCCAGTGCAGCCGAACCGGCCGCGCAGCGGTTCGTAACACCGTCAACGGCTCAGGCTCAACGATCTCGAATCCATCAATCCACGCCAGGGCGTGGTCCCGCAACGTCGATTCCACCAATCCCAGCACATCGTCTTCAACCATGATCCGAACAGCATACGCGGGACGGCCCGTGTCGGGCAGGTCCGCTGACTCGATCCGACCGCCGGGGGCTTGTGGCCACCCAGCCACACGGGTACCACGGCGTTACATCGACTTGGAAATGCGGCTCGTCCCATTCGAGCCTCGTTGAAGTCAAAGTCCGCTAGGGCGAGAATCACTGATCTCGGCATCGGAATGGCCGGATGATCTTTGGTGAATACCCGGGAAAGAAGGAACCGATCATGCCGCGCTGCCTCGGATGGATCACGGTCATCACCCTGACCTTGCTGACAACGGCCGCCCCCGGCGACGAGCTTCGACTACGAATCGTCGGCGGCGAGAGCGACCTGACGGGTGTACCGCTCTTGCAAGCCCTGGAGCCTACGCAAGCGATCGAGCCAGGTCCCTATCGCCTCCAGCCCATCGACGACAACGGCCCCCCCTGCCCCGCGACCGTCTTTCGAGACGGCGGACAGCTTCACCTGACGGCCGTGGTCGACCAGCTCAAGGCAGGCCAAACCCGCGAGTTCCGGCTCGTCGCCGGCAAGCCCGAGGGTGTCACCGAGTGGTCCATCCGAGGCACGCTTGACGGTCTGGACGTCCTCAGCGGAGATGAGGCGTCGGGCCATCACCTGATCGCCGGATATCGCGTCGGCGAGACGAAACCCTACTGGTATCCACTCAACGGGCCGGGCAATTTGCCGATGACTCGCAACTATCCGATGATCGACAACCTGCCCGAGCAGCACGACCATCCCCATCAACGCTCGCTCTGGTTCACCCACGGCGCGCTCAACGGCGTCGACTTCTGGGCGTCGGACCCATTGAACAAGCCCAATCCCAGGTTCGGGACGATCCGCGAAACCGGACGGCCCCTGCGGATCTCCGGACCCGACTTCGCCGCGCTCCGCACCACGGACCAGTGGCTCGACGCCCAGAATAAGCCGGTCTGCGACGACGTGCGAACCGTGCGGATCTGGGACACCGGCTCGGCCCGAATCTTCGACTTCACGATCGAGATCAAGGCCGCGCACGGCCCGGTCACGTTTGGGGATACGAAAGAGGGGGCTTTTGGCGTCCGCGTGCCCAGCACAATGGCCGTTGACTCCAAAAAAGGCGGCCGGATCGTGAACGCCGAAGGCCTGGCCGATGGCGCGGCATGGGGCAAACCCTCGCCCTGGGTCGACTACAGCGGGCCGATCGACGATGAGATGGTCGAAACGGGCCAGGTCGCCGGGCTGGCCATTCTCGACCACCCCGACAATCTCCGCCACCCGACGACCTGGCACGTCCGCGAATACGGCCTGTTCGCGGCCAATCCGTTCGGATATCACGACTTCGGAGTCGGCAAGCCCGGCGAATACACGATTCCCGAGGGCGAATCGCTACGGTTCCGCTATCGGGTGGTCCTCCATTCCGGGGGCGCGGCAACCGCCAAACTCCAGGGTCACTTCGATGGCTTCGCTCGTCCACCCCGGGTTGAGATCATCGCGGTCGGCAGCCGTTAATGACCTCGGTCGGCGTGAGAATACCGTGGACCGGCTGGTCGTGTGGCTCGCGAGGCAAATCGTTGACAATTTGGCTGTCAAAGGCGATCGACCAGCAAGAGATGCCGCTCGGCAGGCAGGACAGCAAGCGGTCGTAAAACCCGCCGCCCCGGCCCAGACGGAAGCCGTCGCGGTCGAACGCGAGGCCGGGTACTAGCACCCATTCCAGGAGATCAGGGCCGACTTCCGGCAGGTTCGGACCTGGCTCAAGAATGCCCAGCGAACCCGGATGAAGCTGGGTCGCCGGGTCGTCGACGCGGTGCAGCCGGAGCACTCGATCCACGCGGTCGACACGCGGTAGGATAAGCTCCTGTCCCCGGTCGAGAACCCAATCGACGAGTGGTCGGGTGGCGATTTCCTCGGGAAACGCGGCAAGATAAAGCAGGACGACCGAAGCGCGTCGCAGATCGTGGCGGCGCGTTACAGAGTCGATGAGAGCCGCCTCCAGCTCGCGGCGTCGGGGACCCGGAAGGGCATGGATGGCGTCGCGGACAGCATGTCGCAGTGCGGGCTTGGTCATCTCGCCCCAGGGCAAAAAAAGGACGACCCGCCATCTCGTTCATGGAATTGAACGAAAGGCGGGCCGCTTGGAAGTCTCCACCGCAATGCCGTCCAAGGTGCTTTTGAGAACCCGTGCCTTCAAGTGGGGACCTGTGGCCGCGGGCAAAGCCGAAACGGCGCTTCGATGGTCCCCGGCGGGTACTCATTGGTTCGCCAAAATGACACCCCTTCGCGAACATGGCAGAGGCTTGCCCAGCCGTGAAGCCAGACACCTTTATCCTAGTCCCCGAACAGGGGCCGTTCAAGTCGAGTACCGACGAGATCGACAATGACGCGGGCCGCCTCCAACCTCGCTTCGCTCGGTTTCCCCAAGCGAAAGAGAGGGCGGAGGCGGCCCGGTCAGCCTGCCTCTGGGATCGCAGACTACGGCTCGTCTCTCAGATCTCGTTGCCGTCGTGGATCATCGGCTCGAGTTCCTTGGTATTCCGCTCGACGGCCAGCACGATCGTCCGCTCTTCAATCCCGTCGACGCTGGTGGCGACCGCTGGGATGATCTGGCGGGCGTCAGGAAGCGCGAAGCGAACCGAGAAGGTTCCATCGGGTCGGATGGGTACCGGCTCTCCCTGGAGTGTGACCTTGGCCGTCGCCTCGGTGGCACCGTATACAACCAGCTCGGCTTCCAGCTCGAAGTGGAACTTGCGGCCGGGAAGCAGGAAATTGGAACTGCCCAGGCTTTGCAGCGGGGTGCTGTTGACCGGCCGACGCATCCGCTCCTCAAACAGCTCGCGAAGCGCCGAGTGCATTCCCGCGTGGTCGTTTCCGCCCGACTGGTGGAAAATCCGCTCGCAGTCCTTCTCGATGGTGATCCAGTTCTGCTCGAACATGTCCGAGGAACCAGCCTTGGGCAGGGTGATCACGTTGGAACGGGCCAGAACGTAAAACTTGCCCTTCTTCGAGAGATAACCGACATCGACTCGAAACGAGCGCAATGGCGCGTTCACGTCGATGTACCAGTTGTTCACGCCGCCGTGAATCTCGATGTCGCGGACATGCCGCTCGCTGGCCGTCGTGTTGTCGTCGCTGGAGACGTCCATCAGCCGCAAGATCGGCTTGGCCGTGTGCCATTCCTGCCCCAGCGCGGCCTGGGCGCGGGCCAGCGTGGATCGCGACAGTTCCCAGTAGGTATGCAGCCAGTACGGATCACGCACCATGGTGATGATGCGATCCTTCTCGCAGCCATGCGCCAGGCGAACCGGGGCGGCGGGTGGCTGAAGGTGGGGCTTCACCTTCGATCCGCCGTGCCGCTGGCCGTTGCCATTCGCATGACCGTTGCCGTTGCCGCTCCCGTTGCGGGAGGGACGAGCCGGCCGCGCCGGAGCGGGCGGCTGAGGTTTGAAATTGGGTGAGACGGCCGAGGCACCGTTTCGCTGGCCCTTCTTGGGAGCCGGTGCCAGCGCACGGATCAACTGATCCTTGCGCATGGCGTGCCAGCCCACAATGCCCTGGTCGCGGGCCATGCGGGCCAGATCCTTCTTATTGCAGTCCTGAAGCCTGTCGAGAGTCATGCGGGCCACTCCGAAGCGGCCGGGACGCCGGGTAGGCGCTGGCCGAGGAAGAGTCTTGCGGAAGCTCATCCGTGAGTGGGCCGTCCGGTCCTGTCCCTGACATCCGGACTGCATACGACAGCGAAGAAGGCGGCTGCAACGTCGGAGTCGATTCGGAAGCAGACGAGAGAGGGGGGAAGTTATGGGAGACGTGGCCGTCTTCTGGCGATAAAAAAAGCGGCTGCCCCGCGATCTCTACGGAGATCGGAGCACCGCCTGGGCATCGCTCAGGAACGACATTCGACTCGCATAACCGCTGGTCCCCGCTCAGGCACGACCGGGTGACATAAAGGCGTAGCAACCAGCACAATTTGTTTACCAAAACCGCGTGAGGCTGTCAACCAGAATTCGGCGGATCTGGTCCGCGCACATTCGAAATCGCTCGACTCCTCGAAGAAGGCACGACTTTGTGAAAAATTTCTCAGAGAGGGGGGGACCACTTTATTGACAAGCGTCTGGTGCGCCTTCAGAATCGCAATCCGAATCGGGT
Organism: Isosphaeraceae bacterium; assembly: GCA_041750675.1. Taxonomy (GTDB): domain Bacteria; phylum Planctomycetota; class Planctomycetia; order Isosphaerales; family Isosphaeraceae; genus BPJS01. The sequence continues at coordinate 758 of JBGSYY010000333.1, read as the reverse complement.
CGATTGCGAGAGCTTGGGGATTCAGAGAATTTGTGGTGCGTGGCCGCTGGCCGCGAGACACAGGTTCGCGAGTCCACTGTCTCTGGCCTTGGGTCTCGTGTCGGCGGAGTGTCCTTTGATCGAGAACGAGCGGCGCAGCCCGATTGCCTTGGGCTGGATGTGGGCCTCTCGGATTTCGAGTCTGGGCCTGGCGTTCGCCATTCCGCCGCTGCTTGGGGCCTGGGCCGACCATCAGCTCGGCTCCAGCCCGTGGGGCGTGCTGATCGGCATGGCCCTGGGGTTTGGGACGGGTATGGTCCGGATCATGGCGATCGCCCGCACCGGGACGCGCAATCTCTAAATAGGTTTGCGAGCTAGTTCACCTGCACGAGCAGACCGCCACCAACGATCGCGCGAGGACTTCGCTGATGGCCGAGGGGCACGATCACGACCCGCTCTCCCACGTCGTTGATCACAATACGCTGGAAATTCCTCTGGTCGGGACCGAGATTCCGTTGCCCAAAATCGGGCCGGTGCAGATCTCGCGGTTCATGGTCATGGAAGTTGTCGCGGCGCTGTTGATGATTGCGATTCTGGTGCCCCTGGCTCGGAAGATCGCCGGGCAGCGGGTGACCAAAGGCCGGTTCTGGAACATCTTCGAATCCATCCTGGTCTTTATCCGCGACGGGATCGCGCGGCCGACGATCGACATCGGCCATGAAAACCACGACGGCCACGGCCACGAGGGGGAGCACGACGCCCACGGGCACGCGGCGGCC
>JBGSYY010000332.1:0-6451 GCA_041750675.1 Isosphaeraceae bacterium | reverse complement strand
CCTTGCCGCGCAAGCTTCAGGAGTTCGCCGAACGCGGCCGCGCGGGTGCCGTCGTCACCAGGCTGGAAATCGCCCCCGACTTCAGCGGCGTCACCGTCGAATCCGAGATGTGGGTTCATATCGGCCCCGGCCCCGGCGACTGGCAATCAGCCGGCAAGCGCTCGGCGCGAGTCGGCACCGATCAGATCGACGCCAACGCCGGCGCGAATCTGGCGGCCGATCCTCAGGTCAAATCGGCGTTTCAGATCGTCGAAAAGCTGGGCCTCGGCCAGATCGACCCCGAAATGAAACAGCGGGCGCTCAACATCGGCGCGGCCACCCAGAAAGCCCTGGGCGACGTGCGCACCCAGGCGAACACCGACCTGGAAACGTTGGCAGTCGACCTAGACAATTGACAATACGTTGACACATACACTTTATCATGCTTGAGAACACTCGCTCGTACGCGTAGGGTGGGCATCGCCCACCTCCCGGCATAGTGGGCGATGCTACGAAACCAACGGCCTATCGCACAGCTCGCAGCAAGAGCAGACCCGGGAACCGATGAATCTCAATCACGGGCGTCGGCACTCCGACCGTCAGCGGCAGCGGAGCGGCGGGCTGACCGTCGCGTAGGCCCACGGCGAGCCAGGTGTCGGGAGCCGTAGGCCAGGCATCGGCTGACACCCGAACGCGGGCATCCGGGCCAAGGTAATGGCGGGCGACTTCCAGCTCGCCGACATAGCGCGGGTCAATCACCACGATCGCAAGATCGACCGGCGATCCGTCAGCCTTTGCGAGGGAACGGATCAACGCCGATGCCCCGCGCCAGTCGGCCTTCAATCCGGGTGCGTAAACCGTCTTCGCCAGCGATGGCACCGCCAGCACGACCAGCATCAGGCCACCCGCTACACGCCACCAGCGCGGTAGCCGAGACAGGCCGTGGCCCATCAAGAGCAAGTAGGCGGGTGCCACGAATAACGTGTACCGCGAAGGCCCGAAGAGCGGCGTGCCGATCCACGAAGCCGCATAGAGCAAGCCGACCGGCACCACCAGCCAGAGCCACAACGGCCGGCTCGTTCGTCGAGCGTTTTCATCCGCCCACAAACCCCAGGCGATTACCGCCAGGCAGGCCGCGAGGCTCAGGAAGTTCCCACCAATGAACCCGATCGGAAACCCCAGCAGCAATCGCAGCGACCGGCCGGCCGGCTCCGAATAATCCGGAGCGTGGTCCGTATAGGCCAGAACGGCCGGGATCAGGAGCAACGCGGCAAACGCGTGAAGGCCCAACCAGCGGATTGGGGTCAGTCCGCTCCGTTGACGATCCAGCCACATCTGAACGGCCAGCGCGACGATCAGGAACGCAGCCAACGGATGCGTATACCCCAGCGCGACGATCACGGCCCCATACGCCGCGGATCGACTCGCCGACCAACGTGCCGGCGGCACTGCGATCATCAGCCACGCCACGCAGGCCAGCAACGTCAAGAGGGAGTACATCCGTAGCTCTCGGCTGTAGTACACCAGCGGCGGACTGACCGCTGCCAGAATGCCCGCGAACGAGGCCGCGACCCGGTCGAACAGCCGACGGCCTAGCCAGTAGACACAGGCCACGACTCCGATCCCACAAACCGCGCTGAACGCACGACCCGCCAGCACCGAGTTGCCCGCCAGCTTCATCCAGCCGTGGACCAGGAGCGGATGGAAGGGAGCGCGGGTGGCGTCGGTTGCCTTGAGGAGGTCGAGCAGCTCAAGTGGATCGTCGGCCGACGCCACGCGATACGAAACCAGCTCGTCGAACCAGAGGCTCGCGCCGTTCAAATCGGCGAATCGAAGCAGGGCCGCCAGACCGAGGATCGACGCCAGCACCCACCGCTCGACGCCGACGAGCGACGCCGGGCGTGGTTGTTCGGACGGTCGCTCGGCGATATCTTCAGGAGTCGTGAAGATCGGGGGCCTCTCAATCGTGCCCTCAGTGCTGTCTGGGTTCATCGCGTCTCGGAGTCGCGCACATGGGTTTGTTCGATGGCAAAAAGGGGTTGGTGCTGGGTGTCGCCAACGATTTCAGCATCGCCTGGGCGATCAGCAAGCGGCTGATCGACGAGGGCGCGCAGGTCGGCTTCACCCACCTGCCGGGCGAGAAGATGGAACGGCGGGTGCGCAAGACAATACCCGCCGACGCTCCGTTTTTGACCTCGTGCGACGTGGGCAAGGATGAGGATGTCGAGCGTGCCTTCAACGAGGCTGCCGCCGCGCTGGGGCCGCTTGACTTCGTGCTGCACTCGATCGCCTTCGCGCCCATTGAAGACATCAAGTGCCCCGTGGCGATGGCCAGCCGCGAAGGGTTCAAAACGGCGATGGACATCAGCGTCTATTCCCTCATTCGGGTTTCGCGGGAGGCCAGCCGGCACATGCCGAACGGCGGGGCGATTGCCACACTCACCTATTATGGCGGCGAACGGGTGGTCGCCGGCTACAACCTGATGGGCGTCTGCAAGGCGGCGCTCGATATGAGCGTCCGTTATCTGGCGTATGATCTGGGTCCGCAAAAGATCCGCGTCAACGCCCTCAGTGCGGGTCCGGTGAAGACGCTGGCGGCCTCGGCTGTGGGCGACGCCGACAAGCTCGCCGGGCTCTATGAGGCCGTTTCACCCATGCAGCGGAACATCGAGCGCGAGGAGGTCGGCGCTGCGGGCATGTTCCTGCTCTCCGACCTGGCCAGTGGAATCACCGGCGAGATCATGCACGTCGATTGCGGCTACAACGTGATGGGCTCGCCCGGCCGCGCCATCGAGGCGGCGAAAGAAGGAAAAGTCTGATCATGGCGGCCCGGCGCGGTGATCGTCTGGTTGTCTGGACTCTCGATCCCCGCGAGGTGAACGAGAGCTGGACGGCGATTAGCCTCGCCGGGCGGCGGCGTGCCGCGCAATCGCGGGCGTTGGACCAGACCGAGGGCGAGATCATCTTGCGACATGATTTGACGGAACAGAAGGTGCGCGGCCAAATTCCAGCCGGGCACCGATCGCGGGCCGAAATGAGAAGGCTGAAGGCGGAGCTGCGAAAGCAATTGTTCCTGAAACTGGAAGCCTCGGTGGCCCGATCGCTTCGCATTCCGGGCCGCTAATTTCTCCCCTCAGGTTGCCACGCTCTCCCGTAGGGCGGGCACTGCCCACCTCGAATTACGATAAACCTTTCCCAGTAACTAAACGTCTAAACGTCGCGAGCCAGAGTCCACAACCATGCCCGCCCAGGCGATCTCCGACACGCTCATCGGCCACGCCGCCGAACGCCTCAACCACTACCTCAGGCAGATTGAGCGTTGTGTGGAATTGTTGAGCATCGAGGAGCTTTGGCAACGCCCAAATGCTCACGTGAACAGTGTCGCCAATCTCATTTTGCATCTGACGGGCAACGTACGGCAGTGGGTTGTCGGCGGGATCGGCGGCGTGCCGATCGACCGTGACCGCCCCGGCGAGTTCGCTGCGCACGATGGTCGTCCGGCATCGGAGTTGGTCCCACCGCTGCGGTGGACAATCGAGCAAGCAATCGAGATCCTGGGCGGACTCACTCCGGCGGAGTTGATCGAACCGCGGACCATCCAGGGCTATCCCGTCACCGTCGAAACGGCGGTCCTCCACGTTGTCGAACACTTCGCCTTCCACGCGGGCCAGATCGTCCACGCGACAAAGTGGATCAAGGATGTCGATTTAAGCCTGTACCACGCGGCGGGGCAACGCGTTGATGGGTCGGACTCGCCATGAGCGGCGACAGTGGGCCGATTCCCGTCGCGATCGCCCTGATTCGTAGCGCCGACGGCCGCTATTTGATCCGCCGACGTCCCCCGACGCCCGGCTCGCCCATGCCCGGCTACTGGGAGTTTCCCGGCGGCAAATGCGAGGCGGGGGAGTCGCCCGAGGATTGCGTGCGGCGGGAAATTCTGGAAGAGGTCGGGCTGCCGATTGTCGTGCAAAGACTGCGCCGGATCGTGGATCATGTTTATCCACATGGTCATGTGATTTTATCGTTTTTCGACTGTGTATTGATTCACGCTGACCCAGGGCCAGATCCGGCGACCGGTTTTCTCTGGGCCCGAACGGCCGAGCTCGAAAAGCGAGAGTTCCCAGAAGCGAACGAGCCGATCATCGCGGAGTTGATCGAGGAGTCGAGCCAGGATCGCTCCGCGATTCGTGAGGACGGACACCCATGCTCTCGGGATTGAGCAACGCCGGCAAAGGTGGGCGCGGTCCCAACATTCTCTGGATCTGCGCGGATGACTTTGCGCCTTATGTCTGCGGGACGTATGGCGATCCGATCGCGCGGACTCCGAACCTGGATCGGCTTGCGGGTCAAGGCATCCGGTTCGACCGGTCCTACTGCACCTGCCCGCTTTCGACGCCGTCGCGGATGTCATTCTTGACGGGTCGTTACCCTCGTTCTGTCGGTGTGACTCTCTCACCCACACCGCTCCCCCAAGAGGAAGCGACCATCGGCAAGCTGTTGAGTCAGGCCGGCTACGAGACCTGGGCGGTCGGAAAGACCCACTACTACAAGCCGTTACGCAGCGGGTTCGATTGTTGCATCGGTCTCAAGGAGTATACGGACTGGCTGGACACGCAATCCGGCGAGTCGATCCCGCCCAACGTGGAGCTTCTTGGTCCCTGGCTTCCCTGGAGTGATCCCGTTCGCGTCTGGCTCAATGCGGATTGCCTGCCCTACGCGGTCGATCATGAGATGCCCGACACATTCTTCACGCGGGCGGCCGCGAGATTCCTGGGCGAGGATCGACCTGGGCCGTTCCTGCTGAGTGTGGGGTTCTACGTCACTCACTCTCCGTTTCGCTTCCCGGTGGAGTTTCGGGACCGGTTCTCTCCGGCGATGTTCCGCCCTCCGCCCGTTGGAGCTGACGACCTGGCCCGGATGCCGGATGTCTTTCGCGAATTGACCGAGGAGGATAAGCAAGGGATTCTCGCCGCCTATTACACCTCGACCGAATACCTGGACCGCAACGTGGGGATTCTGCTTGACGCACTGGACCGTAGCGGTCGGGCCGACGAGACACTTGTGATTTTTCACAGCGATCACGGTTACATGCTGGGCCAGCATGGTCGTTTCGAGAAGCATTGCTGCTTCGAGGAAGCGGTTCGTTCGGCGCTTTTGATGCGGTTGCCGGGAACCATCGGGGCCGGACAGACGACCGACGCGCTGGTCGAACTCGTTGATCTTGTGCCGACGCTTCTCGACCTTTGTGGAGTTGAGATTCCCGCGAACGTACAGGGCCGATCGTTGATGCCTCTGCTGTCCGGAGCGACGGAACGGCATCGAGATCATGTGATCGCGGAGTACGCTGACAACGCGGAGGCGATGATCAGGACAGAGCGATGGAAGTTGATCTATTCGGCAGGCAACCGTTGGCGTCGCGACGGATATACGACCCGCGACGATCGAATGACTCGCTCGCTCCGACTTTACGATCTGGAAAATGATGCGGAAGAAATGGTCGACGTGAGCGACCGAGCCGAGAATGCCGCATTGATCAAAGAGCTGCTCGCAGGTTTGGTCGATCACATGCGGCGCACCGCACGCGATCGAGCAAAACTGCCGGATTCAACTGACCCCCACGTGGTTCTGGCGTCGTGCTTGCCGCCGTGGGAGTCGAAGCGCTGAGAGCGAGCGTCGGGCCTCACCCGCCCATCCAGGTGGGCAGGTGGCCGGCGGGGGGGAGTTTGATGAGGCTGACGCTGGAGACGGCGGCATGGTTGGCGACCGCGGAGACGGCGGAGTCGGGGGGGACGTTGTCGAGGTTGAGGGTGCCAATGGCCTCGGCCTCGGATTTGCCGCCGCCGATGCGTTCGCGGCCGACGCTCATGTGGGCGATGTTGACATTTTCGCGGCCGAAGATGTCGCCGATCGAGCCGATCACGCCGGGGCGGTCGAGGTGGCTGAAGATGAGCAGGGTTCCGTCCATCGGGGCGTCCATCAGGTAGTCGCCCAGACGCACGAGGCGGAGGAACCTGCGGCCGAACAGCGTTCCGGCGGCGACGTAGGTTTTGCGGTCGGTGACGACCTCGGCCTGAATGAGAGTGCCGAAGTCGCCGGTATCGGTCGAGGTTTCCTCGACAAGGTGAATGCCGCGCTCGCGGAGCAGGACCTCGGCGTTGACGAGGTTGACCTGGTAGGGATCGAAGACGTTTTCGAGCCAGCCGGCGGCGAAGGCGGCGGTGATCAGACGGGTGTTTTTGCTTGCGATCTCGCCCCGGTAGCGGAGGGTCGCGCCTTGCACGGTGCCCCGGTCCATCTGGGAGTGGAGCATGCCGAGGCGGCGGGCGAGGTCGAGGTAGAGGCGGAGGTCGTCCAGCTCGGCCTTGTTGAGGTTGGGCAGGTTGACCGAGAAGCGGACCTGGCCGCGGCGGAAGTAGTCGATGAGGAGCCGCGCGGCCTCCTCGGCGACGGCGACCTGGGCTTCCTCGGTCGA
>JBGSYY010000331.1:0-12301 GCA_041750675.1 Isosphaeraceae bacterium | reverse complement strand
GTTCGATCTCGCGCACGGCGTCGAGGGCCAGATCGCGCGGAGGCGTGGGACGGGGGAGATCGTGTAGCAATTGACGGACGGCGCGGAGCGAATCCAGCTCGTCGCGAAGCGGCTCGCTGTCGCGCAGCTCGGCCTCGAAGGAGGAGCGCGCGGAGGCGTCCAGTTCGTCATCGAGGTAGGCTGAGAGTCGGGTGGAGTCGTCGTCGATCGTCGCCATGGTCGCCTTGGGGTGGTGAAGAAGGAGCAGGGAGCGTCGCGGGAAGCAGAGCGAGAGTGGGGGTCAGGAATCGTGGGTGTGGAGGGAGGCTGGGGGTGTGGCGGGTTCCATGACTTTGCGGAGCAAGTTTCGGAGGTCGCCGCGTGCGCGGTGGAGACGGCTGCGGACGGTTCCCACGGGGATGTTGAGCACTTCGGCGATTTCCTCGTAACGCAGGCCGTCCAGGTCCTTGAGAACGATGACAGCTCGAAAATCCTCGGGGAGCCGTTGCAAGGCGGTATGGACTTGCTGCTCCAGTTCGGCACGTTCCAGGGGTCGGGCGGGATCCGATTCCGCGGGGTCGCCGGCTGTGTGCTCGACCTCGCCGGTGCGGTTGAAGGAGACGAAGCGGGGACCGGATTTCCAGCGGCGGCGGCGGTTCAGGGCGAGGTTGACGCCGATCCGGTAAAGCCAGGTGTAGAAGGCACTTCCACCCAGAAAGTGGTCGAGCTTCTGGTAGGCTCGGAGAAAGGTGTCCTGAACGAGGTCGAGGGCCTCCTCGGACGAGCCGGTAAGGCGGTAGAGGGTGGCGTAGAGGCGATCCTGATGGCGGCGCACCAACTCACCGTAGGCTTCGGCGTCGCCGGCGAGGCTCGCCTGAACCAGCCGTTGGTCGACGTCAGGGCCGTTCATCATCATGTTGGACGCCGCGAGGTGGGTTGGAGTTCCCGGAAAAATGGAGCGAGGCGGAAAGCTGCGGAGTCGAGGGGATTGGTCGCGGGAATGAAAGCTGCCCTGAGATCGTGTGGTGAGGAGCGCTTGCGGAAAAAGAACGCGCGTGAGCGATTAAATCGCGCACCATAATCAGTCATGCTTGATTGTAGACCGTGCTGTATCGGGCGTGCCATGTCGCGGCCTTCGTTGACCCCTGGTTTCGGTGAGACATAAGATGAACTCGGAAATGGCCGGTCGGGGTGGAGAACATCGGGGGATCGATGAAAATTGACGTCGGGGGGGCGGAATCATGCCCTCTGGAATGGCCTGAGCGAAATGTGAGTGGGAGCTGGTTTGGGCCGTTGGCGCTGGGGGCTGACGAGTTGCGGGCGCAAATCGTGGGAGGGTTGGAATCGCCCACGGGGGGCTTGCCACCATTGCGTCAGATGGTGGTTCCCGGGGATCGGGTGGCGTTGGCCGTCGACCTGCGAACACCGGGCTGGGTGGAAATTTTGGACGCAGTGGTGGAGCGGCTTAAGGCGGGGGGTGTCGAGCCGGAAGGGATGACCGTGCTGACCGCGGGAACGACGGGGGGCGTTGACGAGACGATCCGAACGCGGTTTCCCGGGGGAATCGTCTGGAAAATTCATGATCCCCAGGAGAACGGCGAGCTTGCGTATCTGGCGACCACGCGCGGCGGGCGGCGGATCTATTTGAACCGGGCGGTGACAGACGCGGACTTCGTGGTGTCGCTGGGGCGGCTGGAGCGCTCGCCGTTGCGGATGCTGGGAGGGCCCTGGGCACGGGAGGCGATTGTCGGGCCGTGGAACGCGATCTACCCGTCGCTCTCGGATGGAGCGACGCAGGCGGCGGCGTGCGACCTGGCAGAGCCTGAGGCGGACAAGCGGGGCCGTGTTCCTCATCCGGCGGGCGGCCATGAGGAAGCGCGCGAGGTGGAGGCGCTCCTGGGCCTGGTCTTCGAGATCGGCGTGATTCCGGCCGGAGGCGGCGGCGTGCATGCGATTCATGCCGGCGCTCTGCGTGAGAGTGCTGAGCTCAAGAAGCAGGTTCGGGATGCGTGGCGGTTCGAGCCGGAGAGTGATGCCGAACTGGTGGTGGCACGGATTGGCCAGATGGGTGAGCCGGTGACCTGGTCGATGCTGGTGGCGGGGATTGTGTCGGCGGTTCGCGTGGCGCGCGAGGGCGGGACGCTGATCGTGTTCGGAACGCTGGGAGAGGAAGCGGGCAAGGCGGTGACTCGGCTTGCGGCCGGAGATGAGGCGCGGCTGTTGCGGGCGATTCGAGGGATGAACGACGCGGGCGATTATGCGCTGGCCCAAGCGATCGCGGGGATTGCGCCGGCGTGGCATGTCGGGTTGGCGGTTTCGGGCATTGATCGCGACCTGGTCGAGGGGCTGGGATTCCTGCCGATCGAGGGGGTCGCGACAGCGCGGCGATTGATGAGCTCGGCGAATTCGTGCGTGTTCGTTGAACGGCCTGAGATCACGGGGATTCGGATTATGGAGTCGCCATGATGAGTCGGGACGCGACACTGTGGATTGATCGTTCGACGCGGAGCCGGTTGTGGGTGCGGGGCGTCGATCGTGCCAAGTTTTTGCACAATCTGACGACGCAGGACGTGAAGGGGTTGGCGGAGGGGCAAGGCACTGAGGCGTTTGTCACCAGCCCACAAGGAAAGACCCTGGGATATGTGCTCCTGCACGCGCTCGGGGAAGGGATCCTGGTGCGGTCGGACGAGGGCGGGTTGGCCGAGGTGACACCTCATTTTCGCAAGTACGGGATTTTTGACGAGGTGGAGATTGAGGAGATTGAGGGTTCGACGTTCGAGTGGCACGTCATGATCGAAAATGGTGACGTGGACGGCTGGCTTATGGAGCGCGAGCTGCCTGTGGGGGAGGCACATGAGTTGGCGGCGGTCGTTGCCGAGGTGTCTGGGGAACGAATTGTCCTGATTCGCGAGGGACCGGCGGGCGTGGCCGGTGTGACGCTAATCGGCCCGAGCCGTAGCGCCGATTCGCTTGCGAAGCGCTGGCTGTCTGGCGCAGTGAGGGCGGGGGCCGAATCGTTTGATGTGCTCCGCATCCTCGCTGGTACGCCGGTTTTCGGCCGAGATGTAACGGTGACGAATCTGCCTCAGGAGGTGGATCGGAATGATCGGGCGATCTGCTTTACCAAGGGGTGTTACCTGGGTCAGGAGACGGTCGCACGCCTGGACGCGCTGGGGCACGTCAACAAGGTATTGCGCGGCTTGATGTTTGTGGAGAGCGGTTCGGCCGAGGCGGGCGCGGCCTTGGTGGGCGAGGATGGGAAGGTCGTCGGGACAGTCACGTCATCGGCCTCGGGAGAGGACGGAGCGCCCGGCGTCGGGCTGGGCTATGTTCGAAGCAACCATGCCCGGGCCGGGACCCTGCTCAGGCTGGAGAACGGGCCGGGCCGGGTGGCCGTGATGGAATTGCCGATGACGCTGGAGGAGTGAGGTCGGTTGCTCAGGCGTTGACTTCATCCCAACGGACGAGACGTTTGTCGTCGACGGCCTGACGGACCAGGAAGCCGACCTGGGTGGCACGTCGGGCGTCGGCGAGGGTGGCGATGGAAGCGGGCGTCGACGCGGGGTCGCGGATTGCGTTGAGGAAGGTGCGGACGGCGAGGTCGGTGTCGGGGATGGGGCCGGTGGGGATTTTCGTATGCTTTGGGTTGTTTTTGGGGAGGACGAGGTAGCCGCTGGTGAGGTAGAGGACCCCCTCGGATCCCAGGAGGACCAGTTCCATGCCGCGGTCGTGATCGTCGACGGGCATCTTCCAGGAGTGGACAAAATTGGCGGAGAAGCCGTCGGGCCAGGCGAGCGTGACGCTGTAGAAGTCGGTGACGTTGCGGCCGGGGATGGAGGGAGGACCCGAGGATCGCTCTCCGTGGCCGTATGCCTCGGCTGGTGGGCCACCTTTGAGCCAGCAGAGGAGATCCCAGACATGGATGGCTTGCTCGACCATCCAATCACCGGATCGTTCGCGGAAGCTAAGCCAGTTGTTGTGACCGCGTAGGCCCTCGTGGCGACTGAGCCAGGAGCCGCGACAATTCAGGATGGTCCCAAGCTCGCCGGCACGTTCGATGCCTTGGACGAAGCGGGGATTGAATCGGCGCTGGAGGCCGACGTGGACGATGCGGTCGGGCCGTTGGGCGGCGGCGGCGACGACGCGGTCGCATTCGGCGCTGGAGAGGCCGAGGGGTTTCTCGGCGTAGAGGTGCTTGCCGGCCTGAAGAACAGAGGTGTAGACGTCGGCGTGTAGGTCGCAGGGGGGTGCGACGAAAACGGCGTCGAGGTCGTCGCGGCTGAGGAAAGCGTCGAGATCAGGGGCGATCGCGGGCTGGGTCGCATCGGCTTTCTCAGCGATTTTCTGTGCACGGTTGAGGTGGTTCGGCTCGGTGTCGAAGAGAGCGGTAACCTTGACGCCGGGAGCGGCGATTGCGGTGCGGAGCAATGTCGTGCCGCGGTTGCCCAGGCCGATCAGACCGAGATTGATGGGGCGATCGTGAGCAGTGGGTGCGAGGACGGGAGCGGTTTCGGCGTCGGCCACGGGTCCGTGGGCGAGGGCGAGGCCGGCAGCGGCGGAGCAGCCCAGGAAGCGACGGCGGTTGAGTGGGCGGGTGGGCATCGGCGTCTCGGACTCGTCGGTTTTCGGGGAGACGGCATCAGCGACAGGAGAATTGTAACAAGAAGTCTCAGGGATGTTCAGGGATTTTGGTTGCGAGTCGCGGATCTCGCTTGCCGGCTGCAAGATCAGAAGGAGTGCCGTGGTATACTCAGGTTTTGTTTGGGTTGGGCTGGCGATTGGATAGGTTTTCGAGGGGGCGAGGGGAATGGCGAAGCACATTTTCGTGACGGGCGGGGTGGTGAGCTCCTTGGGCAAAGGTCTGACGTGCTCCTCGATCGGGATGTTGTTGGAGCGGCGTGGGTTGCGGGTACGGCTCCAGAAGCTGGACCCGTATTTGAACGTCGATCCGGGGACGATGTCGCCGTATCAGCATGGCGAAGTGTATGTGCTCGACGATGGCGCCGAGACCGACCTGGACCTGGGGCATTACGAGCGGTTCACGAACGCGAAATTGACGAAGGACTGCAATTACACGACGGGGAAGATTTATCTGTCGGTGATTCAGAAGGAGCGGGCGGGGACGTATTACGAAGGTAAGACGGTGCAGGTGATTCCGCATATCACGGATGAGATCAAGGCGGCGGTGAAGAGTCTGGCGACGGACGATGTGGACGTGGTGATCACGGAGATTGGGGGGACGGTGGGCGATATCGAGAGCCTGCCGTTTTTGGAGGCGATTCGGCAGTTTTCGCTCGATGTGGGTCGGGAGAACGTCGTCTACATCCACCTGACATTGGTGCCCTATCTGAAGGCGGCGGGCGAGCTGAAGACGAAGCCGACGCAGCACTCGGTGGGTGCGTTGCGGCAGATCGGTATTCAGCCGGATGTGCTTATCTGTAGGACGGAGCATCCGATGTCGGCGGACGAGAAGGATAAGATCGCGCTCTTTTGCAATATCGAGCGACGCGCGGTGATCGAGGAGCGGGACAAGCAGTTTAGCATTTACGAGGTGCCGCTTTCGCTGCTGAATAATGGACTGGACGACATCTTGGTGAAGCGGCTGAACCTGAAGGTGGGGCCGCTGGAGATTGACGATTGGCGCGACCTGCTTGACCGGGTGATTCATCCGGAACGAGAAGTGACGATCGCGGTGGTTGGGAAGTATATCAAGCATCGAGATGCGTACAAGTCCGTATACGAAGCACTCGACCATGCGGGGATCGCCCACAATGCGCGGGTGGTGGTGAAACGGATCGAGGCGGAGGAGGTGAGCCGCGACGGGGTGTCGTCGTTACTGGCGGGCGTGGATGGGTTGCTGGTGCCGGGCGGGTTTGGGATGCGGGGCATTGAGGGGAAGATCGAGGCGATCCATTACGCGCGGACACGCGGCTTGCCGTTCTTCGGGATCTGTCTGGGGATGCAATGCGCGACGATTGAGTTCGCGCGCCACGTGCTGGGGCACGAGGACGCGAACAGCACCGAGTTTTCCAGCGATACGAGCCATCCGGTGATCTCGCTGATGGACGAGCAGCGCGGGGTGAAGCAGCGTGGCGGCACGATGCGGCTGGGGGCGTGGCCGTGCGTTGTGGCGGCGGAGAGCCGAGCAGCGGCGGCGTATGGCCAGGAGCGGATCAGCGAGCGGCACCGGCACCGTTATGAGTTCAACAACGCGTATCGCCGAGGTTTTGAGGAAAACGGCTATCTAATCACGGGGAAAAGCCCGGATGGGGAGCTGGTGGAGATCGTGGAGATACCGGAGCACCCCTGGTTTGTGGCGGTGCAATTTCATCCGGAGTTTCAATCGAAGCCGATCGCGGCGCATCCGCTGTTCCGGGATTTCGTAGGGGCGTCGCTGAAACGGCGTGAGGAATCGAGGTCGGAGGCGGAGACGTACTGATCATGGCGACGGTCGTAACGAAGTCTGAAGCCTCGGGGGCGGATGTGGGGGAGTCCGGCATCTTGCTGGAGGGTGTTCCCTGGAGCGGGTATGAAGCGGTGTTGCGGTGGACCCGCGAGCGGCGTTTTCGGATCACTTACGATTGGGGGACTCTGGAAATCATCTCGCCTTCCTCGACGCATGAGGAACAAAAGAAGCTCATGGCGGCGATGATCGAGATCCTCATGGAGGAATGCGACATCGGCTACAGATCGCTGGGCTCCATGACCTTCAAGCGGAAGGATTTGAGACGCGGTCTGGAACCAGACGATTGCTATTATGTCGAGACTTTTGCTGAGGTGAGCGGCCGTAAGAAAATCAATCTCAAGACCGACCCGCCACCGGACCTCGTGTTGGAGGTTGACGTATCCTCCAGTTCCGTGCGACGGCTCGAGATTTATGCGTCACTGGGGGTTTCCGAGGTTGTGATTCATCGGGATGGGGCGATCGGGTTTCTTAGGCTGGGGCGTGACGGAGCCTATCGGGCCGTTCCGCGATTGTGCAATTTTCCGGGGTTCATTTCCGCGGAGCTGACGGAGTGGCTTGAGCGTGGCGTGGGCGGTGCACACGGGTCGTGGCGTAAGGCGTTTCGGGCATTGGTGCGGAAGCGGATCGACGAGCCTGCGGGGCGGGGGCGGGGACGCAAGTCACATTGAACGAAGGTGGTTCGGCAATGAGCGAGGTGATCGGACGTGATGCGCTGGGTGGAGGGCATCGCGTCCGCCTCGTCCATGAGGGACGGGAGCTTGTCGAGATCCAGCGGCTTGAGGATGGGGAAGCGGCTGATCTGCCCTGGGTCGTGCCGGGGTTGTGGGATTTGCAGGTCAATGGGTGCCGAGGGATCTCGTTTTCGAATGAGGGATTGACGGTCGGACAGGTTCGCGCGGTTTGCGAGTTTGTTCGGCGCGATGGAGTCTCGCGGTTTTGTCCGACGTTGATCACGGCGTCGCCCGAAGCGATGCGGCACGGAGTGGCGACGATCGCGGCGGCCTGTGAAGGGGATGAACTGGTCCGGCGGATGGTGCTGGGAATTCATCTGGAGGGGCCGGCGATCTCGGAGGTTGATGGGTATCGGGGGGCACATCCTCGGGAATGGGTGCGGGATCTGGAGTGGTCGGAGTTGGAGGCGGTGCAGGCGGCGAGCGGTGGACGCGTGGTGTTGTTGACGCTGGCACCGGAGCGGGCCGGGTCGATCGCGTTAATTGAGCGTGCCACGGCAGCGGGGATTGTAGTCGCGCTGGGGCATACGGCGGCGGATGGGGCGACGATCGCGGCGGCGGTGGAGGCGGGAGCGAGGTTGAGCACGCATCTGGGGAATGGGATCGCGAGTCCCCTGCCCCGGCACCCGAATCCGATCTTCACTCAGGCGGCGGAGGATCGATTGCTCGCCTCGTTGATCGCGGACGGACGGCATCTGGGGATTGACGTTTTGCGAGTGCTGGCGCGGGCGAAGGGCGTGGAACGAGTGATCTTGGTGAGCGACGTGAGTCCGCTGGCGGGGTCGGTGCCGGGGGTCTATGAGGATTGGGAAGTGACTTCGGACGGGGCTGTCGTGGTGGCCGGAACGGGCTACCTGGCGGGAGCGTCGCGCCCCCTGGTTGAAGGGATCGGGCGGTTGGCCGAGGCGACGGGGTGGACGATTCCGCAATGCGTGGCGGCGGCGACGTGGAATCCGGCGCAATTGCTGGGAGCGGCCCCCCCTGCCCTGGCGTCAAGTGAGGATGCGGAATGGATTCTCTTGAACGGCGCGGGCCGGCCGATCAGGATGGGACCGGGGTTTGTGGCGTGAGGTGGTCCTGCTGCTGGCCGTGGGAGGCTCGAGACGATGCAAAGCAAGGCGAAGACAGTCGAGCAGTACCTGGCGGAGCTTCCCGAAGAGCGTCGGACGGCGATTGAGGCGGTGCGGCGTGTCATCCTCGAGAACCTCGACGATGGGTACGAGGAGGGGATTCAGTATGGAATGATCGGCTACTATGTGCCGCATCGCGTGTATCCGGCGGGATATCACTGCGATCCGAAGCAGCCGCTGCCGTTCGCCGCACTGGCTTCGCAAAAGAACTGCATGTCGCTCTATTTGATGTCGGTCTACGCCGAGGGCGAGGAACTGCGCTGGTTTGAGGACGCCTGGAAGCGGGCTGGAAAGAAGCTGGATATGGGGAAGTGCTGCGTGCGGTTCAAGAAACTGGACGATGTGGCTTTGGATGTGGTGGGCGAGGCGATCCGTCGGGTGCCTTCAGAGCGGCATATTTCGCATTATGAGGCTTCGAGAGAACGCCCAACAGCCAATACCACTGGGCCCAAGAAATCGGCGAAGCCGGCGGCGACGGCTCGTGTGAAGAAGTCGAGATGATACGACTAGCTCATGAATGAGTTTCTGGGAGAATTGATCGGGACGATGCTTGCGGCGATGGTGCCTCTGGGGCTGCCGGTGGTGGTCTGCTCCGTGAGTTGCTTTTCTTACACAGGACGAACGGGAGGGACAGGATGATGCGAATGACTGTGTGGATCGGGGCCGTGGTGGTTGGGGCTGGGCTGAGTTTGGGGTTTGGTGCCGACGATCGGAAGCCGTTCCGTGGGGTGATCTCTGCGATTCCGGGGATGATCGAGCTGGAGGACTTTGATGAGGGCGGCGAGGGGGTCGCATATCACGATGAGGAGCCGGAGAACCAGGAGACGAAGCGTCCGCTGTATCGTGAGAGCGGGGTCGATCTGGAAGTGCGCGAGGCGGCGAGCGGCGGCTTCAACCTGGGCTGGACGCGGCCTGGGGAGTGGTTGATTTACACGGTCGAGGTGAAGGAGGCGGGGACGTATCGGATTGATTCGATGGTGGCCTGCGCGGGGCCGGGCGGGACGTTTCGGCTGGAGTTCGACGGTGTGGATCGGACGGGGCCGATCACGGTGCCCGACACGGGCGGGTGGCAGAACTTGAAGGCGTTGCGGCATGAAGGAGTCATGCTGACGCCGGGGCGCTATGCGATGAAGCTGGTGCTGGACACGCCGGGGGAGTCGGGGAGTATTGGGGATATTGATTACTTGAGGTTCACGCGGACGGGACCGGGTGAATAGAACCTGCTCAAGCATGGAGGCCCGGCTCATCGAGGCGAGGCGTCGCTGGTTTTGCCCTCGGTTTGCGCTGAGGTTGCGGTCGGCTTCGCGGTGAAGGACGAGAGAGCTTTACAGGTTGTGTTCCTGGAACCTTTATCGCGGCCTACAGGTTGTGTTCCTGGAACCTTTAATGGAACCTTTAACGCGGGTGGTGGTGCGTTGCGCGGGCCTTCGGCCCGCTGACGGCACCCTACGAAAAAGAGGCCGCGCCTGGCGGAAGTGCCGGGCGCGGCCTCGTGGTTAACCTTCCGTGGGGTCGATCAGGCGTTGGCGGCGGGGTCTTTGCCGTTGATCCAGGCGCCTTCGAGCTTCTGGTAATCAGGAGCGGTCAGCGTCGAGCCTTCGAGGGGGTCGGCGGACCAGCCCATGACGTGGTTGGGCGTCCCACGGAGGTGGGAGCGTTCTTCCCAACGGGCGGCCCAGGAGGCGTCGGCGTCCTTGACCTGGCCGCTGGCCTTGTCGAGGAAGAGGGCCTTGCCGAAGCGGTAGCTGTCGACGCCCATGTTCACCGTGGCGATGGCGGCGTAGCCCAGGCTGGCCGGGCAGAGCGTTTCGGGGTTGTCGCTGCGGATGCAGCCGATGAAGTGATCCCAGAGGGCCCGGGTGTCGTCGCGGGGCTGGTCGGGCTTGAAGACCTCGCCGCCTTCGCCGCGGTTGGCTCCTGGAGGGGCCGGGCGGCCTTCGAGCTTCTGGGGCACGATGCGGTAGCCATCGTTGGGGCTGCCGCCGAAGAGGACGGTGCCGGTGTGGCCACGGATGACCTCGCCGAGCTGGACGTCGTTGCACATGGTGGCCGAGATGAGGACCTGGCAGCCCTCGTCGTAATCGGCGACGACGGTGGCGACATCGGGAACGTCGCGGCCATCATATTCCATGTACAGGCCGCCGCCGCCGACCACGCGGCGGGGAAGCCGGACGCCCATCGCCTGGATCAGGTGGGTGAGCTGGTGGACGAAGAGGTCGGTATACATGCCGCCGCCGAAATCCCAGTAGCAGCGCCACTGGGCATAGCGGGCGCGGTCGAAGGGCTGATCGGGGGCGAGGCCGAAGGCGGTGCCGAGGAACATCTTCCAGTCGACGGTGGACGGGTTCATGTCCTTGGTCAGTGGATAGTAGCGCCACTGGCCCATGTTGCTGTTGCGGTAGTAGCTGGTCTGGCCCTGCATGACCTTGCCGATTTTGCCCGAGGTGATTTGCTCGTTGGCCATCTTCCAGCGGGGGTCGGCGGTGGACTGGACGCCGACGGTCATGATCTTACCGGTGCGGGCGACCGTCTCGGCGACCTTGCGAGCCTCGTCGATGGTGTGGGTCATCGGCTTTTCGCAATAGACGTGCTTGCCGGCGTCCATGGCGTCAATGCACTGCTTGGCGTGCCAGTGATCGGGCGTGGCGACGACGACGGCATGGATGTCCTTGCGGTCGAGGAGGCGTCGGTAGTCCTTGGTGACGCTCTCCTTGTCGTCGACGTTCAGGCCGCACTTCTTGGCGGAGGGGTAGAGGCCGCGACCGACCTCGTCGTTGCCGTCCCAAACGTCGTTCATGGCGACGATGTTGACGGCCTGGCCTTCCTTCTTCATGTCGTTGAGGACGCCGATGTGGGCCTGCATTCGGCCGCCGGCACCGAGGATGGCGAAATTCAGCGTTTCATTGGCGTCGCGGCCGCTGGCGATTGCCGGATGGGGGAAGGCGCTACTGGCCAATGCCGCACCAGCGGCGGTGGTTCCCAGGAAATGGCGGCGATTGAGACCTCGCTTCGGCGTCATGATGCTGCTCCAGGGTCGATGAGAGAACTACCAGCCACGCCCCAGTGCCGGCCGGCTCGACTATGGATCATCGTCGCCGAGGAGATCGCCAACTTCAACCGTCTACCGTAGCGACGGAACGCTTTCCGGAGGTGTACGATAAGAAATTGAGCGGCGGCCGCGGGCCGTTGGGACTTTCCCCGAATACGCGGGTGGGACCTATGAAGTTCGTCATGGAAACGCGGATCGCCGCATCGCCGTCGGCCTTGTTTGCGTTTCACGAAGCGCCTGGAGCCTTGGAACGGCTGACGCCGCCGGGCGAGCGGATCGAGGTGATCGAGGATCCGAAGTCGCTGCGCGTGGGTTCACGGGTGACCTTGAAGATGTGGATGGGGCCGGTGCCGGTGATCTGGATCGCCGAGCATACGGAATATGCCCCGCCTCACCTGTTCGCTGATCGACAGGTGAAGGGGCCGTTCGCCAAGTGGTATCATCGGCACCGGTTTGTCGACGACGGCGCGGGTGGGACGCTTCTGCGTGATGAGATCGAATTCGAGCCGCCGCTGGGGATTCTGGGGGCCACACTCGCGGGGAACGCCTTGCGAGCGAAGCTGGAAAAGACGTTCGCGTATCGCCACGCGAAGACGAAGGAAATGGTTGAGTCGGGTAGCTCCGGGCTGGACGGGGGAGGCGAGGGCTTTACCGGCACGGAATAATGAGCTGGGGATTGGTTCGAGATCGGACCGGCTGGCGGCCTCTGGCCGCGTGTTCACCTAGAGTCATTGCATGCCGACGGTGGTCGTTTGTCCCAATTGCCGGGCCAGGGTGAAAGTGCCGACGGGCATGGAGGGAGGTTGGCTGCGCTGTCCGGGATGTCCGGCGCGGTTTCCGGCAGGTGCTGGGGCCTTGCCGCGTGGGACTGCGGCGCGGGCGGAGGGGCAGCGATCGACGAGCCTGACGGATCTGGCGGTGGTGGACGTGACGGGGCGTCGACCTC
>JBGSYY010000330.1:0-2148 GCA_041750675.1 Isosphaeraceae bacterium | reverse complement strand
GACGCGTTGTTGCTGGCCGCCGGAGAGCTGGCGGGTGCGGGCGTGGAGCTTGTCGGCGAGACCGACGCGGTCGAGAAGCTGGCGAGCGCGAGCCTCGGCCTCGTTGCGTGAAAGCTTGAGGACGTGAATAGGTGCTTCAATGACGTTTTCGAGGGTTGAGCGGTGAGGGAAAAGGTGGAACTGCTGGAAGACCATGCCGACGCGGCGGCGGACCTGGCGGAGGGTTTGCTCGCGCTGGGGTTCCGGGGTGTTGGAGTTGAGTTGGAGGTCGTCGATGGCGACGCTGCCGCCCTGGAAGCGTTCGAGGCCGTTCAAACAGCGGAGGAAGGTGCTTTTGCCGCCGCCGGAAGGGCCGATGACGGCGGCGACCTCGCCGGCGTGGACATCGAGGGTGATGCCGTCGAGGACGCGCAGGGGGCCGTGATCCTTGATGAGGTCGCGTACCTGGATCATCATGCGGGCGCTCCTTTCTTGCCGTCGTGGCTGAGCTGGTTTTCGAACCATCGGACGAGCCAGGCGAGCGGGGCGCTCATGGCCAGGTAGAGCAAGGCGGTGGCGGCGGCGAATTCGAGGACGCCGCCGGTGCTGTTGGCGAGGATGGCGTAGCGTTTGGTCAGCTCGACGAGCGAGATGACGGAGCAGACGGAGGTATCTTTGAAGAGGGCGATGAAGTCGTTGGTCACAGGAGGAATGACGATGCGCACGGCCTGGGGGACGATGACGCGGCGGAGGGCGAGACGGCGGGTCATGCCGAGGGAGAGAGCGGCTTCCATCTGGCCGGGCGGGATGGCTTGCAGGCCGGCGCGGTAGATTTCGGCCTCGTAGGCCGAATAGTTGATGGCCAGGCCGGCGATGCCGGCGACGAGGGCGGGGAGTTCGAGGCCCAGGCGGGGGAGCAAGAAGAAGAGGACGAAGAGCTGGAGCATGAGCGGGGTGCCGCGGATCAGCTCGACATAGACGGCGAGGAAGGGGCGGAGCAGGGGAGGGCCATAGAGGCGGCCCAGGGCGATGGCGAGGCCGATGGCCATGGCGAGGGGCATGGCGGCACAGGCGAGCAGGATGGTCATGCCGGCGGAGAGGAGCAGGGTATTGCCGTAGCGTGCGATGAGGGGGAGTCCGCGAAGGCGGTCGGGCCGGGCGGGGCCGGCTGTGGTGGCGTCGGGCGGGCCGAGTGTGGGCAACTCGGCCTGGGCTTCGGTCCAGATGCCGTATTTTTCGTAGAGGGTGCGCAGCTCGCCGCTGGAGATGAGGCGGGCGAGGGCGGCGTCGATGGCGTCGCGCAGGGCGAGGTCGGCCTTGCGTAGATACATGACGTAATAGCCGTGGCCGACGGGGGGGCCGACGAGGGCGAGGTCCTGGTATTCGCCGGAATAGAAGAGGGCGGCGGGTTCATCCTGGAGAGTGGCGTCGGCCTGGCCGTTGCGGACGGCCATCATGCAGTCGGTCGCGCCGTTGAAGTAGACGACGTTGACGTGAGCGGCGCCGTGCTGGCGTGCGTAGGATTCGGCACTGGAGCTGCCCAGGACGGCGACGGTCCACTTGCCGCCGGAAGGTTTGGGGCGGGTGAGGTCGTCGAAGCCTTGGATTGTGGTGGTGCCGTTGTCGTCGCGGCGGACCATGAGCTGGAGGCGAAAGACGTAGTAGGGGCGGGTGGCGAGGAATTCGTCGGTGCGCTCGGGGGTTTGTTCGTAGCCGTTGAGGACGAGGTCGACGTGGCCGGCGGAGAGGGTGGAGAGGAGGGCGTCCCACTGGCCCTGATAGAGCTGGGGTTGGGGGCCGAGGGGGCCGGAGAGGAGCTGGATCAACTCGACCTCGAAGCCGACGTGAGAGGCGGGGTCGGCGGGGTCGGGGTAAGCGTAGGGGCCGCCGCCCTCGGCGTCGCAGCCGTAGACGAGCCGGCCGGCGTTGAGAACGCGAGAGAGGGAGTCGTCGGCGTGGGTGGTTTGTGGGGAAACGAAGGGCAGGAGGCAGATGCAGAGGGTGGTGACGATCAACGGCGATCGACGTCGGGTCGGCATGGAGGGGGATGGCTGGCGATTCGAGGTGGACTCGGGAAAGTCTACTTCCATCAAGCGACCTCTGGGAGCCACCGGGGGCCGATTGAAGGAGGGGGGCGGATGGGTTCAGGTGGAGGGGGCGGTGGAGGGG
>JBGSYY010000329.1:0-2209 GCA_041750675.1 Isosphaeraceae bacterium | reverse complement strand
TGATCGTGTCCTCGCGGAGACCCTTCGCTTCGAGAGCGGCGATCATGCGGCCGACCTGATCGTCCAGGGCCGTGATCATGGCGGCGTACACCCGCCGTTTCTCATCCTCAATCGACGCATAGCGGTCGATGTATTCCTGGGGTGCCTGATAGGGAGAGTGGGCGGCCAGCGAGGCGAAGTAGAGGAAGAACGGCTTCTTCGAATCCTGGGCCTCGATGAGCTTGACCGCCTCGTCCCCGATGAGAGCCGTGTAATATCCTTCCTCCCTGAGAAACTCGCCGTTGCGCTGCCAGTCGATCAGGCCCCCACGCTCCTTGGTGAAGTAATCCACCTCGCCGACGAGGTTGCCGTAGAAGTGGTCGAATCCGCGATTCTGAGGCCAGTATTTGCGCTCGGCATGGCCGAGGTGCCACTTGCCCACCATGTACGTCTGGTAGCCAGCGTCCTTCAGGGCTTCGGGCAGTGTGCGCTCGTCGGTCGGGAGGCCGTAGCCGTGACTCGGGAAGATCACCAGCGTCTGGAGGCCGTGTCGGATCGGATAGCGCCCTGTCATGAGCGCGGCGCGGGACGGCGTGCAGACGGGCATCCCGTAGAACGATTCGCAGCGTGCGCCGGTGGTTGCGAGCCTGTCGATGTTCGGGGTCTTGATCTCGCTGCCGCGATAACCGAGGTCGGCATTGCCGAGGTCGTCGGCCATGATGAAGACGATGTTGGGCTGATCCGCGCACCAGGCATCGGTTGCGATCGAGAGGATCGCGACAAATCCCAGCACGCAGAGACGGACTCGGCTTGGCCGCATCGCTATTCCCCCCCAGTTGGAGCTCGAGGATTCATGTGCCAGTGGGCGAAGCCTTCGGCCGATGTCCGTGGTCCGTGCTTCGGAACCCCTCGCTGCCAGAACGGCTGCAGAGAAAGTATGATAGTTCCTTATGATCCGGCATGTCATTGGTCAGGAAACCGCAAAATCGAATCCCGATCGAGTTGTCCCCATCGCGACAAACGAGTATGACCGATTCGATTGACGATAATACGTCCGGCTGGACGGGGTCAGCACGGCATACGGTGTCGCTGCGGACTGCCGACTTCGACGAGCTGGCGGCCTCGTTCCCTGGCTGGGACATGCACCTTGTGCAGTTCGGACGCGGCGCGTTCCGGGGTGGCATCGTCCTGTCACAACTCGGGCCGTTCCAGCTTTACGAGGTCGAGGGCAACCGATCGGTGCAGGTGCGTGGATCGCGGCCCGCCAGTTGCTTTGAATTCAACGTCGTCCATGAGCACAACGCGGACGCGGTCTGGCGGGGTCAGACGCTCCGCCCAGGGATCGTCAACATCCGGCAACCCGGAGACCCCGTCGATCACCGGACCTCGGAGTCGTATCGGAGCACGGGGCTCGTCGTGGCCGCGGATTTCGTCCGGCGAATCGCCGCCTCGCTTCACGGCCTCGACGCGGATTCGTTGCTTGGCGGGTCGGTGGTCTCGCTCGACCTCGAACGCAGCCGCTCGCTCGATCGGTCACTTCGACGCACGCTTGGCAAGCTCGCCGCCGCGGACGACCCGGCTCTCCGGCCAAGCGGCGATGTCGAGGAGTTCCTGGTCGGGTGGCTTTCCGAGCTCCTCGGTTGCGCGTTGCCCGTGCAAATTGGTCAGGAACCCTCGGTCGGCTTGCGGCGGCGGACACAGGTCGTCCGTGATGCCGAGGCGTACATGCTTGCGCATCTCGATCGCCGCATGGGCCTCCTTGAGATCTGCGAGGTCGTCGGCGTCAGCGAACGGACGCTCATCTACGCGTTCCGCGAATGCACCGGACAGTCCCCCAAGGCGTATCTGAAGGCACTGAGGCTCAGTCGACTGCGCCAGGATCTCAAGGCGGCCGATCCGCGCACGGCATCGGTCTGCGAGTTCGCCCGGCTCTGGGGCCTCGATCACCCCGGCGCCCTGGCCGCCGACTATTTCAGGCAGTTCGGGGAGCGACCCGGCCAGACCCTCCGGCGCGAGAGATGACAGCTGGGGGCCTGGTCGAGCCGTAAATCGAGTCGTACGTGTTCCGGCTCGACGACTCCGCGATCCCCTAGAGCGCTTCCCCCAGGACTCTAGCGCATTTTGGTAAGACTAGGTAATCTAGGTGGCCACAAGGAGGTGGCCATGAAAGCCTATTCACCTGAGATGCGCAGAGACATCCTTGCTGCTTGTGAGTCTGGTGAGGGAACCC
>JBGSYY010000328.1:0-2155 GCA_041750675.1 Isosphaeraceae bacterium | reverse complement strand
CGAGGAGATGGGCGCGGCGCGCGTTGGGGCCACCGCAGCCGTGGAGAGTCGGGATGATCGCCGCGAGGGCGAAGAGAAGGCCGTAAGCCCCCCACCGAGGCCGCATCCGTGAAGGCTCCCGTTGCATCCATGCGGGACGATCGGAACTCCGCCGACTTCCGACCTAAAGAGCGATTCCTGAGACTGGGTTTCTAGCAGAACGGGGCGGAGGGAGCCAGGGGAATCGAGCGGGCCTATGGGGCCGTGGGCGTCTGGATGCGGGAATGAAGAGTTTCCCAGGCGGCGGATTGTCGGCTTGGATACCAAGCAGGGTCGTGTCGTGGATCGCGATCTTGGCGAAGGGGACTGGATTTGTGGGGGAGCCTGGGGACGAACTCGCGCCCGTCGGC
This sequence comes from Isosphaeraceae bacterium, assembly GCA_041750675.1. Taxonomy (GTDB): domain Bacteria; phylum Planctomycetota; class Planctomycetia; order Isosphaerales; family Isosphaeraceae; genus BPJS01. The sequence continues at coordinate 1,766 of JBGSYY010000328.1, read as the reverse complement.
GCACGTTGATCGTCCTGAAACGGCGCATCAGGAAGCACTTGACGGCAATACTTGATGGCGACTTCCGCACATAATAAAAACCCCTCGCCGGAGGCTGTAGGGGCCTGGGCGAGGGGTTTGAAGGGGCGTAGTCGTGGTGGTGTGAGAGGGGATCAGGTGCCCATTTCCCAGCTTGCGAGGTATTTCTTCTGTTCGTCGGTGAGGGTATCGATGTGGATGCCCATCGTTTCGAGCTTGAGTCGGGCGACGTATTCGTCGACTTCCTTGGGCACGTTGTGAACGCGGTTGTCGAGCTTGCCCTTGTTCTTGACGGCCCACTCGGTGGACAGGGCCTGAGCGGCGAAGGACATATCCATGACGCTGGCGGGGTGGCCGTGGGCGGCGGCGAGGTTGATGAGCCGACCTTCACCGAGGACGTAGAGGCGTCGGCCGTCGGCGAGGACGTATTCGTCGACGAACGAGCGGATATTCTTGTTGAGCTGCTTGGCCTGCTCGGCGAGCTGGTCGAGTGCCAGTTCGACGTTGAAATGGCCGGAGTTGCAGATCATGGCCCCATCTTTCATGGCGGAGAAATGCTCGCCGCGGATGACGTGGATGTCGCCGGTGACGGTGATGAAGAGGTCGCCGCGGGGGGCGGCTTCGGCGATGGTCATGACCTGGAAGCCGTCCATGGCGGCTTCGAGGGCGCGGATGGGATCGATCTCGGTGATGATGACGTGCGCGCCCATGCCCCGAGCGCGAAGGGCGACGCCCTTGCCGCACCAGCCATAGCCGCAGACGACGATCTGACGGCCGGCGATGAGCATGTCGGTGGCGCGGATGACGCCGTCGATGGTGCTCTGGCCGGTGCCGTAGCGGTTATCGAAGAGGTGCTTGGTCTGGGCGTCGTTGACGGCGATGACGGGGAGCTTGAGCACGCCGTCCTTTTCCATGGCGCGAAGGCGAATGACGCCGGTGGTGGTCTCCTCCATGCTGGCACAAACGCGGGTGGAGACCTCGTTGCGCTCGGCGGGGGAGAGAGTGGCGGCCCAGGAACGAACTTCGGGGTGGAGGTCGTCGAGACGGCCGAGGCTCATGAAGACCATCGCGCCGACGAGGTCGGCGCCGTCGTCCATGGTGACGTTGGGCTGGTGCTGGAGCGCGGCGGAGATGTGTCGGTAGTAGCTGGTTTCGTCCTCGCCCTTGATGGCGTAGGTGGGGATACCGAACTCGTGGACGAGGGCGGCGGCGACGTCGTCCTGAGTGGACAGGGGATTGGAGGCGCAGAGCAAGAGATCGGCACCGCCGGCGACGAGGGTGCGGGCCAGATTGGCGGTTTCGGCGGTGACGTGGAGGCAGGCGGACATGCGCAGGCCCTTGAGGGGCTTTTCGCGTTCGAAGCGGTCGCGGATGGTTCGCAGGACCGGCATATCGCGCTCGGCCCAAACGATGCGCTTGAGGCCGGCGGCGGCGAGACCAGGATCCTTGATGTCAGCGATGGGAGCAGAGGACGTGGCCAAGAGTGGCCTCCTTGGGTTGTGGTGAAACAGACGAAACGAGAATCTTGAGGGATCAGAATCAGTTGATGTGGCCTGGGAGCAGGCGGAGCGACTTGCGGCGCTCCCAATCGAGCCAATCCAATGCCGGCGATGGTTCGACGGGGTGGGGGGCGGCGTCGAGCAGACGGGCGATGGTTTCGCCGTAGGCGCGGGCCTGGGTCGGGGTGTGAGCCGCGTGCTCATGCACGCGGGCCTCGAAGCGTGCCCAATCGGATTCGGACATGGCAA
>JBGSYY010000327.1:0-11312 GCA_041750675.1 Isosphaeraceae bacterium | reverse complement strand
GCTACAACGACGACCTGCTCGCCGCCTGCCACCTGCTCGGCGTCCGCGAGGTCTACCGAGTCGGTGGAGCGCAGGCGGTCGCCGCCCTGGCGTTCGGCGTCGATGGCCTGATCGAGCCGGTGGACAAAATTGTCGGCCCTGGCAACCTCTTCGTCGCGCTGGCCAAGAAGCACGTTTATGGCGAGGTCGATATCGACAGCATCGCCGGACCCAGCGAGGTCGTCGTTCTAGCCGACTGGACCGCTCACCCGGAGTATGTCGCCGCCGACCTGATCAGCCAGGCCGAACACGCCCCAGGCGCGAGCCTGCTCATCACCTGGGAGGAATCGCTCCTCGACCGCGTCGAGGCGGCCCTGATCGACCAGCTCGCCACACTCTCGCGCGGCGAACTGGCGCATGCCAGCCTGGAGCAGTTCGGTGCCTTGATTCTCGTCGCCGACGAGCAAGAGGCAATCGACCTGACCAACCGAATCGCGCCCGAGCACCTCCATATCTCCACCTCCGACCCCAGCCGCCTCTCCAACTTGCTCACCAACGCCGGAGCGATCTTCCTGGGACACGAAACCCCCGTCGCCCTGGGCGACTACGCCGCCGGACCCTCGCACGTTCTGCCCACCGGCGGCACGGCGCGTTGGGCGTCGGGCCTTTCGGCCAACGATTTCCTCAAACGCACAAGTCTGATTCACGTCGATCGACGGGGCCTGGAGACACTCGCCCCCGACGTCTGCCGCCTGGCCGATGTCGAAGGGCTCACCGGCCACCGCCTGAGCGTCGATATCCGCCTGGCCGATCCCGCTCCGGCCCTGGACGACGAGGACAACACGCTCCACATGGACACGCCATGAGCCGAGATATCCAGATCCGCCCCGCCCGCCCGGACGACGCCGAGACGATTGTGACGCTGATTCGCGAGTTGGCCGCCTACGAGAAACTTGAGTACGAGGCCGTGGCGACCGCCGATCAGCTTCGGAACCACCTGTTCGGCAACCGCCCGTACGCCGAGGCCCTGATCGGCGAGGTCGATGGCCGCACGGCCGGGTTCGCCCTCTTCTTTCATAACTACTCGACCTTTCGCGGGCTGCCGGGCATTTATCTGGAAGACCTGTTCGTTCGGCCCGAATACCGAGGCGTCGGGCTGGGGAAGGGGCTGTTGCGGGAACTGGCGCGGCTGGCCGTCGAGCGCGGCTGCGGCCGCCTGGAATGGGCCGTGCTCGATTGGAATGCCCCGGCCATCGGCTTCTATCGCAGCCTGGGCGCTCGTCCCATGGACGAATGGACGGTTTTCCGCCTGGATGGCGAGAGTCTGCGCGGTCTGGGAGATTCGAGAAGACCCTGAACCCATTCGCACCGGGTCGGGTCCAATCCAAGGTCGAGCGGAAGGCGTCGTCGAACCGGTGCGAACCGGACCATTTTCGCGTATCCTAATTCTTTCGCATCTCGCGATCGTTTGAGACCCCACGCCGATGGCCCGTGACGCTACTCCCGCTAGCCTGTCCACCGACCGGGCCGCCGCCTGGTTCCAGTCCCACATCGTGCGGATGGACGGCTACGTCCCCGGCGAACAGCCTCGTGACGGCGTCTACATCAAGCTCAACACCAACGAAAACCCGTATCCGCCCTCGCCTCGAGCCGTCGACGCCATGCGCGCGGCTCTCGACGACCGCCTCCGCCTTTATCCCGACCCGATGGCCACCCCCATCCGCCAGGCCGCCGCGGCGCTTCACGGCGTCGGCCCCGAGTGGATCCTGGCCGGCAACGGTTCCGACGACCTGCTCACGATCCTCACCCGCGCCTTCGTCGCCCCGGGCGAAGCAATCATCTACCCGATGCCCAGTTATGTTCTCTACCGAACCCTGGGCGAGATTCAGAACGCACGCTGCGTCGAGGTCGGCTACGAGCCCGACTGGTCGCTTGATCCCATGAAGTTCGCCACCGAAGCCGCGGCCACCGGCGCGTGTCTTGCCGTACTCGCCAATCCCAATAGTCCCTCCGGTACCGCGTTGCCCCCCGCACAAATCAGCGACCTGGCGCGTCGGCTCGAATGTCCCCTGGTGGTCGACGAAGCCTACGCCGATTTCGCCGATGTCGACTGCATCGCTCTGACCCGCGAATTGCCTAATGTGCTTGTCTCCCGCAGCTTCAGCAAGGGTTACGGCCTCGCCGGTTTGCGGGCCGGGTATCTCGTCGCCGCGCCGGCCCTCGTCGAAAACCTCGCGAAGGTCAAGGACTCGTACAACTGCGACCGTCTCGCCATCGCAGGCGCGGCCGCCGCGCTTGAGGATCAAGACTATCTCCGAACCACCCGGGAGCGGATCCTTGCCACACGCCGCCGCCTGACCGAAGCCCTCCGCGACCTCGGCTATCAGGTCCCCGAGAGCCAGGCCAATTTCGTATGGTGCCAGGGCGGCCCGCCGGCGGCCGAGGTTTACGAGGCACTCAAAGCCCGCCGAATCCTCGTCCGCATGATGCGCTACGCCGGCCGCTTGCCCGGATTGCGGATCACGGTCGGCACCGACCCGGAGATCGACGCCTTGCTGGCCGCGCTCCGCGAAATCCTGTCCGTCTGAGCCGAAAGGAACCTCCCCGCCGTGTCGCCTCAGATCCCCGCCGCCCCCGCCGGCCACCGCACCGCCGAGATCCAGCGCGCCACGCGCGAAACCGAGATCCGCCTGTCGCTCGACCTCGACGGCACGGGCCGCGCGGATGTCAGCACCGGCGTTGGCTTTCTCGATCACATGCTGGAGCTGTTCGCTCGCCACTCGTCCATCGACCTCGTCCTCTACGCCCGAGGCGATCGCCAGATCGACGACCACCACACCACCGAGGACACCGGCATCGTGCTCGGCCAGGCGCTCGACCAGGCCCTCGGCGACAAGGCCGGCATCCGACGCTACGGCCATTGCATCCTCCCCATGGACGAGGTGCTGGTGACCACGGCCGTCGACCTCGGCGGCCGCGCCTGCCTGGGCTGGAACGCCCCGTTCCCCACCGCCAAGATCGGCTCGTTCGACACCGAGTTGGTCCAGGAGTTTTGGCGCGCCGTCAGCCTCAACGCGCGGGCGAACATCCATGTGTTGCTCCAGACTGGCGGCAACGCACACCACATTTCCGAGGCAATCTTCAAAGGGCTGGCACGCTCGATTCGAAACGCCGTCGAGCCGGATCCCCGCGCCGAGGGTATGATTCCGTCCACCAAAGGGACGCTCTGAGCCATGCCAATGGACCGCCGCGCCAGGGGACGGATCATCAACGCCGGCTTGGTGCTCGTGGCGCTGAGCCTGCTGGGCTGGACCGTGTTCGTCAATCGCGACAAGATTCAGGAAGTCCTCTCAACCCGTCCTGACTTCCGCCGCCTGGCCCTCGCGTTCGCCCTCTACATGACGGCCCTGGTGCTCACGTTCGTCCGCTGGCACCGGCTGGTGCGGGCCCTCGATCTGCCGTTCCGGTTTCGCGACGCCTTGCGGCTGGGCTTCATCGGCAACGTCTTCAACCTGGTGATCCCGGGCGCGGTCGGCGGCGACCTGGTCAAAGCCGCGTTTCTTTGTCGCGAGCAGGCCAAAAAGACCCAGGCGGTCGCCTCGATGGTGATCGACCGGGGCGTGGGCCTGCTGGGCCTGTTCTTGCTTGCCGGGATCGCCGGATTGTTCGCCCTCGCCGACGCCACCGCGCCGGTTCGCACCTTGATCGGCCTGGCCTGGCTCGCGGTGCTGGCCGGCGTTATCGGTTTAATGGTCCTGTTCACGCCGGCGCTTTATCGCCCACTGGAGCGGCTTTTCCACGGTCGAGGGCGGCTCGAAGCGGTGTTTCACGAACTGGTGGCCTTGGCGTCGGCCTATCGGTCGAAGCTGGGAGTCGTGGTCGCGGCGACGGGTTTGGCCCTCATCAGCCACACGCTGTTCGTTCTGGCGTTCACGCTGGTCGACCACGCCCTCTACCCCACCTCGGCCCCAACCCTGGCGCGGCATCTGGTCATCGTCCCCTTGGTCCTATTCACCACGGCGATCCCCCTGCCGTTCGGCGCCTTGGGCCTCACCGAGATGGCCAGCGGGGCCATGTTCGACCTCGTCAAGTTCCCCAACGGCGCGGTCGCCATGATGGGCTACCGGATCATCACCTACCTGGGCGCTGCGGTCAGTGCGCTTTTTTACGCCGCCAATGCCAGGCAGGTGAAGGACCTGCGGCGAAACGCCGTGGCGATCGAGGAAGAACTGGAAGCCGGCAGCATCGGAGCGGAGGCGACGACATGAGCGAGCCTGACCCGACAATTCGCAAAGGCCTGAGATCGTTAGGAAATGCGCGGCATCATGTTCGATTGTGAATGCGACGGAAACGCTCGACGAATTCATAGAATTGAGGCTTTTCTAACTTTCTGAGTGTCCCCGAGTTCAGGATCGCAAGCGGGGCATGGAGTGGTCGACCGGAGTGAAGGGCGCGCGAGCGAGGCGGATCGGATTCTAGGCCCGACGGACCGGGACCCTTCCGATCGTTGAAGAAAATGTTCGGAAGTGCCGCCGTTGCCGTCTCTAGAAGTGTGGATACCGAGTTCCTGTTTTCTTGGCGGTGCCTGATCCGGTTCAGACTGTTGGGTCGTTTTGCGGGATGAGCTGGTGACTCGCGTGCCGTGAGCCCCCATCGGCACAGTGAACTCGACCCGTTTTCCGAAGCTGTCAGGCCCAGTCCGTGGGAGGGCGCGGCGCGCGCTCCGACCGTTTCATGAATCGCAATACTCATTTCCAGCCGTTTGTGGATTGCCTGGAAGGGCGAGTGGTTCTGTCCTCCACGAGGCACCTGCTATCGCTAAGACCGGTATCCTTGGAAGTCTCGTCGAATCCTGGCCCGGCCGTGACGACGATTCCCATGCCTCGCGACGGCGCGATGGTCGACCTCGGCCCAGGCACGCCGAAGCGGCCCTGGCGCGAAGTCCATGCGAGGCTGGTCGAGTCCATGGGTCGGTCGCGGCCCCGAACGATCTTTCTGGGCGATTCGATCACGGCTCGGTGGAGTCAGACGGCGGGCGCGATCTGGAACTCGCGATTCACGCGGTATCGGCCGGCGAATGCCGGGATCAGCGGTGACTGGATCCAGAGTCTGCTGTGGCGAGTCGAGAACGGGGCGGTCGCAAGTCAGCCCAAGGTCGCGGTGGTCATGATCGGCATCAATAACGTGAGCCTCGGGTATTCGGCCAAGGAGGTCGTCATGGGGATTCAAGAGGTCGTGGCGGCGATCCGGCGCGAGTCGCCATCGACGAGGGTCCTGCTGATCGGCCTGCTGCCGACCCGGGAGACTTGGGAGACTCAGCTGACGGCGAAGGTCAATCTTGAGTTAGCAAAATGGGCCAATCAGGAATCCATCGACTTCGTGGATGCCTCGCGTCGGTTCCTCGACGCCGAGGGGCAAGCAAAGGATTCGCTCTTGCTGGACCGAGTACATCTCAGCAAGACGGGATACCAGGTTCTGGCTGGGGCAATTGCCAGGACACTGGCAAGACTGAATCCGCCGGCCCGGGCATAGTAAGTTGTTCGTCCTCGGCCTGGGCATCGCATCCGCAAGAGGATGCGACCAGCCAATCGTAGGCGACCTCGTGCCGCTCCGGAACTTCCTAGAGAGCAAGTGCAACGGGAGCCACCCGTAGCCCAAGCGATTTCGGCTCGTGGACGGAGCCGGACCCAGATGGCACTCGCCGCCGCGTGTCAACAAATTCCAATAAATCGCCAACTTTCGATCAATGCCCGGCCTCGATCCGATCACGCGGCCCCGCGATGGGCCGTGAGCGCCAGTTCTTTTGCCGGCTTTTGCGACGACATCCCACGTCGCGGAAAGCGAAACAGAAATTCCATGTGATACCGCCGACACAGCATGGCCAGGAGCACGGGTAGGCAAAGCCCTCCCAGCGTGCCGATCACGAGATGTATCGGTGCATTCTGAATCTGCAAAACCTTCTGCATCCCCATACGCAGGCCCGCCGAAGCGATCGTGTGCGCGACGTAAATCTCCAGCGAGTACAGCCCCAGCACGCGAACAAAATCCAACGCCCGCGATCGACCGATCAAGATGGCCGCCGCGATCGACGACGCAATTCCCAACAGCGCGAATCCCATCCGCATCGGAGGGAGCGGCTCCGTGAACTTGGAGACCCCATAGGCGAGCACGCCGAAACCCATCACGGCAACCGAGGCGAGGATTGCCCCAGATATGCGATCCCATTGCCGCGTGATACCCCGTTGATGCAATACCGAGCCAAGCGCGAAGTACACGCCGTTACGCCTCGCCGCCAGCAGAGGCGACCAATTTCCCACGGGGAGCAACGCGGATGTCGCCCAGAACAGGAAAAAGCCCGACAGCACGCCAACCGGTCCCAGTCCGATTCGACGCAGAAGGTAATAAATCACGCTGATCAGGAACAACGCGTAGAGAAACCAGAACTGCATCATCGGCTTGGTCAGGATCTCAGTGAGTTGGGTCACCCGGGCCTCGTGGTTCGTGTAACCGCCGGCCAGAGACTGAATCAGCGTCTGAAGACATGACCAAATCATGTAAGGATAGGCAAGTACCGCCAGCTTGTCGGCCAGGAACGAAACCGGCCGCCGATCCGTCTGACGCTCAGCGAACATCCCCGAGAGTACGAAGAAGAGCGGCATGTGAAACGCGTAAATCCAGTTATCCACGAAATGAAACAGTGCGGAATCCTTGAGGATCTTGCTCGCCTCAAGACCCCGCAGCGTGTGGCCCAGAACCACCAGTGTGATTCCCAGCCCTTTGGCATGATCCACCCAGGCAATTCTTGAGGCAGGTTTCGCGGCCGACATCGATCATCCCTTCCCGCCCACGATCATTCGTTGCGAGCGGTTTCCATGGCGTGCAACCCCCTCACAATCAATGTGTAGGGTCCGCCTGCACCAAAACGATGACCGCTCCATACTGAGCGCGAAACTTCGCATGTCAACAAAGCGTGCGTCTTATCAACATAGCAACGCCCATGTATTGCCAAACATGGCACCGTTGTCGCCTGAATGAGAACGCCGAACCCAGCGGCTCTTTTGCTCCGAGTCTGCGTCCTCAGTAATACGCGAAAGAAGGCCGCATATCGCCATACGTGGCCTCGGGGGCCCAGAGGCCCCAAACCCCGGGCGTTTCCACCTATTGAGCTTCAGACAGCTGGGGTTCGATCGTGTCATTCCCGCGCAGGCAGGGACCCAGAGTGTTCGCCGCTCTCTCGCTGGATCCCCGCCTCCGCGGGAATGTCTTGTGGCAAGGCCAAGAGAAGTAAAACAAACCGAGGGTCAACAATTCAGCAGCCTTCCCAATCGCCGCCCCCAGCCGATCTATTGGAACGTCAGTAACCGGCCTCAACCTGACCCCATCGGCTTGGGCGATGGTCATGGAGGTCGCGGTGTGGCTGGGGCGGGAATCGCCGCGTCTTCCTCGAACCTGTGAGGGTGCGCGGACCAACTAGCCCGAACGATGAATCGACTTCGTGGGGGGAGCGATGATGCTCAGGAACCAGGCGCGCCGGTGGTGCGCCCGAGTCGCCTCAAATGTTTGATGAGATGGTGCTGCAAGTTCAGGTGATTAGGATTGACGGCGAGGGCCTTGGCTTGCCAGATCGCGGCTTGCTGGAGTTTCTTCTGCGCTGCGAGAAGCCGACCGGACTTGAAATCGACGACGGCCATATTGCTCAGGGTATTTCCTAGATCGCTGGCGAACGTGGGCACATCGGGATGCGTATTCGCCAGGCGTTCGAGGATGGCGAGTGATTTTTCGAATGGCTCGACGGCCTCCTTGAGTTGTCCACGCTTTTCAAGATTGTGGCCGAGACTGTCGTAAGTGGAGGCGAGGTCGCGCTGATAACTCGTGACGGTGGGATGAGTCGCCACAAGCTCCTCACGAATCTTGAGTGCCTCAAGCTGCTGTCGGTGCGCTTCGTCGAGACGGTCCAGCTCCGTAAGTGTGGAGCCAAGGTTGCTGTGAAAGAGAGCGAGATTGCTCCGGTCGCGAAGCGACAAGGACGACTCATCCTGCTTCTTGGTCAGCGCGATCGCCGCTTCGTAGAGCGGCATCGAAAGCTCGGGCTTTCCTGTTTCACTCAGCAAGCTCGCCAGGTTCGACTGGATCATGGCAAGATCACCTTCGTACTCGTTCGAGCCTGGCGTCTCATCAACGAGGCGCTGGCGGATTGACAGACACTCCTGGAACGCCACGAGCGCGGCATCGGGAAGTCCCATGTAATACTTCAAGATACCGACATTCTCAACCATGAGACTAAGATCGTATCGGAACTCCAAATCGGCGGGCCGTGTCGCGACCAGCTTACGCTGGATACTCAGGGCGGACTCGTACGAGTCGAGCGCTGGGTGGTATTGCCCGGTGTCCCGTTGGAGGTTGCCGAGATTCAGAAAGCAGATCGCGAGTTGCGCTTGATGCTCGGTCTGCGATGGCTCGCGCTCGGCCAGTTGGGTCGTCACCGCGATCGATTGTCGATACGCATCAATCGCGTCCTGTTTGTCGCCGATCTCCTCGTTCAGGCTGCCGAGGTCGAACGTCGCGGCGGACAGTCGGTTTAACGACTCGGGGCGGGTTTCCTTGTCGCTTTCTAGCTGCTGTCGCAGTTTCTGGAAAAAGACGATCGGTTGCTTGAGCAGCGCGGCCCGCAGGGATTCAAGTGCGGGGTCGTTCATGAGTTCCTCGGATTCGACCACGGCGTCGCGGAATCGCTTCACGGCGTCGATTGCAGTCAGCTCGCGCTCCTCGGCCCGTCGGCGCTGCTGATCCAGCGCCAGATTCGTCGAGGCGAGTGCCTCGTTTCGTGCGGAGAGTTCTCCATTCGCAACGTCGAGCGCCGAGTTCTTGCTGTCGAGTTCGCGGTTCTTGGAGCCTAGAATCACCGAGAAGCCAGCCGTCCCGAGCAGGATCGACAGGGTCAACACCCCGGCCGTCGTCGCGAGCGTTCGGTGCTTTCGGACCCAACGGCGTGCGAGTTCCGGGGCAGATTCGCGTAGAGCGGTGATCGGCTCGTCGGCGAGCCAGCGCTCGATGTCCTGGGCCAGCGAGGTCGCCGTGTCGTATCGACCCGCGGGCTGGAGCGCCATCGCTTTGCGGCAGATCGCGTCGAGGGCTTTGGGAACGCGTGAATTGACGCTGCGAGGAGCGAGGATCTCGCCGCGGATCACGCGTCTGAGAAGCTCCCCGAGGTCGTTGCTCTCCAGGGGTGGCTTACCGACGAGGATCTGATAGAGCGTCGCGCCGAGCGCATAGATGTCGGTCGCTGGACCCAGGTCGGCGAGCCGGCCCTCGGCTTGTTCCGGACTCATGAAGGCGGGCGTTCCCAGGGCGCGGCCAGCAAGGGTCGGATCGTGGCTCTCTCCGGATTGCGGCAGAAGCGTGGCTTCAGAGAAGTCCTCGGGATCGGCATCACGACGGCCCGTGGCCTTGGCCAGACCCCAGTCAACGACCAGGGTCTCGCCGTACTTGCCCAGCATCACATTGTCGGGCTTCAGATCCCTGTGGAGCACGCCCCGGCTGTGAGCGTAGGCAATTGCCTCGCAGACATCGACGAATCGGCCCAAAAGTTGGCGGAATTCGAGCGAATCATGCTGGAGGCCCGCGGCATGAAACTGCACGATCGCCTCGCGCAGGCTGTCCCCTTCGACGAACCGCATCGCATAAAACGGGCGGCCATCGGGATAGGTGCCAAGGCCGTAGACCGGCACGATTCCCGGATGCTCGAGGTTGCCGTTGATCTCGGCCTCAAGCACGAACCTCGAACGCAGCTCTCGATCATCGGCCCGGTCGTTTCGGATCTCCTTGAGCGCTACGCGCCGACCGAGTTCCTCGTCGCGTGCGACGTAAACCTGTCCTAGCCCCCCACGGGCGTGGGGACGCAACACCCGAAACCGAAGCTTGTCGAACGCCGATTGACCGTCGTGAATAAGTGTGGGCGCTACCTGACCCACAGCCTCCGAATGGCCCCGGACGTGCCCCAGGCTTTCCTGCAGCTCGCGATCGCCAATCACGCGGAGACTCTCGGCACCGCCCCCGGTCGAGGTCAGCGCGGCGAGGCTCCGCGCCGGATCATTATCATGCTGCCGCACATGCTCATCCACCAGCGGTTCGAGCAAGTGGCGGCGGCCCTCACTCAGATATCCAAGGCCAACCAGAATCTGGCCCAGGGGTTTCTCCTTGTCGATCACCCACGCATTCATCCCGGCGACGAGTTGATCACGGCTCAAGAAATCCATTTGTAGCGCGAGGATTCCAAAGAGCAGGTTGCGGTCGACGACCGGGGCGGACATCTCGGTGATCCTCTCTGCGCATTAGGCAAGCGGGATGGGCAATCGACGGCTCATCCCAACGTCCCGGAAGCGCACATAGTATGACCCATCGGCGGCCCTCTCAAGTCGGGGGGCGCTCTCAGGCAACGCGCGGGCGGACCACAACCGGAATCGAAATCCTGTCTCTCCCGGGCGCAATCGCTCACTCGTCTTCCCAGGTTATGATTCCAGCGGTGGGGCCCAATCTGGGAGTCCAAGGCCGGTCCAGGGAGACACGGCCCGAGCAGAGCCGCAAGCTGACCTTGCCCGGTTGCGCGGTCGTGGATATGGTCGCGGCGTTGCGTTAGTGGGACGCGCCGGGCTTTCTCGGACGTGAGGGGAATCGATGAACGGTCGGCCGAAGCGATGGATCGCCTTCGCGCTGGGAGCAGTGACGCTCGGCAACCTGGCTTCGGCCGGTTGCTCGATCGCTCCAAAATCGTTCGTCGCCGCCAACGACCCTGCCCCCTTGGTCCGTGCCCGCGCCCTGGGAATGGGCGACGGACGCTCGAACTCCGAGGTCGTCCCCACCTTGATCGGCAAGCTCAACGACCCCGACGGCGTCGTCCGAATGACGGCCATCGAAGAACTCAAACGTCGCACCGGACAGGACTTAGGCTATGTCCCCTGGGCCGGCCAAGAGGATCGTACACGATCAATCGCCGCCTGGCAAAGCTGGTGGCAAGGTCAGCAAGGCCGTGTCTATGCCTCCACTCAGCAACAACCGCAACCGCCGACACGTCAACTGACAGCCGCCGAGTATCGCCGACTCAAACGCGGTCGGCGCTGAAACACTCCAAAGAACGCCTCTCCAGATAGGCCAGGGAATCGGCCGTTTCGTCAGGGCGAGAGCCTGAATCACCAGGGAAGGACTCCCAGAGACCCATGGCGGCGTTTTCCCCATCCACGGTCACGATGCCCGGTGTCACCTCGCGCGGGGACGACCCACTCGGCCCGTCGTCCTTGCCGGCAGCGGTCGGCCGCGCCACGCTCGACCTCGTCGCC
>JBGSYY010000326.1:0-2765 GCA_041750675.1 Isosphaeraceae bacterium | reverse complement strand
GTCCGCATCGACACCCGCTCCGGCGAATACGTCAGCCGCGTCTGATCCCACCATCCGCCCCCTCGCTTCCTCTCTTTCCGCTCCTCTTACCTTCTGAGCCAACCCCGAAGCACGATGCCGAATCCCCTCCGACTCATGGCGATCGGGGCCCACCCCGACGACGCCGAGTACAAGGCCGGCGGCCTCGCCGCACTCTATCGACGCATGGGCCACGAGGTCCTCTTCCTGTCCCTCACAGACGGCGCCGCAGGCCACCATCAAAGCCATGGCCCCGATCTCGTCGCCCGACGCGAGCTCGAAGCCCGACGCGCCGCCGATAGCATCGGCGCTCACGCCCAGGTGTGGGACAACCCCGACGGCCAACTCGAACCAACCCTCGCGGTCCGCGAGCGCCTTATCCGCGCCATCCGCGCCTTCCAGCCCAACCTCATCCTCACCCATCGCCCCGGCGACTACCACGCGGACCACCGCGCCGTCAGCCTTCTCGTACAGGATGCCGCCTACCTGCTCGGCGTCCCGGCCGTCTGCCCCGACGTCCCGCACTTGCCCCACGTTCCCGTCATCGCCTACTACTCCGACGAATTCCAGCGCCCTTATCCTTTCCACGCCGACGTCGTCATTGACATCGCCGACGTCTGGGACGCCAAGGTCACCTTGCTCGACGCCCACGAATCCCAATTCTACGAATGGCTCCCCTTCAACCAGGGCAACCACGCCGACGTCCCTGAAGGCGCAACACCCCGCCGCGCCTGGCTCTCCGGCCTCATGGAACAACTCTCTCGACGCCTCGCCGACCGCGTACACGACCGACTCATCAGCCTCTACGGCCCCTCGTTCGGCCGCGTCGTTCATCTCGTCGAAGCCTTCGAGATCAGCGAGTTCGGCAGCCCCCTCGACACCGATGCCATGCACCGCCTCTTTCCCACGCTCCCCGCCCCCCTGGCGGGTTAAGTCAAAGTCGCTCCAAGGAATCGGGAGCGGCTCCAGGTCGTTCAGGTGCCTCTCCCCAGTCTCTGAGACCGATCTCCCGAGAGGCCGACCATGCCCCCCGATCCCGCCACTCAGCTACTGGCCGACCTCGTCCGCATCCCCAGTCAGAACCCCATGGGCCGACTCGACGTCGGCCCCGCCCAGGGCTATCTCGAAGGGGGTCTCACCGACTTCCTCGAATCCTGGCTCTGTGATCGTGACATCGAATGCCACCGCCGCACGATCTCTCAAGGACGTACCAACCTGATCGCTCGCGTCGAACCGCCCGCCTCACAGCACACAATCCTCTTCGACGTCCACCAGGACACCGTCCCCGTCGATGGTATGACGATCGACCCCTTCGCCGCCCTTATCGAGAACGGCCGCCTCTACGGACGGGGCGCGTGCGACGTCAAGGGCAGCATGGCGGCCATGCTCCTGGCCGTCGAACGCCTCGCCCGTGAGCGGCCCCGAGGCGCGGCCGCCGTCATGCTCGCCCTTACCGTCGACGAAGAGTACACCCACACCGGCAGCTCCGCACTCGCCGAATCACTCCCCCAACTCGGCGCACCGATCGACCTCGCCCTCGTCGCCGAACCCACCCGCTTCGAGATCATCACCACCCACAAGGGCGCGGTTCGCTGGGCCATCGAGGCCGCCGGCCGCGCCTGTCATAGCTCAACCCCATACCTCGGCGACAACGCCATCTACCGCATGGCTCGCGTCGTCACGGCCCTCGAAGCCCACGCCGCCTCGCTCGCCGCCTCGGCCCCCGATCCCGTCCTGGGAGCGCCGAGTCTCTCCATTGGCCGGATCCAGGGTGGCGTCGCCGCCAACATCGTCCCCGAGTCTTGCCGTATCGAGATCGACCGCCGCGTCCTCCCCGGCGAATCCCCCGAATCCGCCCGCGCCCAGGCCACCGACGCCCTCCGACTCGCCCTCGACACCGACCAGTTCTCACAGCTCACGATCGAGCCACCCTGGGTCCAAATGCCCGCCCTTCGTTCCACCGTCCCCACTCAGGTCCTCTCCGCCCTCGCCGACGTGATCGAGTCGATCACCCACCAACGTCCCGGAACCGGCGGCGTCCCCTTCGGCACCGACGCCGGTCCGCTCGGCCAGGCCGGTGTCCCATGCATCGTCTTCGGCCCCGGCGATATCGCCCAGGCCCACACCTGCGACGAATGGATCGACCTCTCCCAGGTCGCCGCCGCCGTCGAGGTTTATTACGATCTCGCTCGTAAGCTGCCCACATACCTCTGAACCGCGCGGGCGGCACGCCCTCTCTTCAACGCTGGAGCCACGCCATGAAGTTCAAGCAACTCCTCGTCATGCTCTCCGTCGCGTTATCACTCAGCCTCTCCACCTTCCTCGGCTGCGGCACCTCCAAGGAGCCTGCCCTGGGCGACGCCGGCATGAGCCCCGATCCGCTGCCTCAGGTCACTCCCAAGCGGCCCACCACCGATCCCGACCTCAACGCCTATCTCGATAATGTTCTCGCCACCTACACCGACGCCACCTCCTATCGCGACTCGGGCACGATCACCCGCATCGAGACAACCAAGAAAAACCCCGATCAACCCTCCGAATCCACGGCCTCTTTCCGTACCCTCTTCGTCCGTCCCAACCTCTTCCGCCTCGACTACGAGCAGCCCGCCGGCGGCGACAAGCCCCCGGTCGTCGACACATATTGGACCGATGCCGGCCCTTCCGTTCTCCACATCCAGGCCGGCAACGCCGCCAGCGCCACCGACTCCGACATGATGAACGGTATCCCACTCGAACTCTTCGTCGCG
>JBGSYY010000325.1:0-3122 GCA_041750675.1 Isosphaeraceae bacterium | reverse complement strand
AGGAAGCCGCCGGGACCCGCCTCGGGGCGACGGGGGGGCACGATGTTGTTGCGGTCGGCGACCGCGATCGCCAGTTCCAGACTTTCGCCAGAGCGCCAAAGTTGAACGCGAGCCTTTTCCCCGATCGGCGTCACCGAAACGAGATTGATCAGATGGTTGTGATCGACAACCTCGATCTCGTTGAACTTGAGGATTACATCGCCGCGGGTCAGGCCCGCGGCCTCGGCCGGCGAGCCGGGTTGAACGGAGCCGATCCGCGCTCCGTGAGGATTTTTCAAACCCGCGGCCTGGGCTGTCTCCGGGGTCAAAATGTCGAGCGTGACGCCAATTCCACCGCGGAGCACCCGGCCATGAGCAACTAACTGGTTGAGTGCCCATCGTGCCAGGTTGATCGGGATGCTGAAGCCGACCCCTTCGCTCCCGCCGCCATTGGAGGCGATGGCCGTGTTCAGGCCGACCACCTCGCCCTTGAGATTGACCAAGGGACCGCCTGAGTTGCCAGGGTTGATCGCGGCATCCGTTTGCAGGAAGTCCTGGTTCTCGACCCCGTCTTCCTCGAGTTCTTGCTCGTAGCGTCCTCGGGCGCTGATGATTCCGTGGCTGACGGAGTGTGTAAGCCCGAACGGGCTTCCCAGGGCCAGCACCCACGAGCCGACGGCTGCGCGGTCGCTATCGCCAAGGCGGGCGGTGGGGAGATCGACGCGGGGCAATTTGATGACGGCGATATCGACTTTTTCGTCCGACCAGATGATCTCGGGCTTCAATACCCGGCCATCCTGAAGATAAACGGACGTGTCGGCCGGATTCGAGCCGTCCACGACATGATGATTGGTCAGGACGTAGCGGCCCGCGCCTCGATCGCTCTCGGCGGCGACGATCACGCCGGAACCGGTCTCCTCGAACCGTGCGGCGGAGCCGTCGTCGCGCGTTCCGTTCTTGCGCGCAACGATATGGACGACCGAGGGCGAAACCACCCGGGCGACCAGTTCGAAGGTTCGGTCGATTCCTTCGAATCGAGCATATTGACGAGCAAGCTGGTCGTAGGCGGCCGCATTGGCGTCGACGGCTTTGGCGGCGGCGGGCGGGGCATCCTGGGCCGAGAGGGTGGTTGTGAGCGGACGTGGAATCCAGCGCCCAAGGAGTAGACCCGCTACGGCGCAGGCGGCACAGGCGATTATGACCGTACGAGGTTTCATGGTGGAAGCGGCGTACCTCTCCGTAACGCGGAGTTGAGCGGAGAAACCGGAAGCGTCCCGAGGAAGCCGGGACGAAACGCGATTCCCCTGTGGCCCGGAGCCGGCCCTCACTCTACGCATCCCGAGAGATGGTGTCAAAAGCAGCCTTGGCGGCCGGTCTCAATGCATGCAGGCCGCCGACTCGACGAGTCGGCGGCCTGCGGATCTCATCGGTGGTTAAACCGCGTGGTCAACTCAGCGGCCGGTCTCGGTCATGTCGATTTCGAACTCGCTGATATTGATCTCGGTGTCGCGTTCGCCGTCTTCGAGTCGCTTGTCATCGAGCTTATCCCAGCGCGGGATGTATCCGCCACGGGCACGCTCCAGGGCGTTGACGCCGCTCCGCTCGCTTTCGCGCTGGCAGTCGATGCACGTGCTGGTGTAGGGCAGGGCGTTCAAGCGGGCCTCGCCGACCTTTCCGCCGCAGATTTCGCAACGGCCATAGACACCGTTTTCGATCCGCCGCAGGGCGTGCTCGATCTGCTCAAGTTCGCGGCTCTCCAACTCGGCGAGCTGAGAGCTGATCTCGTCATTGGCGGTATCGACGGCGGCATCGGCGGTATCGCCGACCTCGAATGTGGAGGCGTATTCGCGGAGCGAGTCCAAATCACCGGAAAGCGCTTTGCGGAGCGCATTGCGGCGAGTGACCAGGCGGGAGTGCAGTCGAAGCAGGGCGTCTTTGCGGGCCATGGCTCACCTCCGGTTGTCCGACGCATGTCGGGATTGCGGTTTCGGCCCGCCAGGCGGGCGGGGACCGAATCCTCTGCAGATCCGATCCAGCGAACGATTAGACGGCGGAAATTCTTGAGGCTTCTTGATCCAGCCACTCGAAGCGAAGCGGGCGAGTCGGTATTACAAACCGCGAGTGGAAGTCAGTCACCCAAACTCGGGGCTTTGAGACCCTCATCCGTACCATGCACATTATGCACCACAGACAAGGACTCTCGGACGCCGAACGTGCGTGCCTGTCGTATTACGTTCGAAAACCGCAAGTGTTTGCCGATTCCAGCGAATTCTCGGGACATGATCCTCACGGGTGGGACAGAGTGCCACGCACTCACCCCGGGAGCAACAACTTTCTTCAAAATTCCGCCTGCGTGTTTGACGATCTCGCCGAATGCTCCGGTCTGCCGCGAGGTTGGGCGAGGTGGCGGGAGACTAAAGCCAAAATAGCTTAGGACTGTCTGGTTGATTGGGTGACATCGGCTATTTTCGCAAACCTAGGGGTTGGTGTAGCGTCCTACAACCGTCGGAGGAGTTCCCGGACGGCGAAGAAAGTTGATGTACTGGACGTTACGCTGGCCGTTGCCTCCGTAGACCCACTGAAGGATGACCGTGCCCTGGGTGACGATCTGGGACTTGCGATCAGGGATACCCAGACGCGCCTGGACTTCGGCTGGGGTGAGGCCGAGCAGAGGATCGGTGTCGCCGATACGACCTGGTTCCTCGCCGCCGGCAGGTGCAGTGGCGACGGCCGAGTTCTCCACCCATCGGCCATCCTGATACCGGTAACCGAGGCGGCGGAACAATTCCCGAGCGGGCTGGGACTGGGCGTCGATTGCCACGGCCTCTCGCAGCAAAATCAGGGCGGTGGCTCGATCCTGGAGGAGGTTGAGGTATTTTTCCCCGAGGTTGACTCGACCCTCGGCATCTCCCGGGGCCAGCCGCTCGCGACGTTGAAAATCGAGCCAGTCGGCGATCACCTTGCGGCCCTTTTCGCGTTGACCTGCCTCTTCGAAGGTACGAGCCAGATCGAGGGCTTCGTTTTGCCGCAGACGGCTGACATCGTCCGCGGAGGCCTGGAGGCCCGTGGTTCGAAAACTCTCCGCCAGGGCAGGGCGATCGGGGAGGCCGGTGCGGGCGCGGGCGGCGAGATCGAGGCCGGCC
>JBGSYY010000324.1:0-11447 GCA_041750675.1 Isosphaeraceae bacterium | reverse complement strand
GGCCCCGGCAGCCCGCGAATGTCGCTGCGCCGCGCGAGGCCCCGGCCACCATCGCTCGGGTGGTCTGCGAAGACAAAGTGGATATCGTGACCCGGAAGCTGGACGAGGCCGGGAACTTGATCGAGAAGCGGCGGATTCAGGGGGATCGGGTGGTCTACGACCGTCCGACGAATCGGTTCCATATCGACTCGGCCGGTGTCGTTCATCTTTACGACCGTGGTGAAGGATTTGGTCCCGCGTGGCCGACGGCTCCCCGTCGACCGGCCGCACCGATCGCCACGCCCGGCAACGCCAATGTCCGACCGGCCGCTTACCAGGCCGGAGGGCAACCCGTGGTGTCAGGCGTTCGATCACAGCGTCGCCTCGCGCCGGGCGGTCTTTCGCCTTTGAAGCTGACGAGCATCCGTTTTGACGACGAGATGATCGGCCAACTCGCGTCGACGCCGCAGGCCGGCAAGCGGCTGGCGGGTCAGGCGGAATTCTTCGGCAACACGCGGGTCATCCACGCGGAGGTGCCGAATGAGGAGACGGAGCTCGATCCTGACGATCCGCCGACGGATTACATCTACACGGTTTCCCGCACCTTGCGAGTGATCAGCGAGCCACCTTCACCGGATGCCCCGCCGGAAACGCCCGACCGCATCCTGGTGCAGGCATGGGGCGACGTGTTTGCGCTTGCGGGCCGGGGAGGCCGCGAGACGGCGATCCAGGCCAGCGATCACATGGACTACAACTCCGAGACCGGGGTTTCGTATGTGTATGGCGGCGATGCCGGAGTGACGATCGTCGACCAAACGGGCGCGGGTCAGCCGGCGAGCTACGGCCGCGGCTCGACGGTGGTGTTCAATCATCGCACGGGCGAACATCGTCTACTCGATGCACGAAGTTTCCAGCTTGTCGATCCCCGCTCGGGCGTCCGTGCGGGTATTCCTCCCGCCCCACCACCCCGCCGGACCCCCGGGCCCCGACGCGATCCGTTCCCGCGCACCCCGCGCAGCGACAAGGAACGGCGTAATTTTGAGGGGCGTTGATCACCGTCCGTGGGCATTGTCCGGCGTCGAAAGTGGACGGAAGCGACGACGCATCCTTGCGTGGTGGCCCCATGGGGCCGACTGATCGCCATCCAATTCCTTCCGGTTGAATCGTTCCAGACGCGGGGCGAGCGGTTATCCTATGAGATAAGCGACCGAAGTCGCTCCCCCGGCACCGGCAAGCCACGACACCTCAGTTCGGGACACAGGCGATATGAACGGAAAACGATTTACCTTGCTTTCCCTGGCCTTGGTGGGGTTGTTCGCCCCCACGGCGAATGCCCAGTACGGCTACGGTTACCCAGGCGGCTACGGCGGCATGGGCTGGGGCGGCTTCAGCGCCGCCGCCGGTTATGGGCAGGAGGCCGCCGGCCTGGGGATGATGGCCTCGGGCATGGGCAACTACAACTTGCAAACGAGCGAAGCCCGCGCGATCAACGTCAACACGAACATGCAGCTCAATGAGTATATGTATGAGAGCATTCGCCAGCGTGACGCCCGGGAACTCGCCGCTCGCCAAGCGAAGGAGGCACGCACGAACGAGGGGCTGAAGCAGACCGCGACCCGGCTTCGTGACAATCCGACCCAGGCCGATATCTACAGCGGCAACGCTCTGAACGTGGCGATCACCGAGTTGTCCGACCCGCGTTATTCGGCGATGGTCGGCCAGTATGCCGCCCAGATGAAGATCCCCGGAAGCGCGATCAAGAACATTCCGTTCAACAGCGCTTCGGCGGCAGTCACCTTCGGCCTCGACAAGCTGACCGACGCCCAGCCCGGGCCGATCTTCCAGCGTGCCGAGTTCACCAAGGAGGTTGCCGACTACCGCCGCCTGGGTGATCAGCTTCGGGAAGAGGCCGAGGCGGATGGCAAGGTCAAGTCCGCGACGGTGAAGGAATTTCGGGCAACCATTCAAAGCGCGGTGGACAAGCTGAAGGCACTCAAAGACGTCGACCCGGCACAGCGGTCGAGGGCGCTGACGCGAACCAAGGCGCTTCTGGGACTTTCCTACGCGCTCGACGGCCCGTCGATCGACCTGTTCCTGGCCGAATTGAAGGGTGACGAGCAGATTGGACTCGATCGCCTGCTCTCCTTCCTGCGGTCGTTCAATCTTCGGTTCGGCATCGCCGAGAATCCGAATCAGAAGCAGACCTACGACATACTCTACCCGATGCTGGTCCAGCTCCGCCGCGACGTCTTCGGCGAAGGCACTGGCACCTTGCTGACCGATCCGCCGCGACCGGTCGATGAAGCGGCCCTGGAGAATTTTTACGCGGGCATGCACGAGGACGAGCTGAACCCAAACAAGAAGCCCGCTCCGCCGACCCCGCCGACGCCGGGCGGTCAGTAATCCTCTATGAACCGGTCGACACCCCGGCGAGCCTGACCAGGACCGCCGGGGTGTCGTGATTTATCTGATGGCGAGCTCCGGCTGAAATTCACGCGACTTTTTGAATTAGTGACGTGTTTCCCCATCGATGATTTTCTCCATTCGAGGAACCTGATAATGCGGCGTACGATCCGCGGCGCGATTGCGCTGGCCTTGCTTTCCTTAATCACTCCCAGAGCGAAGGCTCAATTCGGGTTTCCGATGGGTTACGGCGGCATGGGCTGGGGCGGCTTCAGTGCCGCCGCCGGGTATGGCATGGAGGCCATGGGCCTTGGGATGCTGGCCTCCGGCATGGGCGAGTACAACCGGCTCTCGGCCGAAGCCAACGCCATCAATGTCAACACAGCAATGCATCTCAACGAATATATGTATGAAAGCATTCGCCTGCGCAACGCGCGGATCTTCGCCGCCCGGGCGGAGCGCAAGGAGAACTTCGCCGAGGCCGTGCGGGAGACTGAGGGACGGCTGCGCAACGCGCCGACGCAGAGTGACATTCACCGGGGTGACGCCCTCAACGCGGCGGTTTCCGAGCTGTCCGACCCGCGATATGCGTTGCTCATCAACCAGTACGCGGCCCAGCACAAGATCACCGGGAACCTGATCCGGAATATCCCTTTCAGCCAGGCGTCGGCGGGCCTGACCTTCGGCCTCAGCAAGCTGACCGACGCCCAGCCCGGACCGGTCCTAGGGCGGCCCGAATTCGCGCAGGATCTTGAAGAATACCGCAAGCTCGGGGCCCAGCTTCGCGATCAGGCGGAACGTGACGACACTGTCGACCCGGCTACGGTCCGGCAGTTTCGCGACGTCTTGCAACGTGCTGTCAAGAAGGTCAAAGTGCTCACGGATGTTGATGCCGCTCAGCGACGCACGGCGCTCGTGCGGATTCAGGCGCTGCTCGGTCTGTCGTACATGCTGGATGGACCGTCGCTCGATATCTTCACCGCGGAATTGAAAGGTGATCAGGAGGTCGGACTCGATCGCCTGCTCGCCTTCATGAGGTCCTTCAACCTTCGGTTTGGGATCGCGACCAATCCCAACCAGCGCCAGGCGTATGACACGCTCTTCCCGTTGCTCGTTCAGGTACGCCGCGATGCGTTTGGTGAAGGCACGGGCACGCTGGCCTCGGAGCCGCCGCGTCAGGATGTGAGTGAGAAAGACCTCGAGAACTTCTTCGCCGGTATGGCGATCGAGGATCTGGAGCCGGAAACCCATCCTGGCCCGCCCAAGGCCCCTGCTCCGGGCGGCGGCCGCTGATTTCCGTCGAAGGCGAGTGCATTGGCGGTCCAGGAGACCCCCTGGCCGTCAGTGCATTTTCGACGTTTCGATTTTGAGGCCGAAAGTTCTCATAGGGATCTCAAGATTTGTTCGCGGGATGAATTGAGGGTGAAGCCGTGGGTCCTGGATCTCCGCCTGCGCGGGGATGACTCGTTCGGGGGGCACCCGGCGATCGACGCGCGATCGTGAGCTGGGATGCGTATCATTCGAACGCTGGGTTAGTGGTCGCCCCCTGGGTCGGTGCGGCCTCGTCGTTCTCGTTTGGTCGCGCTTCGTCGCGCCTTCGATTCGAGTCGCCGCTCCTGAGAAGCTCGCGTCGGTTTCGTCTCTCTTCGCGTCTTGGGCCGCTCGGCGGCGCGGGCGATCATTTGGACGAGTCGCTCGATGGCCTCGCGTCGATTCCCCTCCTGAGTGCGTTGCGCCCGGGAAACGATCGCGAGCGTTCCCTGATCGTCGACGCGCTTACCCGCCAGGTGGATCAATCGCATCCGCACGTCGAGCGGCAGCGACTCCGAGTTCCGTATGTTGAAACGGAGCCGCACGGCCGTCGCCACCTTGTTCACGTTCTGTCCGCCCGGCCCGGCCGAGCGGATGAACTCGAACGATAGCTCCGACTCATCCAGGGCGATCCGATCGGTTACCTCGATCATCGGGCTGCAGACCTCAATAGGCTTCGCCGGGTCGATGGATCGTCCCGCCGCTTTCACCGGCGGCCGCCCGTGCGTGCGGTGCGTAGCGAAGCTGCCAGCCTTCGGCCACGCGCACTCCTTCCAGCTCTTCGCGTGAGAGACCGTAGCGGGCAAACCAGGGTGTGGCCCTCTCGCGGACGATCGCGTCGATCTCGGCGACGCGGTCGCGTCCGGTGGTGGCCGCGAAGTGCGTTCGGGCCTTAGGACCATCCTGCTCAAAGTACTCTTTCCAGAACGCGCGACCGCCAAGAATGCCCGATGCTCCGCAGTCGATGGCCATCGATACCTGAGTGCGATACTGGTCGTAGTCGACACCCGCCGAGAGGAGAACCCAGGGTCGCTGGCTGGACTCGGAGAGGGCGTGCAGGTTGTCGCTGAGTTGTTCGTCGCTGTCGACACCGAGAGTGCCGGGGAACTCGGCTTTATACACGTCGCACCACTGGCTGATCTGACGAGCGGTCTCGATGACGGTCTCCGCCTTGCGCTGCTGATATTTGGGGTCGGTCTTGGTTTCGCCTCCGTAGGGGTACGAGATTGGCTCCAGCAGCATCAGCAGGTCGTGCCGGCGGCATTGCTCGTAAACATCCTGCAGAAACGCCATTTGGTAATCGGCACTGTGGCGTTCCCAGGGCTCGAACTGGGCGAGCAGCTTGAGTGCGTCGCCGCCCATGAGCTTGATCTTTTCAACCGACCAGCCCGGCTCGACCACGCCCAGATATCCACCCGCCGCGTTTTTGGGCGTGCCTGATTTCTCCAACCGCACGAGCAGCCCCTTCTCGGGCGGAAGGGCAAAGCTGGCGACGGCCGGCCAGGCCCCATAATACGCGTCGAGAAGAGCGCCCGATGCCGCCGGGCTCATCTGGCGGCAGAGGTCGATCTTGGCCTCGACGATCTCGTCATACGTGGGTGCGCGATCCTGGCCCTTGGCCTTCAAGGCCCGCGCGGCCATTTCGATCATTGAGCTGTTCTGGTCGAGCGCCAGCATGGTCAGCGTGCCGTTGGGGTTGCTGATCCGCTGGAGTCCGCGCAGCTTGCCGGGGGTTAGCCCACGTCCGGTCAAGAGTGTCGCGCCTTGCACCCGCGCCGCTGTGTTTGAATCGTTGGCCATGAACTCTGGCTTGCTCCTCATCAGGTCAACCGCCACTTGGTTTGCCACCTCGTTTCCGAAGCAGCGAAGTATACCAACAACGTTCGTTGAAGATGTCTCTCTGCTCCGAAACGCAACGGGATTCCCGGTTGATCGAGGTATACCTATTGGCCCTCAGGTTGTTCAGCTCCGATACGGGTTCGCCAGAAGTCATCCGCGCGCAGGCGGGGATCTAGTGCGAGGGTGGTGAACACCATGGATCCCCGCCTGCGCGGGGATGACTTCCGCCAATGTGGCGATTCGATGAAACAGACCAGCACTCCTGGATCCCCGCCTGCGCGGGGATGACATCCGCGGAGCCGGACTGTCTCAAGATCAATAATCAGAAAGCGTTTCGCAATTGAGGAGATTCGTTTCGAACGGCCCAGTGTGGCTCATGAGAGGCGAACGGCCGATACTGGACGCTCAAGCGCTGAGGTCGGAACACAGGCCTTCTTTCTGAGGGAGCCCGGCATTGACGGATCGAAACGCCGGCGCGGCGGGCCGCTCAACTCAGCCACGGTTTGTCGCGGCCCTGCTCGTCGTCGGTTCGATGGCGGTTATCGGCATGGGTCTGTTGTGGCTTCAACAGAGTGTTCGTCCCACACCGGAGCAACCTCAAACCGATCGGCAGGCTCTCCTGATACCTGCCACGGATGCGAGCGAGCCGAGCCCCTATCGGAACACGGCGCTGGATGTCGCGTACGTGGGTGACGCGGCGTGCGTCGTCTGCCATCGTGAGATTTCTGAAAGCTACTCACGCCATCCGATGGGCCGGTCGATGAATCTGGCGATCGACCAGCCGACCGACACACCCGAGATACCCTCGACCGGCGCTTCCTTCGACGCTCAGGGATTCACTTACCGAGTGGAGCGAGCCGACGATCAGGTCCGCCACAGTGAGACCCGGTACGACGGGGTTGGCAAGAAGATCGCCGAGGTCGGGCATGAGGTCGCCTACGCTCTGGGATCAGGTACGCGCGGGATCGCTTATTTGATTGAGCGGGACGGCTTCCTCGTGCAGTCGCCCATTTCCTGGTTTGCGCAGGAACGGCGCTGGGATCTTGCGCCGGGCTATCAGGTCGCCGAGAATCCGCACTTCGGTAGGCCGGTGGACGCGGCGTGTCTTTTTTGTCATGCGAATCAGGCGAAGCCCGTAGGAGGCCGGGTGAACCAGTTTGAGACGCCGGTATTTCGGGGGTTGTCGATCGGCTGCGAGCGCTGTCATGGTCCCGGCGAGCTTCACGTCGACGCCCATCAACGGGTGAGCGATACCGACTTCACGATCGTCAACCCGGCACGGCTCGATCCGCCGTTGCGTGAGGCCGTGTGCCAGCAGTGCCACATGATGGGAGTGTCGCGGATCGCACGAGCCGGCCGCGAGCTGTTCGACTTCCGTCCGGGCCTTCCGCTCAGCGATTACCTGGCCATTTTCGCGGCCCGAGATCAGGATACGCAGCGCTTCGTCGCCGTGGGGCATGGTGAGCAAATGCTCAACAGCGCCTGTTACAAAGAGAGCAAGGGATCTCTGAGTTGCACCTCGTGCCACGACCCTCATTCTCGACCCGAGCCGAGTGAGCAGGTGTCGTTCTATCGCCAACGCTGCCTGAATTGCCATGAAACCCGGGGATGTTCGGAGTCGTCGAAGGTCCGTGCCGCGCACGCCGACAATTGCCTGTCGTGTCATATGCCCAAGCGAGAGTTGAGCAACATTCCCCACACGGCCGCGACCGACCATCGCATCCCGCGCCGCGCGACCGATCAGGAATCGCGAACGGTCGCCACGGGGAGCGGCTCCGATCCGCTTGTTGAGATTTTCGCCTCCGCGCTCGGCCGTTTAGATCGTGGCGATTCTCAGCGTGATCTGGGCGTGGCGCTCGTGTCATTGGTCCGGGGCGGCGGCCAGAGTCCGGCAATCGCCCGAGAGACGGTTGGCCGGGCACTGGGTCTGCTCTCTCGAAATCCACTTGGGCTTGAGGACAGTCCGTCGATCGCTGCCCAGGTCGAGGCCCATCGCTTGCTGGGCCAACTCGACGAGGCCGTTCGACTCAACGACTCGCAATGGCGACGCGATCCGGACGACGAGTCGGCCCGTGTCATGGCTGGGTCGCTGGCTTCCATTCAGGAGCGCTGGGGCGATGCCCGAACGCATTGGGGTCAAGCCGTCCGCCTTAGCCCTTATCGCGCGGAATATCACCTGGCGTTTGCCGAATCAAGCGCTCGCGCCGGCGATTGGCCGGCGGCCCGCACCGCGACGGCCGCGGCGCTGCGGCTCAATCCGGCGTTAAGGACGGCCCGTTCCCTGTTCGTTCAAGCGTGTTTGGCGACCGGTGATGAGGTCGAGGCCCGTGCCGCGCTCGAGTTGATCATCGCCTTCGCGCCGGCTGGTGAACAAATCTGGGAAAACTGGTATGTCCAACAATCTCGCTTGCTTCTGCCACGCCGATGAGAGGCGTGCCGGTCGGGCCGGAGCAGACGCTCGCCCCTCGTGTTCCGCAATGACCCCCAAATAGAAAAAAGGAAGCGGGGCCAGGGAATCCCAGGCTCCGCTTCCAGTCGCTTGACAGGGAAACTCGACCGTTGCCGTTATCGACGGTTCAGGCGATGGTGATCGACTTATCGAGATAGACGTCCTGGATCGCGTTCAGCAATTTGACGCCCTCGGCCATGGGGCGCTGGAACGCTTTTCGGCCCGAGATCAGCCCCATGCCGCCGGCGCGCTTGTTGATGACGGCTGTCTTGACCGCGTCCTGCATGTCGTTCTTGCCGCTGGCGCCGCCGCTGTTGATCAGGCCCGCGCGGCCCATGTAGCAATTCGCGACCTGGTAACGGCAGAGGTCGATGGGGTTGTCGGTTGAAAGCTCGGTATACATCCGCTCGTCGAGCTTACCGTAGCTGGAGCCGCCCATGTTCAGGGCCTTGAAGCCGCCGTTGTTCTCGGGCAGTTTCTGCTTGATGATGTCGGCTTCGAGGGTCACGCCCAGGTGGTTTGCCTGTGCGGTGAGGTCGGCTGCGGCGTGGTAGTCGGTGCCGTCCTTCTTGAACGCGTTATTGCGCAGGTAGCACCAGAGTACGGTTGCCATGCCCAGTTCGTGGGCCATGGCAAAGGCCTGGGCGACCTCGACGATCTGCCGACCCGACTCGGGCGAGCCAAAGTAAATTGTCGCTCCGACGGCTGCCGCGCCCATGTCGTGCGCCGTCTTGATTGTGCCGAACATGATCTGGTCGAACTTGTTCGGGAAGGTCAACAGTTCGTTGTGGTTGATCTTGACCACAAAGGGAATTTTATGGGCATACTTACGCGCGGTCATGCCCAGCACGCCGAAGGTGCTGGCCACGGCGTTGCAGCCGCCGTCGATCGCCAGCTTGACGATATTCTCGGGGTCGAAGTACGCGGGATTCTTGGCGAAGCTCGCACCGGCCGAGTGCTCGATCCCCTGGTCGACCGGCAGGATGGAGAGGTAGCCCGAGCCGTTCAGGCGACCGGCGTGGAACATCCAGGCCAGGTTGTGGAGGACTCGGATGTTGCGGTCGCTGGGGACGAAGACACGATCCAGGAAGTCCGGGCCGGGGAGGTTCAGGTGTTCCTTGGGAATTGTCTTGCAAACGTGGGTCAGCAGGCTGTCGGCGTCGGAGCCGAGAAGGTCAGTGATCGCCTTGCTCATCGTCGTGAAATCCTTACGAAGGGGTAGGAGGGAGCGTGCCGCGGGTCTGTCCGCCTATTCGGGTTGACGCTCCGCTCGGAATCGCCGGGCCGGCACGCCGAACGACGGCGACACCGGTGTTGAGAGAGCGAACTCGATTCCAAAGGAGATCGAGAGAGAGAGAGAGCGTAGGGGCGGCGGCATCCCAGAGCGGACGCCGGCCGGGCGGCTCCTTGAGGAGCCGGATCGCAGCCGGGTCGGACGGTTACTTCCGACACCGGCGCTCCGTGATCCGATTACTGATTCTAGGGGACCGCCCGCTCTGCTGACAATCGAGTGCGGGATTCCAATCCCAGGATCGCCGCCAATCTCAATCCTGGGAATCGGTTTCTCGATATCGGGAATCTGCCTGAGGTGATGATGTCTCATTGACACGTTTCAATGGCAAGGCTTTTGTTCCAATCCATGATCTTTTCGAGCCTTGCGTCAATTTGTTCGAGTTTCGGTTCGGTACCTTCAGGACACCGCTGGGAGTCGCCGGCCCGTTGGTTCGTTCCCAGGTTGGCGAACGGCCTCCGGCTCAAGCGCCCGGGGTCTTGAGCCGGTCATACAACGTTATTAGAGTAACGCAGGCGCTTATCGCCCGGCCCTGCCGACTCAACGTCTTGGAATTCCCGATGGCCCAGATTTTCCACCGCAGTGCGAACACTCTCTCGCGTGCGACCATCTTCGGCTCCATCTTCCTGGCTGGCGGCCTGCTGACCACCGCGTACTTGCTTTCGCGATCTCCGTATCAGACCTCGGAAGACATTATTCGCGATCAACCTGTTGCCTTCAGTCACGAGCACCACGCGGCCGGGCTTGGCATCGACTGCCGCTATTGCCACACGTCGGTCGAGACATCCGCCTCGGCCGGGATGCCCGCTACCTATACGTGCATGAGTTGTCACTCGCAGATCTGGAACCAGTCTCCGATGCTGGCCGAGGTCCGCAACAGTCTCAAGGAAGACCGGCCGATCCGCTGGACTCGTGTCCATGACCTTCCCGACTACGCCTATTTTCATCATGGCATTCACATTCAGAAGGGCGTGGGCTGCGTCGAGTGCCATGGCCGTGTGGACAAGATGCCGCTGATGTGGAAGGCGGAGCCGATGACCATGGAATGGTGTCTCGAATGCCATCGCAACCCCGGCCCTCGGCTCCGTAAGGCAGAGGATCTGTTCAACCTGGCTGCCCCCAGGTTGACCGAAGCCGAGGGCCAGGACCTCGTCAAGGCCCACAATATCCCCGTCGACCGACTCATGAACTGTTCGGTGTGCCACCGATGATCGACCGTACGCGACATGACCTGGCCTCCCCCGAGATGACCGCGTTTCGCGGCAAGCTCGAAGGACTGCGCGGCCCTCAGTTCTGGCGCAGCCTTGAAGAGCTGTCCCAGACCGAGGATTTCGAGCATTACGTCCATCGTGAGTTTCCCGAGCAAGCCTCCGAGTGGCACGACCCGGTCGGGCGCCGCAAGTTTCTTCAGTTGATGGGTGCGTCGCTGGCCCTGGCCGGAGTTTCCGGCTGCGTGGTGCAGCCTGAGGAAAAGATTGTTCCGTACGTTCGCGCCCCGGAGCAGATCATCCCCGGCCGCCCGCTCTTCTTCGCGTCGGCGGCCGTGCATGACGGCTATGGCTACGGCGTGCTGGTCGAAAGCCACATGGGCCGGCCCACCAAGCTCGAAGGCAATCCCGACCATCCCGCCAGCCTGGGTGCGACCGATGCCTTCACGCAGGCGTCGATTCTTACCCTGTATGATCCTGACCGCTCGCAGGTCGTCACGCAGAACGCACGGGTCTCCACCTGGAATAATCTGCTCAATAGCCTGATCGGCCTGCGGCCTCAGTTGCTCGGCGACAAAGGTGCTCGCCTCCGAATCCTCTCGGGCAGCTTCACCTCGCCGACGCTGACTCGTTTGATGGGCGAGCTGTTCGCCGCCAACCGCTTCCCCGACGCACGCTGGCACCTCCACGATCCCGCCGGCCTTGACTCTAGCCACGCCGGCACGCAGTTCGCCGTGTCTCACCCGGACGGCGGTCCTACCGAGCTGACGGCGGTTCACCATCTCGATCAGGCGGATTTGATTGTCTCGCTCGATGCCGACCTATTCGGCTGGGGCCCGGCCAAGCTCGCCGACGCCCGCGCGTTCGCCGCTCGCCGCGAGGCCGTCGCCTCCGACCCCGCCGCGATCATGAATCGGCTCTACGTGATCGAGCCTGGGCCAACCATCACCGGAGCGGCCGCCGACCA
>JBGSYY010000323.1:0-8498 GCA_041750675.1 Isosphaeraceae bacterium | reverse complement strand
TGCGGCCTCGGTGGCGGGCGGCGAGCTGGCGATAGGCGCTATAGCGACCGGGAAGGACGCCCGCGATGAGGCGGGCGAGCAGGCGAATCATTCCGTAAAGCCCGAAACAGAAGGCGGCCAGGCCGAGGAGGAGGGCATCGGGTCGGTTCATAGGCCGAGATCGGAACGGACGGCGGTGAAGGCATCGATGGCGAACTGGAGATCGTCGCGGGAGTGAGCGGCGGAGACCTGGACGCGGACGCGGGCCTTGCCCTGGGGGACGACAGGGTAGAAGAAGCCGATCACATAAACCCCCTTTTCAAGCATCTTTTCGGCGAAACGGCCAGCGAGGGCGGCGTCGCCGAGCATGATGGGGACGATGGGATGTTCGCCGGGGATGATGTTGAATTGGCGGCGGGTCATCTCGTCGCGGAAGAATTTGGTGTTGGCTTCGAGGCGGTCGCGGAGGTCGGTGGAGCGGGTGCAAAGCTCCAGTGCCTTGAGGCTTGCTCCCAAGATCGGGGGGGCGACGGAGTTTGAGAAGAGGTAGGGGCGTGAGCGTTGGCGGAGGAGGTCGATGACCTCCTTGGGGCCGCTGGTGTAGCCGCCGGATGCGCCTCCGAGAGCCTTGCCGAGGGTGCCGGTGAGGATGTCGACACGGCCCATGACGCCGCAGTGCTCGATGGAGCCTTTGCCGTGCTTGCCGAGGAAGCCGACGGCGTGGGAGTCGTCGACCATGACGATGGCGTTGTGTTTCTCGGCGAGGTCGCAGACGCCTTTGAGGTTGCAGATGATGCCGTCCATGGAGAAGACGCCGTCGGTGGCGATGAGCTTGAAGCGGCTGTCTTTGGCCTCTTCGAGCTTGGCGGCGAGGTCGGCCATGTCGTTGTTTTTGTAGCGGAATCGCTTGGCCTTGCAGAGGCGGATGCCGTCGATGATGGAGGCGTGATTCAGCTCGTCGGAGATGATGGCGTCCTCGGGGCCGAGAATGGTTTCGAAGAGGCCGCCGTTGGCGTCCCAGCAGGAGGAATAGAGGATGGTGTCGTCGGTTCCCAAGAACGTGCTCAGGGCGGTTTCCAATTCCTTGTGGGGTTGTTGCGTGCCGCAGATGAAGCGGACGGAGGCGAGGCCGTTGCCCCAACGGGAGAGGGCGTCGTGGGCGGCCTGGACGACCTCGGGGTGATCGGCGAGGCCGAGATAGTTATTGGCGCACATGTTCAGAACGTGGTCTGAACGAGTGGTGACGCCGACGTGGGCGTCCTGAGGGGTGGTCAGGACGCGCTCGGACTTCCAGAGGCCGGCGGATTTGATTTCTTCGAGCTGGGCGGCGAGGTGGGATTTGAGGGGGGCGTGCATAGAAATTCCGTTGGGTGGAGATCGCTCAGGGGCATCGATTTCTGAGACGTTTCGCGCTGGTGGGGGATGGCCACCTTATGAAGCTAGGGGGTGGCGGTGGTTGTGACAAGGCGTGGTAATTGAATTGATTTTGTACCCCCTCCGGGGTACATTAGTGTCGGAGGTTGAGACATGGCAAAGACCGAAACAATTCGGGCTCGGGTAGATGCGAAATTGAAGGCCGATGCTGAAGCGGTGATGGCGAAGCTTGGCCTGTCGGCGAGCGAGGTAATCCGGTTGTTGTACACACAGATAAAACTGCAAAAGGGGTTGCCGTTCGAGGTGAAGATACCGAACGCGACGACACAGAAGGCGATGCGAGACGTCGAGGAAGGCCGAGGTCTGACATCGTACAAGGACACGCAAGAAATGTTTGAAGCCCTTGGACTTTGAGGCCATGAGCGGAGTCGACTTGCCGCCTCGGACGGTGGTGATAGCTGCCGCCTTTGCGAGGGACGCGAAACGAGTCAAGAAACGCGGAAAGGCGATGGAGAAACTATTTGAGATCGTCGAATTGCTTCGCCAGCGTCAGGAGCTGCCGCCACGGCATCGCGACCATACGTTGCAGGGGGAATGGGAAGGTTTTCGAGATTGTCACGTCGAGCCCGACTGGATCCTCATCTATCGACTTGACGGCGAAGCGGTTTATCTGGCTCGTATGGGGACACATGCGGATTTATTTCGATGATAACGGTCAGGAGAAATCGAAGCGATAGATCTTGATGACTGGAGTCGTGGCGGCGGTTGGTTAGGACCCGTCTTCAGGGAACAGTTCATCCAGTGGAACAAGCGTTGAGCGATTGAGAGCTCGAAACGTCACGGTCGATATCAACTCCACGCTGCCATCGGAGAAGCCGGCTGCGTAATCAAGGGACCGATATCGATGAGGATGACCGGAGCTGGATCGCGACGCGAGGACTCTCGATGTCGCGAGGAACGGGCCTGACTCGGCGAACGGCCTATCCCTCTGCCCAGGTGAGGACGACCTTGCCGCAGTTGCCGGAGAGCATGGCGTCGAAGCCTTTTTGGAAGTCGGTGTAGGGGAAGCGGTGGGTGATGACAGGCTCGATGTCGAGGCCGGATTGGAGCATGACGGTCATTTTGTACCAGGTCTCGTACATCTCGCGGCCGTAGATGCCCTTGATGGTGAGCATGTTGAAGATGACGGTGTTCCAGTCGATGGCGATCTCGCCGCCGGAGGGGATGCCGAGCATGGCGACCTTGCCGCCGTGGCACATATTGGCGAGCATGTCGCGGAAGGCGATCGGGGAGCCGGACATTTCGAGGCCGACGTCGAAGCCTTCTTTCATGCCGAGCTGGTTTTGGACCTCGGCGAGCGGAGTTTCGCGGGGGTCGACGGCGATGGTCGCGCCGAGTTTTTTGGCCAGGGCGAGCCGGTAGGGATTGAGGTCGGTGACGACGATATGGCGTGCGCCGGCGTGGCGGACGACGGCGGTGGCCATGACGCCGATGGGGCCAGCGCCGGTGATGAGGACGTCTTCACCCAGAATGTCGAACTGGAGGGCGGTGTGAACGGCGTTGCCGAAGGGGTCGAAGATCGACTGAACGTCGCGAGGGATGTGGGTGTCGTGGACCCAGACGTTGGACATGGGCAGGGCGATGTATTCGGCGAACGCGCCGGGGCGGTTGACGCCGATGCCCTTGGTGTCCTTGCATAAATGGCGGCGGCCGGCGAGGCAGTTGCGGCAGCGACCGCAGACGACGTGGCCTTCACCGGAGACGATTTCGCCGATGTGGAAGTCGGTGACGTTGGAGCCGACGGCGACGATTTCGCCGACGAACTCGTGGCCGACAACCATGGGGACGGGGATGGTTTTCTGAGACCATTCGTCCCAGTTATAGATATGAAGGTCGGTGCCGCAAATGCCGGTACGCAGGACCTTGATGAAGACGTCGTTGATGCCGTATTGGGGGACGGGGACCTGGTCGAGCCAGAGGCCGGGCTTGGCTTCTTTTTTGACCAGGGCATTCATGGTTTCCATGGGGAGAAGTCGGACCCTTTTGGTCTTCCTTGTGGTTGTGGGACGGAAAGTGACGCTTGTGTCGAACGATTGAAGCGTATCGTAGCGGCTGGGGGATGGGGAAGGGGAGGCGGGAGAGTGGCCTGTTGTGTGAAAAGCTGGATCGCGGTGGAGAAGCCAAGGAAACGCGCGGAGACGGACCGGCGAAGGGTTGGGTGAGAGACGTGAATCGCGTGAGGAACGTCGGCATCGACACGATGTGGGAAGGAGCGGTTCACGATGTCGGCTGGGATACTGGGGTTGTGTGCGGTGGCTCCGGGGGGAGGAGATTTGTGGTGTCGGGTCGGAAGCGGCTGCTACTGGCGGCGAAGCGGAGCGAGTAGGCTTGGTGTGCTTAACACTCTGGGATTCGGCAGGTTGACGACCTGAGGCCATTCCCCAGTTCATTGGTCGTCGTTGGTGTCGAACTACGCAGAAGCACACCGGGGGGGGGGGGTGATTCGATGGCAGAGCTTCGACGCATGTTGTCGTTATTGATTTTCGGTTGGATTGTGAGTGCGACGACGTTTGGCCAGGAACTGGTGGGAGCGCGATCGGAGTTCGTCGACAGCGGGGGCGTGAAGATTCATTGCGTGACGATGGGCCAGGGGCCGGTGGTGATCTTGCTGCATGGGTTTCCGGATTACTGGTATACGTGGCGCAGGCAGATGCCGGAGCTGGCGAAGTCGCACAAGGTCGTGGCGCTGGACCTGCGGGGGTACAACGAGAGTGGTCATCCGGAGGGGGTCGAGAACTATGCGATGGAGAAGCTTGTCGGCGATGTGCTGGCGGTGGCCGACCATTTTGAGGCAGAGCGATTCACGTTGGTGGGGCACGACTGGGGTGGGATGATTGCGTGGACAACGGCGATGGGGAAACCCGAACGGGTCGAGCGGCTGGTGATTTTGAATTTGCCGCATCCGAAGAGCTTGACGCGCGAACTGGCGAACAACCCAGCGCAGCAGCGGGCGAGCCAGTATGCGGTGGGGTTTCAAAAGGAAGGCGCGGAGAAGGTGTTGCTGCCGGCGATGCTGGCGGCGTGGGTGACGGACGCGGAGGCTCGGAAGCAGTATGTGGCGGCGTTTGGGAAGTCGTCGATTGAGGCCATGCTCAACTACTACCGGGCGAACTTTCCGAGACCGCCGTTTGAGAAGCTGGAAGTACCCGAGATGCCGAACGTGCAATGTCCGGTCCTGATGATTCACGGGCTGGATGACGTGGCGCTGTTGCCGGGGGCACTCAATGACACGTGGAAGTGGATCGACAATGAGCTGACACTCGTCACGATTCCGAAGGCGGGGCACTTCGTGCAGCAGGATGCGGCGGAGCGGGTGACGGCGATCATGAACGACTGGCTAACGCATTAAGACGCTCCGATATCTTATTGTTTATCAACAAGCTACTCTGAGAGAGGGCCTGCGGCGGCCAGCCGCAGGGAGCGAGAGCGAACGCCAATCGCGTTTTGGCTTGAGTTCGCAATTGCCGGCGCGATGGTGATAATTGGGGCTTCGCCTGCGCCGGCGGAGTGGAGTTCTTTGCGGTTGATGAGGATGATTTCGAGCGCGTGCGAGTCGGTGAAGTGGGGACAAGGTGCCATCGCGGCGAACGCGGGCGGAGGCGTCGATGTGGTGCAAGCTCCCGCCACCCGGAACTTGGCAGCGGGCGGCCACTCGAGCAACTGGGGATGTAGTTTCCTCGCGTGATTGATCAGCGACTGATGCTTGATCGGTGAGAAATAGGCGAGATGTACTGGGTGAACGCGATCCGCAAGTCGGTGGATTCGTGAACGTAGGAATGGACTGATCAGCCCCGACACGCGCTGTTGTGGCCTATCGTAGCGGGTTGAACAAAAGTCCCGTAAGAATCTTGGGATAAAAGTATGTACTTTTCGGAGGCATTTTTTCGAGGTTGGAGGCGATGGATTCGACGTGTTCCATGGTGGCCGGCGGGACGAGGGCGGCGAGGTCGCAGCTTTTCGCGGCCATGTCGTCGATGACTTCGTCGAGGCGGTGGACGTAGCGGAACGATGAGGTGCCGTTGCCGGCGTCTTTGAGCGAATGCTTGACGACCAACTCGTGGAGGATGCTGACGCCGAGGGCGCGCCAGTCGGCGGATTGGTTGGGGAGAAGGCGGTCCATGGTGGCGTCGGAGCGGAGGCGAGCGGTGAGCCAGCGGCCGTCGTCGGCGGTGGTGCCGAAGGCGAGCATGTCCTGGTCGCCCCAGAGCTGGATCTCTTCCCAGCATTTGCGGGCACCCTCCGGTCCGGTGCCTTCGTAGGCGAGGTCGAACTCGCCGGCGAGTTGTTCGGCGAGGGTGGACTCGGTGAGGCCGGGGAATCCTGAGATGAGGCGGTGGGTGGGCTGGATGATGAGGCCAGGGTCGTTCATGCCGACGAGCATCATCATGCAGAAGTTGGCGGGGTCGTCGTGGCCGGAGATTTGGTCGGCGGCGGCGAGGGCGTCGCGGTAGGCGAGGCCGGTTTCGTAGCGATGGTGGCCGTCGGCGATGAAGATGGGGCGGTCGGTCATGAGGCCCTGGGCGAGGGTGTGAGCCTGGGAATCGGCGACGGGCCAGAGGCGGTTGACGACGCCGAGGTGGTCGACCGATTCGAGCGGGGTGCGGTCGCGGAGGCCGGCCTCGACGGCGGCGAGGATTTCGCCGGCGGAGTCGGGATAAATGCCGAAGATGGGGCTGAGCTGGGTGCCGGTGGCCTGGTAGAGCTTGAGGCGGTCGGCCTTGGGGCCGGAGAGGGTTTGCTCGTGGGGGAAGATCTGGCCCGTGCCGAACGGCTCAAGGCGGACGCGGGCGAAGAAGCCCTTGCGGGTGTGGGTCTGGCCGTCGACCTCGAAGACTTGGTGGTAGAGGTAGAGGGCAGGGGCGGGGTCTTCGCGGAGGATGCCGTCTTTTCGCCAGTCGCGGAGGAAGGCGGCGGCGCGGTCGTAGCGGGCGTCGGGGGAGTCGCCTGGTTCGTCGCGATTGAGCTCCATGCGGATGGCGTTGTAGGGGCTGAGGTCGTAGAGCTTTTGCTGGAGGGCGGGGTCGATGACGTCGTAGGGGGGGGCGACGACATCGGAGAGAGCGCCAACGCGAGTCATGTCGTACCGGAGGGCGCGGAAGGGGTGGATCTCGGCCATGTGCGTGAGTCTTATCGTTGCTGAAGAGGAATGCGAGGCGAGAGAAATCAAGGCGATTCCAGTGTAGCTTCGAGAGGGTTGGCGGGGGGAGGGAGGAGCGGGGGCGGGAGGTCCGAAGGCGGCTCGAAGGATGGCGTGATCGACGGAGGAACGAAGGCGGCGGCCTGGGGGGAGGCGAGGGGTGCGAAGGGTGGAATCGAGGCGAGGTGAACGAAGAGGATTCGTTTCAGCTCGGTGGTGACGGCGGGGTCCTGGTGGCTGAGGTGGGTGCCGGGCAGGATGAGTTCGGAGGCGGCTCCGTCGAGATGAGCGCTGTCGTAGGGGACGACGCCGTCGGTGGGGACGCTGACGCGCTCGGTGCCCATTCTGAAACAGATGGTGTGATAGGGAACGGTGGGGTTGAAGGGGAGTTGGTCGAGCAACTGAAGAGCTGGACTGTTGAAGCGGAGGTTGGCGACGCTGGTGAGGTGGCGGAGACGGAACGAGGGCTGGAATACGTCGCGGCCGTTGTCGGCGCGGATTTGCTGGGCGGCCTGGGCGATGGGAGCGGTGGTGCCGACAAACAAGTTGACCACGCGCCCGAGCAACTGACTGGCGACGTGGCTGCCGCGATGGGGCGTGGCGATGAAGACGACGCGGCGGACCTCGGGAACGGGGTGAAACCGAAGGGTTTGGTAGAGGAATTCCTGGAGCTTCGGCCCGGCACGGACCTGTTCGAGTGGGCGGGTGAAGATGGCTTTTTCGAGGCTATCGCCGCTGGACTGGATCATGGGCCGGGCGAGCAGGCCGCCCATGCTGTGGCCGATGAGCACGGTTTGGTCCCAGGCGGGATCGGTGTGGTTGGGATCGAAGTGGGAGCGAGCGTCGGCAAGATTCTTGCGCAAGACGCCAGCGGAGGTGATGACGGGATTTCCGGTTGGGTAGAAATAGAGCCAGAACTGGTAGCGACTGGCGAGGCTGGGATCGTTCCGCAGGTGGTTAAGGACCTGGAACCAGGTGGCGTAACTGTCGTTAAGGCCGTGGATGAGCAGGACGGGGATTTTGCCAGGCTCATAGGGCTGGAGCATGACGATGCCGGATTCGAGGCTACTGCCCATAAACTGGCCGGTGAGGAGGCCGGCTCGGATGACTTTTTTGAGGTCGGAATGGCCGGCGTGGACGGCGAGGGAGGTGGTGAGGTCGGAGGCGAGCGGGATGGTAAGGCCGCCGAGATCGAGGGAGTTTTTCTGGAAGGGATAGCGAAGGAGGAGACTGATGGGCTGGTTGCGCCAGTGACCGCCGGCGAGAGTGCCCGCGGGGCTGGCGATGGCGGTGGCAGGCGCCCAGGTTTGCTTGGGATAATAGCGTTCTTCGGGGTGACGGGGCTGGTCGTCGGGGATATCGCGATGGACGACGAGTGGGACGCCCAGGCCGTCAGTGCTGTAGCGGTGCTGCATTCCGATGACACGGTAATCGGCGGCGAGACTGATGTCGGTGATTCGCGATGGGTCAAGAAACGGATCGGTGGCGATCAAGTGAACACCGCAGGGCTCGAGAGCATCGGCCCAGTCGCGATTCGGGTGCAGATCGGCGATCCAGGTCATGTGGACGAGCTGGGCCACGGCCTGGTTGTGCAGGTGAATGGCCCGATCGGCGAGAAGAGGCTGAAGGGGTGCGAAGGATGGTTCGCTGAGCGCAAGCGAGGCATACGCGGCGGCGTCGCGATAGTGGATGATGGCGCGATCGCGAGCCCATTCGGGGGTGGTACGGCCGGCGCGGAGGTTCAGCTCGGCGAGGGCGAGCGTGCGATTGATTTCGGGAAGGGCGTCGTTGCGGGCTTCGAGATCGGCGATGACGTGGTCGGGCTGGAGCCAGGCGTGGCGGGCGACCCCTTCGCGATCGAGACGGGACGCGAGGAAAGGGTCGGGCGGTCGGCGAGCGGAGAGTTGTTCGAGGCGGTCGGTGGCAGCGACGAGGAGATGGGCGCGTC
>JBGSYY010000322.1:0-9673 GCA_041750675.1 Isosphaeraceae bacterium | reverse complement strand
GTGGGGCCAGGTTGTTCGGAGCCGTTGGGCGCGGCCTCAAGCTGGCGGACCTGGCCAATCGGCTGATGATTCTCGAACCGATGGCCCCAGGGATCGACGCCCAGGGCGGCGAGCTGGTCGAGCTTTTCGAGCCGGACCTGTTCCAGGTCGCTGGTGGGCGGCTCGGTGGGGACGGTGACGGGCTTCTCGATCTCGACAAGCTGCTCCGAATCGAACTGGCCCTTGATCCGCTCGTTATAAAACCGACCGGGCGACTGGGCGTGCATGAAGGCGTCGTTGATCGAGCAGGGGACGTCGGCGTATCGATACGACTTGCCCGATTTGAGACGGATGTACAAAAAGCACGCGTCGGCGTCGTGATAGACGGCGTCGATGACGTCAGACTGAATCGGCTGCCAGAGGATGGACGACATGAGCGGCGTGATTTGGCCTTTCTCGGACCTTGTTTCCCACCAGGTATTCAAGGGAGAATTTTAGGGAGTTCGCCGAACCGGTCAACTGCAATACGGCGATCGCAAGTGGTTTCGCGGAGAGAGGTTTGATATGCGATTGTACATGGTCGAGCTGCGCGTCAATAGTTTGCTGGACTGCCTGGCCTGGTATCGCGACGTGCTGGGTTTCGAGGTCGAGCGCGTGGATGAGCCTCATGGGTTCGCACTCCTGAAGCTGGGTGAGTTTCGCCTTTCCCTGAAGCAGGGGGAGCCTTATGCCGTCGGCGCGGATCTGGTTCTCCACCTGGGAGATGTGGATGCAGCCTACATGACGTGGGTGGGCCGAGGCGTCACCGTGAGCGAGCCCTTCGACAGCCCGCTGGGCGAAGGCTACCGCGAGGCGCGTCTGTTTGATCCCGAAGGCAGGCGGGTGCGCGTGTTCAGTTGGCGGATGGTTCACGCCTGAGCCGGAACGGGGTATTTGTTCTCAGGTTGAGGTGAAAGCGAGAAGCCGTGTACCCTGAAGCCCCGTCTTCGCGGGGATGACTGGTATGGGAGGCGGCACCATGCGATCGGCTCGCGATCGTTAGCTGGCATGTGCATCACAGAGCGATCGAAGCCACCCGACTCAGCCGCTCGAACGCTTCAATTCGCTTTGCTTGCTCACAAGGAGGCCGACGAAGCGGCCTCCGCCTCAGCCTCACGAACGAGGGCTTCGACGACGGTGCTGATCTCCTCCGCGCGCGACTTCCAGCGATTGACGATTTTGCCGTCCGCATCCTTGATATAGACCGTGTCGTGTTCGTCCGGGCGTGGTCCGACCTTATGCCGGATGATGCCCTTGGCGTCGATGATGTAGTCGCAGGGCAAGGACTTAACGTTCCATTGCTCGGCGATTTCTCCCCCACGGGTTTCGCCGCCATCGCTCCACGAATTCCAGGTGATCGAGCCTTCCTCAACCTTTTTGAGGACGATCGACGGGTCGTTGTCGCTGTTGACGCCGAGAAACGTGAAGGGTCGTCCCTTCATTCGCTCCACAAGCTCACGATCGTGGGGCAGCATCGAGACGCAGAGCGAGCACCAGTTGCCCCAGAACGAAACGACAACAACGCGGCCGCGGTGATCGCTCAATCGCATCGTCTCGCCGCGTAGATTTGGGCCTTCGATCTCGGGAGCGGGCTTACCGACACGGCGGGTCTGGATCTCGCGGAGATTGGCCTCGGCCTGATCGCGGGGCGAGGCATCGAAACCGGTTTGATTTCGGGACTGGCTCGTGGTCTCCGGCGAATTCGTCATACTCTTGGCGAACAGACTCTCTGCTTCCGCACTCCATGCCTGAGCCTGTTGAGGATGAGACCACCCCGATTGCTCTGCCTTGACCTTGAGCAATTCGCCGAGTGCCAGTTCGGCGGACCCGAGGACAGCCGGAATGGTCGTAGTCTCGGTCAGTTTTCGGAGTGTCTCGACCGCCAACTCGGAGCGACTCTCGGCAAGTCGAGTGCAGATCGGCTGGAGCAAGGGACTCGTGCCGAAGTCGCGGAGAAGCAGTGCCGCGGCCTCGCGGCCGATTTCGCTTTCGGGAAGGTGGGTCATGACCCACACAAGGGATTCCACGGCCAGCGGGCTTCGGTCGCCAAGGGATGTGGCCAGTTCGACCAAGCTCTTGCTGGTCGCTTCGAGCTGCCTGCGGTCGTCAAACAGTCGCGCTCGCTCGGCATCCGTCTGGGCCGCGTTGAAGGCTGCCATCCAATTGCCTTGAGCCTTCATGGCCTCGCCAAACGTGGCAGCGAACTTCTCGCCGGGCGTTTGAGGCGTGACCGGTGGCAGACCGTTTCTGAAGCCCGCGAAGAAGCCAGACTGAGCCAGCGCGAATGCAGTCAAAACAGGCAGGATGAATAACCAGCTTTTTCGTAGAGACAATACGACCTCCCTCGCGACGAAGGCCGGGCTGGCCGATCTCCGTGCATTAAACCAATAACGCTCAGGGCTTGAGTAAAATCCCAATCCGCTGACGCGATCCGTGAGTCGATCTAATGCAGTTGAGCGTCAAAACACGCTGCGTTGGCGAACTTCTTTATAGAAAAATTGTCTGCGGGATCGTCCTTCCGACAAGTAGCCGCGGCTGAGATTGTGAACTCGTCCCCTGGGAGCACCCACGAGCGGGCACTTGACGGCCGCTTCAGGAGTGGCCGTAAGTCGAGCCTTGGTATGCACCTTGGCCTGGTTCGGGGGGCGTGTCGTCTGCAAATTGCATCGGGGCTCCGCTCGATCGGCTCGGTCATCGACTGGTATCTTTGAAGGGCACAAAGCCATCACAACCATGAGTCTCTGCAATGATTGAGCAGTGCCGGCGCCGCGCGTGGACTCTCAACAGATTCTCCCAA
The DNA here is from genome assembly GCA_041750675.1 of Isosphaeraceae bacterium. Taxonomy (GTDB): domain Bacteria; phylum Planctomycetota; class Planctomycetia; order Isosphaerales; family Isosphaeraceae; genus BPJS01. Next base: position 6,858 of record JBGSYY010000322.1, on the reverse strand, counting down.
TTTGCCGAATAGAGGAGTTAGGCTGCCGGTCGGTGAACGAGGCGAGGACGTCGGTGGGACTCGCTGAGTCGCTACCGAGGGGTGACGCGACGAATTGCTTGAGTCGCTCGGCTCCCGGTTGCTTGCGAGACGGATCGAGAATTTCGGCAAGGAGTGCCGGCTATGGGCAGTCGAAGGAACGCCGCGGCATTCTTGGCATTGGTCGGATCTCTCGTTGCGACCGGGTGCCGAACGCCTGTCGTTCAGGAGCGTGCATTTCGGACGCACGCCGCGATCGGAGCGGCTGGTCGGTTTCACCGCACCGCGTCAATGGAGGAGGAGCGAGCCTTCGTCAGCCTGGCGCAGGTATTGGAACGCCCGGGGTACGCCTCGACGGAATCGCTCGTCGCCCTTGCGAATCTGGCGGATCGGATCGGTTCTCGCCGGCTCAAGGCCGACCCCCTGACCGCACTTCCTTGGTTCCGCGATGCCGCCGCGTATTCCAGGTTCGCCCTGGCAAGGAACGAAACGGGCGAGGATGCGAATGTGCTGCGATCTCAGGCGATCGCCCGGCACAACCATGCGGTATCGCAACTTTTGCGTTGCGCGGGGGCCGTGCCCCAGGCCGGGAATCCGAAATGGCGGAGCCACCTGGCCGCGGCGGGTGTCGAGGTCGCCAGCCCCAGTGCAGCCCTGGCGAGTCTGCCCTTGAACGAGATTTGGGTCGCCGCCGACTTGGATGTAAAGAATCTCGAACACGTCGGCTGGAACGGGCTGGGTGTGCCGCTTGTCACCGTGAGTCATTTTCATAATCGCCGCCAATCTCCCGACCGATTCCTTCCCGAGAAGCTCAACACACCGGCGACCGGGGTGGTCTCGACCCAGGGTGGGCTGGAGTACGGCGCATGGCGAACCGCGCCGGTCGTGCTCGGGCTCTTCGATCCCAAAGTTCAGGCGACGATCCCGCTGGCCGGCAGCGGTGGCGAGATTCGCCTCGCGGGAGACCTCACCGCGGCGCTGGAATCACAGTTCCTCCAGGACGAGACAAGGCTTGCGGACCTTGCCCTCGGTGGTCTGCTTCGGCCCGATCAATTCTCCGTCGCACCCGCGATCCTGATGCAAGCGCCCCATCAGCCGGGCAAGATTCCCGTGCTCTTCATCCACGGGCTTGCCTCAAACCCCGGGGCCTGGATGAAGATGGTGAACCGCCTGCAGGCCGACCCATTCCTCCGCAACCGCTATGAGTTCTGGTTCGCGTATTATCCGACGGGTGCGACGCTGATGTCCTCGGCCTTACGAATCAGGGGTGAGCTGCACGCGTTGCGTGAGTCGATCGACCCGACGCATGCCGACCCCGCGCTCGATCAGATGGTTGTCGTTGGCCACAGCCTGGGCGGCGTGTTGACGAAGCAACTGGTGCAAAGTAGCGGTCGGGCGCTTGAGGCGGGGCTGTTCACCCGCCCAATCTCCGATGTGAAGATGTCGTCGGAAACGCAAGCGAAGCTCAGTCAGATGCTCTACTTTGAACCGGAGCCGTCCGTGCGCCGGGTCGTCTATATCGCGTCACCCCATCGGGGCAGCAATACCGCGAACCGGGCGATCGGGCGGATTAGCTCAGCGCTCGTTAGCCGGCCGGAGCAGATTGAGAAGATGCACACCGAAATCATCGAGATGAACGGGGAGCAGGTCTTTTTGCCCGAGTTCCGGCGGCGGCCGCCGAACAGCATTGACAACCTGGAATGGAATAGCCCAATCCTGAAAACTCTGAGCGGCCTGCCCATCGCGCCGGGGGTGGAGTATCACTCGATCGTCGCGACGATGTGGCCGATGGCTCCGCGTTCGATGTGGACGGACGGCGTGGTGTCGTACGAGAGTGCCCATCGCGATGGGGCGGCCTCGGAGTTGGTCGTGAAGCACAATCATCTGGCCAATGAAACGCCGGAGGCGGCTCAAGAGGTGCGGCGGATCTTGAGGCTGCACGCGGGCCTTGGCGGATAGCCTTTTCTCGCCCATTCGGAACGCCCCGGCTGGCCGCTCGGACCTCACGCGGATTCGAGGACCGGCAAAACGTACGGGCCTTTGGGAATCACGGCCATGGTGGCATCCGGGCCATACTCGACCAGGGCCTCCGCGACGGCGGATTCGACGCTGGCCGCGGGGTCGACGAACAGGCTTCGAAGCACCTCAGCGGGCAGGCCATCGCTGACGATCCGCACTCGGGCTTTGCGGCGGACCTTGGCCAGTTCTTCAAGCTGCCACTGGTCCATGACGAAATAATCCTTGCCCAGGATCCGGTGCATGAAGGTCTCCAGGCTGTCGTTTTCGCGGAACAACGACTGAAACTCAGGACTGCCGACGCCTTCGGTCATGCTGGCGGCGAGGATAATGGTTCCCCCCTGCTTGACGATCGGCAGGCAGCCGGTCAGTCCCTTCACGGCCTGATAAAAGGTGGTGTCGAGTGGATAGCCCGCGGCGCTCGTGACCACGATATCGCAGGCCGAGGCGACCGGAGCCTTCACCACGTCGCGGACAAATCGGACGCCCTCCAGGAAGGCGGCTTCCATATCGCCGGCGACGACCGAGGTCACGCGCCGCTTGTCGTCGAGCGTCACATTGACGATGAAGTCGCAACCCGCGAGCCGGGCGATCCGCGTGTTCTCCTCATGCACGGGGTTGCCATCGAGGAACCCACAATCGGCCTTGGGATGTTCGAGAAACCTGGGGCCGTGCCAGACTTTGACCGTCTCCAGGGCGGCGATGCCCGGGCAAATCAGCTTGCGTCCGCCCGAGTAGCCCGCCATCAGATGCGGCTCGATCAGACCGGTGGCGATCTTGAGGTCGGCTGAAACGTAGCGAGTGTCAATCCAGGCGGGGACACCGTTTTCCGTCGTGCCGAGATAGGTATGCTCATCGAGAATCGTGCCGTGATGATCCTCGACGCGATAAGTCGAAGCGATCTCGGCCGAGAGCATCTCGACGCGCTCGGCCTCGGTGCTCGGCCGATGAAGTCCCGTGGCGACGAGGATCAATATCTGGTCGCGAGGTACGCCACTTGCTTCGAGCGTGCGGAGCATCGGCCCGAGAATGATCGAGTTGGGGACGGGCCGAGTGATGTCACAGACGAGGATGCACGCGCTGGCTTTGCCCCGAGCGATTTCCGCCAGGGGCGGACTGGCGATCGGCTGGATCAGCGCGGCCTCGATGGCCGCTTCCGGATCGGCCAGCGGGGGCACGGCTCGGATCTCCAGCGGGCCGACCAGGTTGGCGGCGGGCAGATCGACGGGGAGGCCGGTGCGACCGTAATCGAGCGTGAAGCGTCGTGTGGACATGATCGAGAAGGCTCGGATAAGGATGAGCAGTGGATAGCCCTTGCTCATACTGTTTTACCAGAACGGTACGCCCCGGCGCGTGTCTTTCTCGACCGCGCGCCTGGAACGCCACAATGTGAGCGAGCCTTCCGCTCTGTCGGATCGCCCCGATGCCGTTGGCGAACCTCCGACTCTTCATCCGCAAACGTGACGCCGTTCAAATTCAAGCCAACGATCTGGGCCGGCCCGGAGTTCCCGTTATCGCGACCTGGTGCAACTCGGCTTGCGTGGCACTCAGCACGATCAATCGGCAAAACCAGAGGGAAACGCAGATTCAGCCGATCGGCGGCGGGCCTGAACCGGCCCGGCCGGCTCACTCTCAATCACAAGATCTCACCACATTGCCCGGCTGCGGCTTCGCAGTCGGGCGACGGCGGTGGTAATTTGATCTGATCGGTATTTCGCCCGGATCGACCGAGTGACGGAGAGGTGACATGGTGAGGCTGAATTGGATCGCGTTGGTGCTGGCCTGGGCCGGTATTGCGTCGGCCGCTGAGACGCCGAGCAAGTCGCTCGCCTACCTGGACGACCCGACCAATCCCTACTACGTCCACAAAAACTTTCCCAAGCTCACCACGCCGATGTGGGTGGGCGAGCCGGGCGTCGAGGCGGTCGTCATTCTGGCGATCGACGACATGCGCGAGGATACAGCCAAGTATGAAGCCTACCTGCGGCCGATTCTCGATCGGCTCAAGCAGATCGACGGCCGCGCGCCGGTCAGCATCATGACCAGCCAGGCCGACCCGGCGAATCCGCAGCTCGCGGCCTGGCTCAAGGAAGGCCTCTCCCTCGAATGCCACACAGCAGCTCACCCGTGTCCGTTACTGCAAAAAGGCGATTTCGCCGGCGCGCTCAAGACCTACCACGAATGCATCGACCAGATCGCCAGGATCGAGGGAAACGCCCCTGTCGCGTTCCGCATGCCTTGTTGTGACAGCATGAACAGCGTAAGCCCCACGTTCTTCGCGGAGATCTTCAATCGAGCAAGCACGGAAGGGCGATTTCTCCAGGTCGACTCCTCGGTCTTTCATGTCTTCACTCCCGACGATTCCAGCCTCTCGCGCTCGATGGTGCTCGACCCCGACGGCAGCGAACGGTTTCGCAAGTATGTGACGTTTCCTTCCTTCGTGAACACGATCGAGAATTATCCTTACCCCTATGTGGTCGGTGGCTTGGGCTGGGAATTTCCCTGCATGGCCCCGAGCGATTGGGAGGGGCAAAACCTCTTCAAACCCGCGAATCCCAAGGTCCTTGAGGACATGAAGGTGGCGCTCGATCTGACGGTCGAGAAGCAAGGCGTGATGACGATGGTCTTCCACCCGTATGGATGGATCGCCCCGGAACAATTGGTGGAATTGATTGACCACGCCGTGGCCACGCATGGCCCGAAGGTCAAGTTTTTGACCTTTCCCGAGGCGCTGAATCGGCTCAACAAGAACTTACTCGATGGTGTGAGCCTCCGCGTGACGGACGGAGTGCCCTTTCAAAATCGACGGGAAGCTGTGGCCGAGCGGTCTCAAGAAATCGTCGGTGGCAAGCCGAGCCCCGGCATCCGCCTCGACGGCAGCGATCAGGGTGTTAGGCTTCTCGACGTCGACGCCGACGGATATCTCGATGTGGTCATTTCGAAGGAAAAGGTCCAGAAGACACGCCGCTGGGACGCCGTCCTTGGCCGCTGGGTCGAAGGTCCATTCCCGTTCAGGCTCTCCTGGCTGGCGAATCCGGCCAGTCCGATGGCCATTGTCGATCGCGGCGTGCGATTCGGCCGTCCGCGCGGACCGCAGGCGTCCGTCCTCAAGCTCGGCGAAGAGCATGGCGGGGCCTTTACCTATCGCGATGGTGATTGGCTTGCCGATCCCCAGCTTGCTGCGCTCGAGGAATTCGAAAGCCTCGAAATTGGTGAAGATCGCGGGGTGCGTCTCCGCGACCTCGACGGCGACGGACGGGACGAACTCCTCGTCGCGAACCTCGATCAGAACCAGGCGTACCGTTGGGATGAAGCCGGTTCGCGCTGGGTTCGACTTCCCTTCGCGCTCCCGGGCCAAGCCCGGATCACCGGCTCTCGCTACGCCAAGGCCGACGGCACCGCACTGGGATCGGCGACCGCCGACGCCGGAACGCGATTTGTCGACCTCAACCGTGACGGCCACGATGATGTGGTCTGCTCCAATCCCGGCTATTTCGGCATCTGGCTGTTTGACTCGATGGAAACCGGCTGGACACGTCCGGTGATGGAGGGGACGAGGACCCCCGAGCAGTCGCTGAGCCGTGACACGCCGCTGCCGCCAATCACGAGGACCGACGCTCAAGGAACTTCCAACGCCGATTCCAGCAACGGCTTCTGGGTTCACTCCCGTCACCTCTGGTGGCAAAACGAGGACACGGCCGACTTGCCTCAAGTCGTCGATCGCCGCGCCTTCGCCGATCTGATCAAGGACGTGCCCACCCGGGCGCGAGGTATCGACGAAGCGCTCGCCTCGTTCGCGGTGCGGCCGGGTTTTCGCGTGGAGGTTGTGGCCAGCGAGCCGCTCATTACCGATCCCGTGGCGTTCGACGTCGGCGCGGATGGTCGGCTCTGGGTTGTCGAAATGGGCGATTATCCGCTCGGCGGCGACGGCGGACCGGGGTCGCCGGGCGGCCGCGTGCGCGTGCTCGAAGATACCGACGCCGATGGCCGCTACGACCAATCGACGATTTTTCTGGATGGGCTGCATTATCCCAATGGCGTTCAATGCTGGCGCAATGGCGTGATCATTTCCGCTGCGCCTGATGTGTTCTTCGCGGCCGACACCAACGGCGACGGCAAGGCCGACACCCGCGAGGTCTTGCTCACCGGCTTCGACGAGCTGAATCCCCAGCATCGTGTCAACGGCTTCGCCCTGGGCCTCGACGGCTGGCTTCATGGCGCGGATGGATCGAGCGAGACCGGCGTGACCTCGACCAAAACTGGCATAACACACAAGCTCAATGGCCGCGATTTCCGGTTCCGGCCCGACACAGGCGAGTTTGCCCTGTCGAGCGGCCGGGGCCAGTTCGGCCGCCAGCGAAACGACTGGGGGGACTGGTTCGCAAACGACAACTCAACATGGGCGAGGCATGTCGTGATCGACGACGCCGCGCTCGGCCGCAATCCCGCGCTGGCCGTCGCCGTGCCGGCTGTGAGCCTGGAGCCGGATCGTCGGCTGTTCCCGGCCAGCCCGATCATCGCACGCTTTAACGACCTCGACAACGCAGGGCTGGCGACGTCGGCCAACTGCCCCTCGCCTTATCGCGACGACCTGCTCGGCCTCGGCTTCGAAAACAGCCTCTTTGTGAGCGAACCGGTGCATAATCTCGTGCATCGGCTGGTGCTTCGACCCGACGGGGCCAGCTACCAGGGGCAACGCGCCGCCGACGAAACCGAACGAGAATTTCTCTCATCGGCCGATCCCTGGTTCCGTCCCACAATGATCAAGACCGGGCCTGACGGCGCTCTCTGGATCGCCGATATGTATCGCGCCGTGATCGAGCA
>JBGSYY010000321.1:0-5712 GCA_041750675.1 Isosphaeraceae bacterium | reverse complement strand
CTGGCGCAAGCCCGCTCGGGCCAAGAGTGTCATTTTTTTGTTCATGGAAGGTGGGCCGAGTCAGATCGACCTGTTCGACCCAAAGCCGTTGCTTGATCAACTCGCGGGTAAGCCGCTGCCACCCAGCTTCAAGCCGGTGATCACGCCGATGGGTGAGTTTCATTCGCCGGTGCTGGCACCCAGGCGAACATGGGCGCAGCATGGGTCGGGGGGGCTGTGGGTGTCAGACTGGCTACCCCACCTTGCGGGCAAGGCCGACGATCTGTGCGTCATTCGTTCGTGCTGGGGTAATGGCCTGAACCACGTGGGCGGCGTGTGTCAGATGAATACGGGGTCGATCCTTGCGGGACGGCCGTCGCTGGGATCGTGGGTGAGCTATGGGCTGGGGTCGGAGAACGCGAATCTACCGGAATACGTGGTCTTGCAAGACGCGCCGAAGGCCGTCGTGTCGGGCGGGCCACGAAACTGGGGTGCGGGATTCATGCCGGCGACGTTTCAGGGCACTCGGATCGAGGGCGGCCCCGAGCCGATCTCCGACCTGGCGACGCCCACGGGCATCGACGCCGAGCGTCAGCGGGACAAACTCGGACTGATCGACGCACTGAACCGTGAACATGCGATGGGACACGCACGTCGCTCTGACCTCGATGCTCGTATCAAGAGCTACGAGCTGGCCTTTCGGATGCAGGCGGAAGCACCAGGGGCGGTCGACCTTGCCCAGGAGACCGACGAGACGAACCGGCTTTACGGCCTGGATCGGAAGGAGACCGAAACGTTTGGGCGGAACTGTCTGCTGGCGCGGCGGCTGGTGGAGCGTGGGGTGCGGTTCGTCCAGCTTTATCACGGAGCGGGGAGCCGCTGGGACGCTCATTCGGGGATCGAGAAGAACCACGCCGACAATTGCCGGTCGATGGACTTGCCAGTCGCCGGCCTGCTGACGGATCTGAAACGGCGCGGGCTGCTTGAGGAAACGCTCGTTGTTTGGGGTGGCGAGTTCGGCCGCACGCCGATGTCGGAAAAGGGCGACGGGCGGGACCACAATCCCTATGGGTTTACGATGTGGATGGCCGGCGCGGGGATTGTCGGCGGCCGGACCGTGGGCGCGACGGACGAGGTTGGACTGCACGCCATTGAAGAGCGATTGCATGTTCATGATTTGCATGCGACGATCTTGCGGCTCATGGGCATCGACCACGAGCGGCTGGTTTGGCTGCACAAGGGGCGGCCCGAACGGGCGACTCAGAACGAGGGGATCGTGAGCGACGCGATTCTGCACGTTTGAGCGGCTCCAACTCGACGTATTCCGCGGCGTCGGAAGCCATCTGGGATGTCGCCGTGCTGGGCGCAGGCGCGGCAGGGCTGTTTGCGGGCATACGTGCAGCGGAACGCGGTGCCCGGGTTGTCGTGCTGGAAAAGAACCGCCGGCCGGGCGTGAAGATCCTGATGTCGGGCGGCACGCGCTGCAATATTACGAATGCACGCGGATTGCGAAATCTGCGCGGGGTTTCCGGCACCATCGATCCCGCCTACGACCCGCGCGAGGCGCGTGGGGCATCAAGCATCATTGAGGCGTTTGGAGCGAACGGGGCATTCCTTCGCCCTGCCCTGAAGGCACTCGGCGTCGAGGCCACGGTCGCGTTGTTTGAGGCGGAAGGGGTCGCGACCAAGATCGAGGGCAACGGCAAGCTCTTTCCGGTTTCCGATAAGGCCGTCGACGTGCTGGACGCATTGGTCCGGCGCCTGGAACGATCCGGGGCGGTTCTGCGTCCGTTAACGCCCGTAACGGGCCTCGAAACCACCGAACGAAATAGCGAAGTCCGCTTCCTGATGGGCACGCCTGCGGGTTGTATCGAGGCTCGCCGTGTGGTGCTGTGCGTGGGGGGTCAGTCGTTTCCCGGTTGCGGTACCACGGGCGACGGCTATGCGCTGGCGCGGCGGTTTGGGCATTCGATCGTTACACCTCAACCAGCGCTTGTTCCCTTGCGAGTCGACGCGGAGTGGGTTCGCTCGCTGAGCGGAGTGACGGTGGTCGATGCGACGGCTTCGATTGTCGAAACGATCTCGACAAGCGCTCGGCAGCTCGACAGTCGACGCGAAGCGGTCCTGTTCACGCACGCGGGATTCAGCGGGCCGGCCGTGTTGGACGTCAGTCGGACCGTCGCGCGGCATTTGGAACCGCTTTCCCTCCGCTTTGATTGGATACCCACGATCACGCTCGATCGGTTGGAACAAGAGCTTGCGGCGGCAGTGCGAGTGGGACGCGCGAAGGTTGCGAGCCTCTTGCCGGCGAGTCTACCGCGACGGTTGGTTGATGCATTGCTCGAGCAGAGCGGCATCCCCGTCGATCGCATCGGCCCGGAGCTGCGGCGCGATGAGCGCCAGCGCCTGATCGCGAACCTCAAGGGGCTGAAAATCCCGATCGCGGGCACGCTGGGCTTTGCCAAAGCCGAAGTGACGAGCGGGGGAGTCGCGCTAGCCGAGGTCGATGCCGAGAGCCTGCAGAGCCGGCTTCAGCCTGGTCTGTTTCTGGCGGGCGAGGTTCTCGACCTTGATGGCCGGATCGGCGGCTACAACTTTCAGGCGGCCTGGAGCACCGGCTGGCTGGCGGGAGAGCGGGCGGCCGACTCTTGCATGGATTCCACACGATGATCGTTTCACGCGAAGGCAATCATCGCCCCGTAGGCATGGAGCCAGTCGCTGGTTCGTAAGGCGAACTCAGATCGTGCCGACGCGCTTATGGGCCTCGGGGTGAACGAAGGCATAGAACATGGGATCACGCAGCAAGCCGGAGAGGCCGGTTTCGAGGCTAAACCAGGCATGCTGGACGTTGTAGTGAAAGGAATCGGCAGGCAACTCGCCCGATGAATCGACCTGGTACCATCCCAAGATATCCTCGGCAGGCGGATCTTCGTGATCGGCGACCTGGGCACGGGGATCGACAACGTAGAGCTTCTGGCCGGGAATTTCCCGCGCGCCCTGGGCAAGCTGTGAGGAGTGGATCGGCTGGAGATTCATGTAACGAATGACGACCTGAACAAACTCCGGATTGACGATGAAGCTCTCGGGGTCGAAGTCGCCGTTTTCGCGCGGGGTGAACTCGCCCACCATGGCGTGCGAAACGATGCCGATCGCGCCGGCGAGCACGGGGTCCATGAAACCGATGAGGTGGCGAGTGCGGCCTTTCTCGGCGTCGTCGATTTCATAGATATTGAGCAGAGGAAGGTCGTCGGGTGCGTTGTCCATGCTTGGGATCGCTCCATCTTGGTTCGGGAAACGGCGGTTCGCGCCGGTTGTTGGGACGAACGCATCAAAGGATGTAGCGGCTAAGATCCTCGTCGCGGGCGAGGCTATCGAGCCGTGCGTGGACGTAGGCGGCGTCGATTGTAAAACGCTTTTGGTCCATCTCGGGGGCTTCGAAGCTCAGCTCCTCAACCAGTCGCTCGAGCACGGTGTGCAGCCGACGTGCGCCGATGTTCTGGGTCGAGCGGTTGACGTGAAACGCCAGGTCGGCGAGTGCGTCGATCGCCTCGTCGGTGACGATGACCTCAAGCCCCTCGGTAGCCAGAAGCGCCTGATATTGCTTGAGCAACGAGGCACGCGGCTCGCGGAGGATGCGGACAAAGTCGTCGCGGGTTAGGTCTTGCAGCTCGACCCGGATGGGGAAACGGCCCTGCAGCTCGGGCATGAGGTCCGAGGGCTTCGCCTTGTGAAACGCACCGGCGGCGATGAAGAGAACGTGGTCGGTGCGGACTGGCCCATACTTGGTGTTGACGGTCGTGCCTTCGACGATCGGCAGCAGATCGCGCTGGACGCCCTGACGTGAAACGTCGGGGCCGCGGCCGCCGCCGTTGTCGTCGCCAGCCACCTTGTCCAGTTCGTCGAGGAAGATGATTCCTGATTCTTCGGCCAGGGTCACCGCGTCGCGCTGGACGCGCTCGGGATCGATGAGAGCCTCGGCCTCTTGCGCCTGGATGAGGGGGCGTGCCTTGCTCACGCTCATTCGACGTTGCTGGGTAGGCTTGGGCATGATCTTCTCAAAGACCGATTGCAGCTCCATCTCCATCTGTTCCATGTTGCCCGCGCCGAGAATCGAGACGGGGGCCATCGCACGGCCGGGGATGGACACCTCGACCTCGCGATCCTCCAGGTCGCCCGCTTCCAGTTGAGTTCGGAGCTTTTCGCGGCTGCGCTTGCGGCGTTCGATCTCGGGATCAGTTTCCGTCGGGGACGAAGGTTGGCCCATCCAGCCCATCGGCGTGGAGGAGGGCGGTGGGGGCAGGAGGAGATCGAGGAGCCGTTCGGTGGTCCGCGACTTGGCCTCCGCCTCAACCCGCTCGCGCTCGCTCTGCTTGACAAGCAAGGCCGAAGCTTCGGCAAGGTCGCGAACGAGGCTCTCGACATCGCGGCCGACGTAGCCAACCTCGGTGAATTTTGTTGCTTCGACCTTCAGGAAGGGAGCGCCGACAAGCTTGGCCAGGCGTCGGGCGATCTCTGTTTTGCCCACGCCGGTGGAACCGATCATGAGGATGTTCTTGGGCGTGACCTGGGCACGCAGCTCGTCGGACAATTGGCGGCGACGCCAGCGGTTCCGCAGGGCGACCGCGACGGCGCGCTTGGCGTCGTTCTGGCCGACGATATCACGATCCAGCTCGGCGACGATCTGGCGGGGCGTCAGCTCAGACACGGCAGGCTCTCGATGGTCAAGTGGGCATTGGTGTAAATGTCGATACCTCCCGCGATGGTGAGGGCCTCGCGGACGATCTCGCTTGCCGGGAGTGTGGTGTGTGCGACCAGGGCGCGCGCGGCAGCCAACGCGAATGAACCACCCGAGCCGGCTGAAAGGAGACCATCGGTCGGTTGAATCACGTCGCCTGAGCCGGAGAGCAGGAGGCTGTGGCGGGCGTCGGCGACGACCAGAAGCGCCTCCAGGCGACGCAAGGCGCGATCGGTTCGCCAGAGTTTGGCCAACTCGGTCGCTGCGCGGAGCACATTGGCGTTGTGAGCCTTGAGCTGGCCTTCGAACCGTTCGAGCAGGGCGAAACCATCGGCGGCGCTGCCTGCGAATCCGGTGAGCACCTGGCCGTCGAGCAGCTTGCGGATTTTGACCGCGTCGGCCTTCATGATCGTATTGCCGAGCGTGACCTGGCCATCGCCGCCGATCGCGACTTCGCCGCCTCGGCGAACCGAAAGGATCGTAGTGGCGTGCCAGTCGAGGCGGCCTGTGGTGGACGGGCGGGGCAAGTGTGGGTCTCTCTCGGTTCACTCGATAGGGTCAATGAGGCTCAACGATTAAGGGACGGCTCCCCTGGGATGTCTCGCTTCACGCGTCGAGAATCAATTCGTACACGGCGGGTGATTGGTCTCAGGTCTCCTCGATTTGAACGATGCGGACGCGGGGCGTGCCGTCTTCGATCCTTTGAAACTGGATTGCGTGATCACCGGCTCCCTGCAACGCGCGGATGACGTCGTCGCGATTCTCCACTGCCGATCCGTCGATCCCCTGGATTAGGTCGGAAGGTTGGAGAACCTGGGCCAGAGGGGCGTCGGGATCGACGCGAGTCACCAGGACACCTAGGGCGGCCTCGCCCAGACCGTAGCGGCCTGCGGCGGCGGGGCCGTCGATTGGTACCAGCGTCAGGCCCTGTGCCAGACTGTCGGCTGTGGCCGGCTTGTCTGCCGGCGCATCGGGTCGAGGCCGGCGCAGGAAGCCGC
>JBGSYY010000320.1:0-4798 GCA_041750675.1 Isosphaeraceae bacterium | reverse complement strand
CCGACGGGGTGCTTCGCCGAATCGGTGAGGAGATGAAACTCACGCCGGAGCAAATCCGGGCATCGCTCTTTGCCGATTTGAAGGATGAGAACCGGCTGCTCAAGTTTGAGGTGATGGAGCCGGCCGCCTTGATCGACCGCTATAACGTGGCGTTGGCGCAGGCTGTTCTGCTCAAGTGCGTGCGGATGCGGCTGGAGATCCGCAACGACACGCCGGCCCAGTATCGCCAGTTTTTTCGCTGGCTCAAGTTCCACCGGCTGTTGCATCGCGCGGAGGGGTCGGCCGCCGAGGGGTATCGGCTGGAGATCGACGGGCCGCTGAGTCTTTTCAGCGCGACGACCAAGTATGGACTTCAGTTCGCGCTGTTTCTGCCGGCGATTTTGCTTTGCCGGCGGTTTCGGCTTGAAGCCGAGCTGAGCTGGGGGCCGCGCAAGGAAGCACGTTCATTTTATCTCGATTCCGAGGTCGGCCTGGTTTCGCATTACCACGAGCGCGGACAGTATGTTCCGGCGGAAGTGAACGCCTTTGTGGAGCGGTTTCGCCAGGTTGCGCCCGCATGGGAAGTGGACCCGGTCACGGATATTGTCGAGCTGGGCCGGGAGGGGGTTTGGGTACCCGATTACCGGTTTATTCACCGTGCAACGGGCTTGGATGTCCACGTGGAGGTTCTCGGCTTTTGGAAACGCGCGAGTCTCGATCGCCTGGTTCGGCTGCTACCGTTGCATGGGCCGCCACGGTATCTGCTGGCCGTTTCCGACAGGCTGAAGGTGGATGAAGGGGCAAGCGGCGAGTTGCCGTCGGCGATCGTCAAGTTCAAGGAAATCCCCAACGCGACCGAGATGCTCGCCCGCCTGGAATCGTTTCTGCCGAAATGATGAAAGTTATGGGGAAACGTAGTTATGTCACATCCCGGATGGATTACGACAGTTTTCCTGGTCCTTGATTTCGTGATTCGCCTTGGTTTGACGGTTCGGGTGATCATGCGGCGGCGGCCGGTCGGCGTTTCACTGGCCTGGATCTCGGTGCTGATGGCGGTCCCGCTTTTCGGGGCGCTGATCTATCTGCTGTTTGGCGAGCTGCGGCTGGGGAAGTCGCGGGTGGAGCGTGCGGCCGAGATCCACCCGCCCTATCAGGCGTGGCTCGAAAGCCTTCCAGGACGGTACCCCCGCGCGGCCGTCGACGTGCCCGAGATGGCCCGGATGATCGAAAACGGCATCAATTTCCCGCCCCTGCCCGGCAACGCTTTGGAGCTGCTTGATTCGACCGAGACGATTTTTCAGCGCATTGCCGCCGATGTCGACGCCGCTCGATCGACGTGCTGGCTGGAGTTCTACATCTGGTTTCCGGGCGGGTGGGCCGACTTGCTGGGCGAGGCCGTCGAGCGCGCCGCCAAGCGTGGCGTCGCGTGCCGCTTGCTGGTCGACGCCATTGGGAGCAAGAGCTTTCTGGCGAGTTCGTGGCTGGCGCGGTTGCGAGCGGCGGGAGTTCACGTCGAGGCCGCCCTGCCGGCTCAGCCCTGGCGGTTCCTGTTCGAGCGGCTGGATTTGAGACTGCACCGCAAGATCGTCGTGATCGACGGGCAAATCGGGTACACAGGCAGCATGAACATCGCCGATCCTCGGTTTTTCAAGCAAGACTCGGGAGTCGGAGAATGGGTCGACGCGATGGTGCGCGTTCAGGGGCCGATTGTCGAGGCGCTGAGCGTCACGTTTCTTGAAGACTGGCAGCTTGCGACCGGCGTCTCGCCGATGGGCGATCATGGTGCGGCGACGAGTCTGTCACCACCGCCCCAGCCCGGTGCGGGAGAATCCGCCATTCAGCTATTGGCCTCCGGACCCAGCTCGCCGCCGGACGCCATGAAGGCGATCTTGCTTCAGGCGTTTTACGAGGCTCGTAAGGAGCTGGTGCTGACCACGCCGTATTTCGTGCCCGATGAATCGATGCTGCACGCGCTGGCGTCGGCGGCCTTGCGCGGCGTAAATGTTCATTTAATTCTACCTGCCAAAAATGACTCGAAGCTGGTCGATCTGGCCAGTCGTGCCTTTCAGGGCGATCTGGCGGCGGCCGGTGTGGTGATCCATCGTTTCGACGCCGGCCTGTTACACACGAAATCGATCAGCGTGGACGGGCGATTCGCCTTCTTCGGCTCGCTGAATCTCGACCCCCGCAGCCTGTCGCTCAATTACGAGATCACCCTGGCGGTTTACGACCCTGACTTCGCCGCGCGGCTGCGCCGGCTTCAGCAGACGTATATCGACCGCTCGATGCCCTTCGACCGGGCGGGTTGGAGCGCCCGTACCTGGCCGACGCAGTTCGCCGAGAACACGGCGCGGCTTGTGGGACCGTTGCTCTGATTCGACTCAGCGAACCGAGTCCTGGTCGGGAATCTGGCCTGTACGAACGCTGGGGTCGAGGCCGATGATGCGGGCCTTGGGACGGGCCTGGTCGACGACGATTGCGCCGGTTTCGGCCACTCCGCGATGGCCCAGGGAGTCGTCGACCTCCAGGCGCACGCGGAACCGGGGCGGGACGCCGGGGGGCACGGTCCAGATATACTGACCGGTGTTTTCGAGCGAGCCGGCGATACGGGTCCAGGGGCCGTCGCCGCCATCGGCACGATAGGCGAGGTGGACGGGCCTGGCGGCGAGATGGGGATCGCTGGCGCGCCAGGTGATCAGGACCTTGCCTGCGCTTCGGCCGGTGCCGACTCGTGCGGGGTCAACCTGGACGATTGGCGGTGTGCTGTCGACCTCGACCCAGATCTGGGGGCGGTCGCCGGGTGCGGGCGGCGGATCGCCCAGGCCGGACAGGCCCTGGACGGCGAGCCAGAGTCCAAAGGTCCCTTCGCCGCCGACATCGACCAAATACGGACTGACGCGGTCGGTGTCCTCGGCCTGGGGGTACCAGGTCCGGCCGCCGTCGTGGGTGACCCAAAGCTGCACCTTGGAAACGCCTGCCGGGCCGGCGTCGGCCACCTCGTACTGGAGGGGGAATCGCGGACTGCCGACCAGCAAGGTCGGGCTGGACGTTCCGGAACGCTCGCGTGGGTTGGGAGGCTCGTCGCGGGCGGGGAGGAAGCCGGAGTCGTCGGCTTCGTTGGATCGATCGTCGGGATCGTCCTGAAACGAGTCGCGGGCCGAGACCTTGCGGTCGCGACCCTTCACCGAGGCGAACGGATCTTCCTGGTCGTCATAACTCGCTTGCCGGCCCGAGCGGGCGGCTATGGGCGATACGCGGGGCGGCGGTTCATCCCATTCGGTCCGGCCGCTGGCGACGGAACCGGGGGGCGCGGCCCGGCCGTCACCGATGACGATTTCGACCTGACGCGTGTTCTTGGCCCGGTCGCTCACGGCCGCGCGGACGCGGACCGCCTCGGATGTGCCGACGTCCCATGCTTTCGCGCCGTTGAGCTTGAGATCGGCGTCGCGGAGGGGGACGGTGCGCCAGTCGAGTGGGCCGGAGCCTTCGAGCTGGTATTCGAGCACGAGGGTGCGAAGGACGAGGTTCTCGTCCTGAATCTCCCAACGCACGGCGGCCTGGGTTCCGCGGCGGCCGTGGGGGTCGAGCGAGATTGTGGGTGGCGCGGTGTCGACGATCACGCGGAGGCTAGGCTCGACCGGGCGGTCGTCGGCCGGATAGATCTTGCCCTGTACGTCGACGGTCTGGATCGCGAACCAGTATTCGGCGTCGCGGGCGGCTCGGAACGGGAACTCGGGCCGCTCGGGCGGGGCCTGGCCGAGTTCCTTCCAGTGGGCGCCGAAGTCGTCGGAGACCCAGAGCCGGACCTCGCGGACCATGCCACGGACTTCGGGCGGGATTGAGACCGGAATGCGAAAGGCTCGGCTCTTGTAATAGATCAAGCGGGGCTGAGGACGGGGTTCGGCCGGCTCGGCAAGCTGGGCACGCGCCACGGCGGGACAGACGATTGCCAGGACCAGGATGGCCCCGATCGTCCAGCCGCCGAGTCGTCGATTGCGCCCGCTTCCCTTCATCGGCTCCGCCTCCTGCGTCGCCAAATCCCCGAGAGCCGGGCCGCCGGCTCGCCGATGCTTCATAGAGAGCAAATCGGCGCGCGACGGCACGGATGTCAGTCCTCTATCGACTCATCCTGGCGTAACGCTTGAGCGGAAGCTGCGGAGTGGTTCGGAAGCAAGGAATGCATCGACTGGGTGGTTTGGGGCGAGTGGAATGGGCGACTTCTGGCCAGGAGAGAGTGTGCAGGCTGTGATGGCACCCGATGTCCATGCGTGCGTGGCCTGGGGTTTGTTCAATAACCATGTGAGCGACATAAGGTTGGCATCGATCTTAATTCGCAGGGTCGCGGGTGCGTTTCACGACGGCGACGAACTCGGCCGCAAGTGAGCGTAGGCGGTCGAAATCGCCCATGGCGATCAGTTTGGGTTGGACCAGGGAGGAGCCGACGCCCAGGCAGCACGCCCCGGCCCTGAGGAAGGACTCGGCAGTGTCGAGGTCGACGCCGCCGGTGGGCATGAGCTTGATTTGGGGGAGCGGGCCGCGGATGGCCTTCAGGTAGGGAGGGCCGCCGACCTCGGCGGGGAAGACCTTGACGACGTCGGCCCCGGCTTCCCAGGCGGTGAGGATCTCGGTCGGGGTGAACGCGCCGGGCATGATGGGGACGTCGTAGCGATGGGCCAGGCGGATCAGGTCGAGGTTGAGGGTGGGGCTGACGAGGAACTGCGCTCCGGCGAGCAGGGCGGCGCGGCCGGTTTCCGGGTCGAGGACCGGGCCCGCGCCCAGGACGATGCGGTCGCCCAGGGCCTTGCGGACCTGGCGGATG
>JBGSYY010000319.1:0-3288 GCA_041750675.1 Isosphaeraceae bacterium | reverse complement strand
GGCCGTCGTTTCGTCCGGGTCGACCGCCACGGCGGGCTGGGGCGCGGGGAGCAGGAGCGGCTTGACCAGCCCGGCCTCACGCGCTTCGATCAGGCCCATCGCAGTGCGTTCGGCGGTGATCTCGACGGTGCGGAGGTCGATCAGGTCGGGGCCGAGGACGGGGACCATGACCTCACGCTCGACGTCGCCGCGGTACCAGGGGAGGTCAGTAACGGTCTCGCCGTCGATCTTCTTCTGGAGCATCATCAGGCCGTTGAGCAGGGCCTGGGGCGTGGGGGGGCAGCCGGGGATATAAACATCGACGGGCAAGTATTTGTCGATGCCCGAGACGACGTTGTAGCCTTCCTTGAAGGGGCCGCCCCCGGTGGCGCAGGCACCCATGCTCATGACGTACTTGGGCTCGGGCATCTGGTCGTAGAGCCGGGCGATCATGGGCATCATGGTCTTGGTGACGGTGCCGGAGACGATCATGACGTCGGCCTGGCGGGGCGAGCCGCGAAAGACCTCGGCACCGAAGCGGGCGATGTCGAAACGGCTGGAGGCCGTACAGATCATTTCGATCGCGCAGCAGGCCAGGCCGAAGCCGAGCGGCCAGAGGCTGGAGCGGCGGCCCCAGTTGTAAACGGTGTCGACCATATCGATCAGCTTGTTCCAGTCGGTAACCAGAACATGGCGTTCCAGCTCTTTCTGGAGCACGGGGTCGATGACGACCGTCCACTCGGGCCGCGCCACCGATTGGGGCGTGCCTCGCGTATTGGCGACGGGTGTAGACATGGAATCTCGGCGCCGGAGTTGGGAATCAAGGAGATGAAACGGAATGCGTCGGGCCGGGGGATTGAGACCACAAGGATTCCGCCCGAGACGCGTGTTGCTAGATCGTAAGCGTCCCGATCGGGCCGTGCCAGTGGCGGGGTGGGGCGGAGTTTTTTGGGCGGGTTGCCGGCTTCATGTGGCTCAGGCGCACTTTCCGATCGACCCCTGAGTTGTCCATAATTCGAGCACCATGATCCAAAACCATGCCCAGTTCCGGCTCACGACGCTCTTGCTCGCGGTTGCGTGCGTGGCGATCAATGTGTGGCTGTTCCGGGTGGGCGCGTTGTGGGGGATTTTGGGGCTGAACGTCACGAAGCACGTGGTGATCGCTGTTCTGTGCAAGAATCTGGGCATTGATCACGAGGGTTCGACCTCGGATCCGGGCTCCGCCGGGTCGGCGGGGCCGGGGGTTGTCGAGGTCGGAACCACTCGCGCCTGACTTGTCGATTTTTCAGAGCGACTTGATGCTGATGGCTCGGAACTCGACCGGCTCACTGTGCGATTGGATGCCGATGTAGCCCTTGTCGCGGAGGATGCCCGGATGATCGGCGGCCGCCTCGGGGTGTTCCTTGAGATCGCCGTCGACGATGGTGGTGCCGTTGAGGGTAATCTTGATCTTCGGCCCGACGGCTCGGACGGTCAGCGTGTTCCACTCGCCGGGGCCCTTGGTCGAGCCTCGCTTGGCGGCGATCACGCCGTAAACGGAGCCGCAATACTGATAAGGCTTCAGTTCGGCATAGCGGGAGTCGTCGTCGTCGAGAATTTGGATCTCCATGCCGGTGTAGGCGGGGTCGCCGGTTTGAGGCGAACGGATGAAGACGCCCGAGTTGCCGCCGGCCTGGAGCTTGTATTCGAGGGATAGCTCAAAATCGCTGTATTCCTGCTCGGTGCTGATCCAGCCGCCGCCCTCGCCGCGAGTGACCAGGATTCCCTCTTTCACCAGCCAGTTGCCTTGCGAACCACCGACGTTGGTCCAGCCATTCAGGGTTTTGCCGTCGAACAGAGAGTGGGGTTCCTTGTCCTGAGCGGCGGCCAGCGCGAGCAAGGCGAGGGCGGTCAGACTGGCGAGCATGGGTCGCATGAGGGTTCACTCCGTGAGAGACGAGTCGGGTCGGGCCGGGCAGGTTTGCCTGGGTCAAGCTTGTATTCTGACTTGCCGGTGGGGTGCTTGCCAGTCCCGAACTCGCCTGGCTCGAGGAAGGGCCGACGTGCCGGAAAGCCCGCTGGCGACGGGGCCTCGGTTGGATTAGAATCTTCGGGCGTGTCTTGGCTAAGGCTCCGTTCACGTCTTTGATGGACGAACGCGGGCCTGGGGCCTTGTCGAAACCGTGTCTGGCTCACGTCTCGCTCGGGATGGACTCAAAACGATGGCAGGTAAACCTCGGAACCGGATGGAATTGCGCCGGCAGTATGAAGCGGCCGAACCGCTCGACCCGATGGAGGATCACGGCGACGACGCGGACGACGTCGAGGGTGATGACGACGAGGAAGCCCGTCCCAAAAAGAAGCCCAAGGCCGCACCCAAGCGAGCCCGGGCCACGAAAGCGTCCAAGGCTGTCAAGCCGGCCGCGCGGATGCGAGTCGTTTGGCAAGTGGTCAGCGACGCCTTCAAGGTGATCGCGACGTTTGAATATAGCCAGAAGGAAGCCGCCGAAACCAAGGCCGCCGAGATGACCGCCAAGGGCAAGGGGACGCACTTCGTTCAGAAGGCCAAGGAGGCGATGGCCGACGACGCACCTGGACTGGGGGCATCGATTCCGCGATCGGTTCCCAAGGCTCCCAAGACCCGCGGCAAGGCGGCGGCCAAAGTCGTGGAAGAGGAGGCGGAGGCCGAAGTCGAGGAAGAACTGGACGACGAGGTCGAGGACGATGTCGAGGAAGAGGATGTGGCCGACGACTCGGACGACGACTGAGTCGCGGCAGGTCCTGGCGAAACGAACAAGAAAAGCGGAAGCGGGACAAGTCCTGCTTCCGCTTTTCCTATTAAACCACGAATGGGCGCACGAAGATTCGAACTTCGGACCTCACCCTTATCAGGGGTGCGCTCTAGCCAACTGAGCTATGCGCCCGCGTGATCAAAAACGCGATGCACGGCATTGTAGCGAATGGCTCGGTAGTTTCAACCGTCTGCCGAAGCGTGCGGCTGGGGAAGTCGGCGTGGCGCTCGATGCGGACGTGGAGAAGGCGGGCCAGCCAGGGCATCGAGCCACTCAACGTCGTAAATCGAATCGATATTGATCTGGATCGTTTTGCGATCGACGCTGGAACGGCCGACGAGGGTCCAGATTCCCGCTCGGATTTCGAGCCGGTAGGGATCAAACCTTGTGCTGGATTCCATCCCCTGAGCGTCGCGGAGCCTCAGGCGGATCGGCCCACGACGCGCCAGGGCTTCGATGAGCGGCAAGGGCATTGCCGGCGCGGGCGTGGCGTTGGACTCGGAGCTCTGAGGTGCTGAGGCGAGGCCGAGCAAGGCAC
>JBGSYY010000318.1:0-2927 GCA_041750675.1 Isosphaeraceae bacterium | reverse complement strand
GCGCGGGGTGCCGTTGTTGCGGATGCTCGAGACGGGTATCTCGCTGGCGATCGCCGCCGTGCCCGAAGGCTTGCCGGCCGTCGCGACGATGACTCTGGCGCTCGGCATGCAGAGGATGGCGCGAATGCGGGCCTTGGTCCGCCGCCTGCCGGCGGTCGAGACGCTGGGCTCGACGACCGTCATCTGCACCGACAAGACCGGCACCTTGACCAAGAACGAAATGGCCGCGCAGATGATCGCACTGCCGCCTGATCGCTGGATCAATGTCGGCGACGATTTGAAGCAGAAGATGATTGAGGAGCCGGACGTGGCCCTGGCGGTGCGCATTGGGGCGCTCTGCAATGACGCGCGGTTGGAGACTCGGGACGCGGGGCGAGTGGTGATCGGCGACCCGACCGAGGGCGCTCTGCTGCTGGCGGCCGAGCACGCAGGGCTGGACGTGGATCGCTTGCACCAAGAGCATCCGAGGCTGGGTGAGATTCCGTTCGACAGCCGATTGATGCGGATGGTGACGACACACCGGGAGCCTTCCGGGAAGGCCGTTAGCTATGTAAAGGGCGCTCCGCGGGCGGTCCTCGATCGGTCCGACCACATGGCCGGGGCCGGGGGAATCCGCCCGATGGACGAAGCGGGACGGGCGGCGATTCGAGCGGCCAACGAGCGGATGGCGTCGCAGGCGCTGCGTGTGCTGGCCCTGGCGTATCGTGACCTGAACGAGGGCGAGGACCCGGCCCAGCCGCCCGACGGCGGTCTCACGTTCGTGGGCCTGGTGGGGATGATCGACCCGCTTCGAGAAGAAGCGAAAGAGGCGATCGCGATCTGCCGCAGCGCGGGCATCCGCACGATCATGATCACCGGAGACCAGATGGCGACGGCCAAGGAGATTAGCGTTCAGCTCGGACTGCATGAGGACGCCGAGGGTCGGCCGCAGAGGACGCTGCACGCCAGCGACCTGGACGGGCTGGACGAGGCGGGATGGTCGGACGCTGTGCGAGAGACCTCGGTTTTCGCGCGGGTGACGCCGGAGCACAAGCTTCGGATTGTCGAGGCGCTGCAGCGGCAAGGGCAGATCGTGGCGATGACGGGTGACGGCGTGAACGACTCGCCGGCGCTGAAGAAAGCCGAGATCGGCGTGGCGATGGGGATCATGGGAACGGAGGTGGCCAAGGAAGCGGCCGACATGGTGATCACCGACGACAACTTCGCGACCATCGTGAAGGCCGTCGAGCAAGGGCGAATCATCTATGCGAATATCTTGAAATTCATTCATTTTCTGTTTTCTTGCAATTTCGCTGAAATCGTGACGGTCTTCGTCGCGATCATGGTTGGCTGGCCGCTGCCTTTGGTGCCGTTGCAGATCCTGTGGCTGAATCTGGTGACCGATGTTTTCCCGGCGCTGGCCCTGGCCGTCGAACCGGCGGAGCCCCACACGATGCGTCGGCCGCCGCGTGATCCGAACGAACAATTGTTGAGCCGAGAGTTTCTGAGCCTGGTCTTCTGGCAGGGATCGGTAATCGCGGCGTTGACGCTGCTGGCCTATTGGATCGGGCTGGAATGGTATGGCCGTGAGGAAGGGAACGGATTGGAGCATGCCCAAACGCTGGCCTTCATGACGCTGGCGTTGTCGCAGATCTTCCACTCGTTCAACGCACGATCACGAACACGATCGATCTTCTCGCGAGGTACGATCTGGTCGAATCCGTGGATCTGGGCGGCGGCGTTGGTTTGCTTCGGATTGCAGACTCTCGTGGTGACGGTTCCGTTGCTGCGCAAGGTGCTGGGCACCGTGGTGCCGACGATGCAGGATTTCTTGCTAGTGACGGTCTGCGCGGTGGCGCCGGTGGCGATTGTCGAGGTGGTGAAGTGGTTCTGGCGGCGCGCGCATCGCGACGCCGCCGAGGCGGTTTGAAGGAACCGGCCTCGATCGGCGGCGTGATGATCCCAGATGAGTGGGTTCAGGCGGCGGCGGTATCGGCTTCCGGCTCGGTTTCGTGGTGATATTCGAGCAGTTCGACGCGGCGGAACGCCTCGTGGATGATCTCGAACTCGGAGCCGTGGGCTTCCCAGAGGGATTCGACGACGGCGTCGAGGTCCTGGTCGGTCTCGTCCCAGAGGGCGATGACCTGGCCGTCGGTGCCGTTGTAGATCTCGGCGCCGTAGTCGCGGAGCAGCTCGGCGATGGGGGCGAGCTGGGCGGAATCGAGCGTGAAGGTCCAGCGGATCAGGTCGTTCGTGGTTTCCTGGCTCATCGTCCGTGACTCCCCGTCTTGGGTGTGATGGATCGGGTTATGCGGGCGGAGGCCGCCGTGGGCGGATTCTGGCTGCGGCCGGCGGCATTCCTTGCTGTGTGGGGATCGGACGAAGCGTTCGGAGGGCTTGAGCGAGTCGGCGAGGGCAGGAGGCCGGTGTTGAGCGGCTCGCTGGCTAGGCAAGGTGTGCGGATCGGGTCGATGATGCCTGATCGGCAAGGAGACCGGGGGCCGATGCATGGCCCCCGGCGCGGCGGCTGAGCTGGGCGATTGTTCAAAGTTTGAGGGTGGCGATGGCGGCGAGGGCGGCGGCGTGGAGGCGTGCGTTGCTGGCGACGACGCCCCGGTTTTGT
Organism: Isosphaeraceae bacterium; assembly: GCA_041750675.1. Taxonomy (GTDB): domain Bacteria; phylum Planctomycetota; class Planctomycetia; order Isosphaerales; family Isosphaeraceae; genus BPJS01. The sequence goes on along the minus strand of JBGSYY010000318.1, from coordinate 325 downwards.
TTCAATTCGCGGCCGTGGGTGAAGTCGAGGGGCTTGCCGTCGATATCACTGACCTGGCCCCCGGCTTCCTCGATGACGAGGGCTCCGGCGGCGTGGTCCCAGATCTTTTCGCGATAGTCGGCGCGGGTGGGGAGGCGGAGATAGAGCTCGGCCTGGCCGCGCGCGACGACGCCGTACTTGGCCTGGCTGTCCATGCGGACCGGCTCGGCGGTGATGGACAGTTGGTGGGCGATCTTCTCGGAGTCGCCGTGGTCGCTGTGGCCGGATTCGACGGACTCGCAGAACCGGGCGTGGGCGGAATCGGCGGTGCCGCTGACGGCGACGC
>JBGSYY010000317.1:0-4433 GCA_041750675.1 Isosphaeraceae bacterium | reverse complement strand
ACCACCGCGAACCTCACCACCTCAAACTCCCTCCCCCTCGTGGGGAGGGCCGGGGAGGGAGGCGAACAACCTACCACCCTCGCCCCCTCAGTTTCGCCCGACTCAGCACTCGTTACTCAACACTCAGCACTTCCCGAATGGACCCGCCTCCTCCCTCTCCCCAGCACTCTCCCCGCCACCTTCCGACGCTGGCTCATCCGCCACATCGAAACCACCTTCCGCCCCGACCCCTCCGACTCCACCGCGCAATATCTCGCCGCCCGCATCGCCCTGGCCATGGCCCACCAGCACCTCGCCGCCGCCCGCGAGCCTGACAAACTCTGCACCACCTGGCTCCGCTACGAAGCCATGTCCGACCGCCAGTACCGCAAAGCCCTCCGCGACTGGCAAGCCCACCAGAAAACCGCCCCACCCCGGCCCCACTCCCACACCGCGCCAACCCCACCCCCACCTCCAAGCCCCAGCGCAGACGCCCTCACACAATCACCCATCCCCAGCATCCCCACCGCCCCAACGCCGCAAACTCCCCCCAACCCTCCCAACGCGACGTTCGCGCACAAAAATCCCACCTCAGCCGACACTCTCGACCACCCGCAAACCCCAGCATCCCCGTTCCTCTCGTCCCCCAAACAAGGCGGCTCGACCACAGGTCCCAGCCCAGCATCGACCCACAAACCGGCCTGAAGACGTGATCCCCCTCTTCACTATGCGGAGATTGGAAACTAGAATATCCGCATATTGTGCGGAGATTAGCGGTGTACATCCACGAACGCGCCGATTGGCCGGACTTCCACTGGGATGCCGAGGAGCTTTCCTCCTCGCTCGCGGCGGTGCGGCATCGGCAGGGGCGGCTGTTGGGGAGGATGGAGGGGCTGGGCTTTCCGCTTCGCGAGGAGGCCCTGCTCGATACGTTGACCCAGGACGTCATGAAGTCGAGCGAGATCGAGGGGGAAATTCTCGACAGGAACCAGGTGCGGTCGTCGCTCGCGACGCGCCTGGGGCTGGAGATCGGGGCTTTGAGTCCGGCGGATCGGCATGTGGAGGGCATCGTCGAGATGACGCTGGACGCGACCCGGAACTACCGGCAGCCTCTGAGCGAAGACCGCCTCTTCGCCTGGCACTCCGCGCTCTTCCCGACCAAGCGAAGTGGCTTGGGACCGATCCGGGTCGGGGCCTGGCGGGACGATGCCACAGGGCCGATGCAGGTCGTCTCAGGACCAATCGGCAAGGAGCGGGTCCATTACCAGGCGCCCGCGGCGGGCCGGCTGCCGACGGAGATGACCCGGTTCCTGGACTGGTTCAACGCGCCGGCAGTCAGCGATCCCGTACTACGGGCCGCCCTGGCTCACTTGTGGTTCGTGACGATCCACCCCTTCGACGACGGCAACGGACGCGTTGCCCGCGCGATCGCCGACCTGGCCCTGGCGCGTTCCGAGCAAAGTTCCCGGCGGTTCTACAGCATGTCGGCCCAGATCCAGGCCGAGCGAGACGATTACTACGCAATCCTGGAACGCACCCAGAAGGGAATGCTCAACATCACCCCGTGGATGCACTGGTTCCTGAGCTGCCTGGACCGCGCCTTCGATGCGGCCGAGACCACCCTGGCCGCCGTCCTGCGCAAGGCCCGGTTCTGGGAAGCCCACAGGGAGGAATCATTCAACGAACGGCAGCGCAAGATCCTCAACCGGCTGCTGGACGGATTCGAGGGAAAGCTGACCTCATCGAAATGGGCAAAGCTGGGCAAATGCTCGCAGGACACAGCCGGGCGCGACATCAACGACCTGGTTCGACGAGGCATTCTGCGAAAAGACGCGGGCGGGGGGCGGAGTACGAGTTACACGGTTGTGGAAGCGGTGGACGACGATAGTTGTGGAGGTATCGGGCGGGCTTTCTAAAGTCATATCGCGAGGTATCGAGATGAAGTCGATGGTTGATAATCGGATAGCGGATTGAAAGGGGTCGAGCCGACTTTAGTGTTGCAGACGCCAGGGCGTGGGGATAGAGTCACAATGGTGGTTGCTTATGCCTAAGATGGAAGTTACGAGAGCGATAGGAGATGTCCGGCGGATGATTCTTTGGCCACTCGACTCACTATGAAACCTTACATGATCTTCTTGGCTCTGTTTGCTCTCGCGCTTTTGGTGATGCTGCCGTACGAGATTCAGCGTCGCCGGGCTTTGCAGCGTTTCTGGGACAGGCATTGCATGGGAATTCGCTGGCGGCGGCGACTTCCGGTCGCTACCAAAACAAAGCTTCGAGAGTTTCTGACGATCTTCGTTGATGCGTTCTCCTTCGACCACAAGCATCGCGCTTGGTTTTCCCCGGATGACCGCTTGATGGACGTTTATCAAGCCGCCTATCCAACCGGTACATGCGTCGACAACATGGAGCTGGAGACATTGAGCTTGAGCATCGAATGGCGCTATCACCTTGATCTCACGGCGGTTTGGCAAGAACAAATCACACTCGGAACCTTGTATGAATACACAACGATGCGTTTAGGCGAATCATGATCTTCGACAAACCTGGACCACGCAGTCCGGTTGCTTCTCGTAATCCACTTGCTACCTCGTTCGCAACTTCGGCTTCGTTCCCAGAACGACAGGACGCGCGAAGCCCCGCACCGCCTCCGCGCAAGCAATCGCCCCGGCGATTGCGTCACCGGGGCGTTCGCGGAGAGGTTGATTTATGGGAGCCGAGAGTCGTTCAGCCTTCGGTCGCGGGGGCCAGCGTCGGGCGGACGGGCTTGGCGACCACTTTCTCATCGGCGGAAAGCAAGCTAAGCACAGCCATGGCCGAGGCGTCGCCCTGGCGCACCTTGGCGAGCTTGAAAATCCGGGTGTAGCCGCCCGAGCGGTCGCGGAATCGTTCGCCGATCGGTGGAAAAGTCTGCTCGCCGACCTTGTATTCCTTGAACAGGCGGAAGGCGATCTCTTCCTTGGTCACAACGGCGGCGACGCGGCGGAAGTTGTTCAGGTCCCAGCCGCCCTTCGACAGGGTGATCAGCTTCTCGACCACCGGCTGCACTTCCTTGGCCTTGGCCAGCGTGGTCGTGATCTTGCCGTGCTCCAGCACCGAGGTCGCCAGGTTGCGGAGCAACATCCGCCGGTGCGAGGGGGTGCGCTTGAACTTACGGCCGGCTTTGAGGTGACGCATCGGAACTTATCCTTGTCTCTCTCGGTCTCGTGAACGCTTATGGGATTTACCGAAACGGTCGCTCTCAGGACCGGCCCACGGCCATGCCCAGGTTAAGCCCGTGTTCGATGAGTTTCTTCTGAACGTCCTTCAGGGTCGTCTCGCCGAAGTTGCGAACGGTGAGAAGCTGTTCCTCACTCCGCGAAACCAGCTGGCGAACCGTGGTGATGCCCTCGGTTTCCAGGCAATTGGTGGCCCGGACGGGCAGCTCCAGCTCGGCCAGGCTCATGTTCAGCTTGCGCTCCAGCTCGGCGTCGATGTGCGACGAGTGGAAGTCGTCGGCGTGGCCGCCGATCGGCATATTGGGCAACGTCTCGCTGAGCTGTACGAACGGGTTCAAGTGCTTGCGGAGAATCTTGGCCGCCTCGACCAGAGCCATGTCAGGGGCGAGCGTACCGGTGGTCCAGATCCGCAGGATCAACTTGTCGTAATTGGTGCGCTGGCCGACGCGGGTATTCTCGACCCGGTATTCCACGCGAATCACCGGCGAAAAGATCGCGTCGATCGGGATCGCGCCCACTTCCAGGTCCTCGGTCTGACCTTCGGCGGCGGTGCGGTAACCGCGGCCGTTCTCAACCGACATTTCGACATGAAAGGGAACGTCGGCGGTAAGAGTGCAAATGTCGTGATCGCGGTTGATGACCTCGATCGTATCGTCGTGGAGGATGTCGCCGCCCTTGACCATGCCGCTCTTGTCACGCTCGATGCGGATCGTCTTGGGCTTGTCGGAATAGTTCTTGACGACGACGCCCTTGAGGTTCAGCACAAGGTCGGTAATATCCTCGACCATCCCCGTGATGTTCGAAAACTCGTGCTGCACGCCCTGAATCTTGATCTTGGTGATCGCCGAGCCTTCCAGGCTGGAAAGCAGAACCCGACGCAGACTGTTGCCGACCGTATGACCAAACCCGCGCTCGAACGGTTCGACATGGAACTCGCCAAACGTGTTGGTAAGCGTTTCACGGACGCAATGGACCTTGCTCGGCAGTTCGAGACCACGCCAACGGATGCGCATCGCGGGAGACTCCCGACAGGGGAAAAGAAACCGTGCCGGGCGAGCGAGAGAGGCGGCAACGCCGGGCCGAGAATCGGTAACACGGCACGGAGGGCGCGACTCGCACCCTCCATGCCATTGGGGGAATCAGCGGCTAAGAAGCTCAACGATCAACTGAGGCTTGACCGGAAGAGTGACGTCGGAGATGGCCGGCAGGCGGCTGACTCGGCCCTCGGCGGCCTCG
>JBGSYY010000316.1:0-3677 GCA_041750675.1 Isosphaeraceae bacterium | reverse complement strand
CCTCGCCCCCAGCTCACGCGTGCTCGACAGTCAGACGTTCTGGACCGCCGACCGCGCCCCCGCCTCCCTGCTCATCGTCGGCGGCCTCGAAGCCTGGGAGTACGCCCAGGCGCTGGCCCGGCTGGGATCCATCATCACCCTGCTCCTGCCCAGTCCGACAAGGCAAGGGACTCAGGGCGACACCATCCTCGAATCGCTCGCCGCCACTCTGGAAGTGCAGGGAGTTCGCCTCCTCTCGGGTTCCCAGTTGATCTCGGCCGAGCCAAGCGGCAGTCGGCTCCTCTTCCGCCTACGCAGCGATGGCCCCGCCGATCCCGCCGAGTTGGAAGCCGAGGCAATTCTCGTCGTCGGCCCATTTCGGCCCCGCTTCGATGATCTCAACCTGCCCGCGCTCGACCTTACTTCCCCGCACCAGCCGGGGCTGCCCGTCGATCGTTCCCTGCATCTTCGCGCAGGCCGCATCTGGGCCATCGGCGAGGCTGTCCACCCCGGCCTCTCCGCCGAAGCCTCCGCACTCCACGCCCAACGACTGCTCGAAACCTGGAATCGACGCCACTCCCATCCCAGCACGATCTACACCCTCAATCCCCAGGTGGTCGGCACCGATCCCGCGATTCTCGTCATTGGAACCGAAGCGGATCGCCACTCCGCGGGCCGCCGACTCGCCATATCGATCTCCCCCAGCGCTGCACGCGGAGTCCCCGGCCGTCTGGAAATACAGCTCGACGCCAGGGGACGCATCCTCGCCGCCTCGGCCTGCGATCGCGAAGCCAATCGGCTCCTCTCCCTGCTCCAGCAAGCCTGCGAATACCGCTGGACCGTCGCCCACCTGGCGTCTCAATCCACCCTGGAGCCACGACTCGACGACGCCCTCGCCTCGCTCGCCGCCGCCGACCACCAGCAGCGAAATCCCAGGCGCCGCTTCGCCCACTTGATCCGATCCCTCGCCGGATACCTCCCCGAAGACTCCCCCGCCACCGCCGTTCACGGTCCCCACCTGACCAACTCCGCCGCCCCTCGGTTCCACTTCTCAAGGCATCCTTGACCCCCAACACGCCTAGAATGATAATCAGTACCAGTCGCGGAACGATTCGGGATCTTCCCCAGTCGCCGCAGGCGGGTGCCTGTATCCGGGAGCGCGTGAATTTCCCATGGCGTCTCTTGCAGCCAAGCCTCGGAAGGTCGTCCCCAAGATCCTCGCCGTGATTCACGCCGACGGTTGCACCGGCTGCGAAGCCTGCATCGAGGTCTGTCCCGTCGAGTGCATCTACAAGGTACCCGGCGAGGAACACGCCAGTCTGCAAACCTGGTGTGATGTCGATCTCGATCGCTGCATCGGCTGCAAACACTGTGCCCAGGTCTGCCCCTGGGACGCCATCGACATGGTGAGCACCTACGAGGTCGCCCACTTCGTCGCCCGCAAGGGCGGCCCTGTCGCCTATGCCGACCAGCATTTTGACGATCTGGTCGATGCCGCCCAGCGTAACGCCCAGCAACTTGCTTCCAAGCGTTGAGCCGAATGCACTCCGCCCCGCACAATATCCGCCCCAGTCTCCCCGAGTTCGTTGGCGAGCGACTACGCCAGCGTTCTCCCGTTTGCCGGAGTGATCTTCAATGAATCGCAAATTGTGGAAGAACGCGGGCGTCGCGCTCATTCTTGGCTCGTGTTGGTACACGACCGGTTGCGGCGATACCGCCACCACCGACCTCAACACACCCAAGCCCACGGTCACACCGACCCCCAGCCCGGCACCCGAAGAAACCCCCGCCGCGCCGACATCCGAAACCCGCGCGCCAATGAACACCCCCGCGGAGCAGCCCAGCCTCGCCGCTGAAGCCCCCGACGCTCCCGGCCACACACAGGCCCTCGACGCCAAACCCGCCGCTCATAGCATGCCGGCCACTGCCGCCGCATTCGACGCCACGCCCCTCGTCGCGCTCGTCAAGCCGATCCTCGCCAGTACCGTTGCTCCTCTTCCCGATGAGGATTCGATCTACTGGCAGCCCCCCGACACTTCGCTCATTCAGGACGAGCCGCTTGAAGTCAAGGTTCCCAGGGGATTGCCCGACCTGACCCCGAACGTCGTCGTCCCCGAATCCAACCCGATCACCAAGGGCAAATTTGAGCTGGGCCGCCTGCTCTACTTCGATCCCCGCGTCTCCAAGGACGGCATGGTCAGTTGCGCCACCTGCCACGACCCCTCCTCGGGATGGTCCAAGGCCACTCCCAAGGCGATCGGCATCGCCGGTCAGGTCGGCGGCCGCAACTCGCCCACCGTCACCAACACCGTCTATGGCAAGAGCATGTTTTGGGACGGCCGTGCTCCGTCCCTCGAAGCTCAAAGCCAGGGTCCGCCTCAAAACCCCATTGAAATGGGTGAACAGACGTATGAGGAGATCGTCGCTCGCCTTCGCGACGTTCCCGAATACCAGGAACGCTTTCGCCGCGTTTTCGGCACCCAGGTCACGCTCGACGGCGTTTCCAAGGCCATCGCCACGTTCGAGCGAGTCGCCGGTCTCTCCGGCGATTCCGCCTACGACCGCTATCGCGACTTCGACGACCCCGAGCACAACTCGGCGCTCACCGAGTCCGAGAAACGCGGCATGGTCCTGTTCGGCGAACGCCTCAACGACGACGAGGAATTCACCACCGACGTCGTGCTCCAGAAAGCCAAATGCACCCTCTGCCACCAGGGCTTCAACTTCACCGACGAGAAGTTCCACAACCTCGGCGTCGGCTTCGACCCCGCCACCGGCAAATTCGCCGACTACGGCCGCTTCATGGCCACCGCCATCGGTGCCAAGAATCCCGCGGACATCGGCGCGTTCAAGACACCCACCGTCCGCGACGTCACCCGCTCCGGCCCCTACATGCACGACGGCAGCCAGGCCACCCTCGAAGAGGTCGTCGAGCATTACAACAAAGGTGGAATCGCCAACCCCTACCTCGACCAGGACATGAAGCCCCTCAACCTGACCGACGCCGAGAAGGCCGACGTCGTCGCCTTCATGAAGGCCCTCACCGGCAAGGTGGAGGAACTCGAAATCCCGACGCTTCCCGCCAATTCCGACGGCTCGGTGCCCGACGCCAAGGCCGCCATGGCGATCCCCAAGAAAAAGCTCGCCTCCGGCGACGTGCATCTCAACGTCCCCCGACGCTGAGAAACGATCACCGTCCAATCGAATTTCCGGTCTAGGCCTTGTCCAACGCCCGGCGGCACGCATCCGCCGGGCGTTTCTTCTTTTCGATCCCTGGGCTGCTCGACGCCCGCCCCCGAGTCGCCGCACATGCCCCGCCTCTCCCGTTGGCTGCTCGCCGGTTGCACCACCCTGGCTTGCCTGATCTTCTTTGGCCCGGCCCTGTTCCAAGACGAGCAGTTCGCCTATCGCGACGCCGCCCACTTCTACTATCCGCTCTACCAACGGGTCGAGCAGGAATGGAACGCCGGCCGCGTCCCCCTCTGGGAGTCTGAGGAAAACTCCGGTATGCCCCTCCTGGGCAACCCCACCGCCGCCGTCCTTTATCCCCCCAAGCTGATCTACCGCCTCGCTCCCTCTTACGCCTGGGGCGCTCGGCTCTACACGCTTTTCCACATGCTCCTGGCCGTTGTCGCCATGGTCGCGCTGGCACGCGGCGTCGCAATCTCGCCCCCCGGTGCCGCGCTCGCGGCCCTGGG
>JBGSYY010000315.1:0-5182 GCA_041750675.1 Isosphaeraceae bacterium | reverse complement strand
TGGCGCGAGATCCTGCGTCAATGGTTTCGACGCGGCAAGGGCCGCAACGAAGCCAAACGCGCCATTCAACTCTCGCGAATCGGCGTCGATTCGATCACGCCCGTCGCCCTGGGCGAACAGCGGAAGCGGAAGTTTCTGTTTGAGAATTATCTGATCAGCCCCGAGATTCCCGGTAGTGTGCCGCTCGACGTCATGGTCGAGGAGCGGTTGCCGACCTTGACCACCGTTCGCCAGGCCCGGCTGCGCCGCGCGCTGGCCGTCGAGGTCGGTCGGCTCACCGCCCGGCTCCATTCCGCCGGGTTCATCCACCAGGATTTCCATCCCGGCAACATTCTGGTCCGGGTCGACGATCAGGATCGCGTCCTGCTCTCGATGATCGACACCGACGCCCTCCGCGTCCGCAAGCGGCTCAACCATCGCGATGCCCAGTCGAATCTCGCTTTGCTCAACCACTATTTCTGGTGCCGATGCACTCGCGCCGATCGTCACCGGTTTCTCACCGCCTATCTGGAAGCGATCCGGCCCGAGGGTCTCGACACCCGCCGCTTCGCCCGGTCCATCGAACGCTCGACCCGCGTCTGGGCCGAACGGCTCTGGGCACGCTGGGGCCGTCGGTGCCGGGGCACGAATAAGTATTTCAAGACCTATCAGGAGCACGGCCGTTCTGGAGTCGCCTCCCGCCGCCTGGATCGGGATTACGTTCGCAGCGTCATGGCCGACCCCGACGCTTTGATGAGTTCGCCAGGCAGCGTGATCCTCAAGGATTCCCGAACCACGACCGTCGCGCAGGCGATGATCGCCGTCGAGGGCGTCCCCACGCCGGTCATTTACAAGCGCTTTCACGTCAAAAAGCGACTCGATCCACTCCTGGCCCTGATCCGACCCGCCCGAGGCTGGCGAGCCTGGCAGGCCGCCCAACATCTCGCCGCGCGCGGGCTGCCCACACCGGCCAACCTGCTGTTTATCCGCACGCCGAATCCACGCTCGAATCTCTGGCCTCTCCGTTGCCTGCCCGGTACGGAATATCTTTTGATGGTCAAAGCCGACCCGGCGCGAACCCTTGACGCGTTCGTCCGCGACGATCTGCCCAAGGTCGACCTTGCGACGCGACGCACCCTCGTCAAACGCTACGGCCGCGCCCTGGCCCGACTCGTCCACGTGCTCCACGATCGCTCGCTCTCGCACCGCGATCTCAAGGCCGCCAACATTCTGATCGAGGGCGATCCGTGGGCCGAGGAGCCGCGTCTTTCGCTGATCGACCTGGTCGGCGTCGAGGTCCGTTCTCCACTCCCGCGCTCCAAACAGGTGCAGAACCTGGCCCGGATTCATGTCAGCCTCTCGGAATCGCTGGGCCATTCCCGAACCGATGCCCTGCGATTTCTGCACGCCTATCTCGTTTCCACCACTCGCGATCAAAGGACTCGCTGGAAGTCGCTCTGGCGCGCGATCGAACGCGTCGCCCGCGCCAAGCGACGCCAAAACGAGCGTCGCGGCCGCGTTCTCAGTTGAACCCGCACCCGGAACACGCCGTCCCGCCCACCCCCAGGGCCTGATTGATGAGTCATCTTCTAACAGCACGCGTCTTCCGAAATCCGATGGCCGTCGGGTTGCTCTGGCTCGTGGTCGTCACGGCGATTTCCGGCTGTTCGACGCTCGCCCTGCGCGACAACACGCTCATCCCGACCCGCCACCAGATCGATGTCGGGCCTTATGTTGTCCATTCCAACTTTCCGCTGCCCTCCGATTCCCTGGCCGTCGTCGAACTGGGCCGCTTACGCAGCCAGGTGGAACAGGCGCTCGAAATCCCCATCGACGCCCCGACCGGCTCGATCGAGGTCTACATCCTCGACGACTCGCGGGCCTTCGCTCATTTTCTCAACACCTATTACCACGAGCTGCCCCAGCGCCGCGCGTTCTTCCTCGCCCAGGGCGAACGCCGCGTGGTTTACACGTTTCTCGGCGACCGCCTCGCCGAGGATCTCCGGCACGAGGCGACTCACGCCCTGTTGCACACCATCGTTTCCGACATGCCACTCTGGCTCGACGAGGGCCTAGCCGAGTATTTCGAGGACGCCGGGGCCGTCCCCGGCGACAATCCCGAACATCTCGACCGGCTTGCCGACGAGTTGCAACGCCGCTGGAAACCCGATCTCGCCCACCTGGAGGAAGTTCGCCAGGTCCGCGACATGACCCCGCGCGACTATCGCGAAGCCTGGGCCTGGGTCCATTTCCTGATTCACGAGTCGCCCTGGCACCGTGACCTGCTGTCGGGCTACCTGCGTCAGCTCGGCTCGGGCGGCGATCCCATCCCGCTCTCCGAACAACTCGCGGCCCGCGAATCCGCGCCCGATCAGGCCCTCGCGGCCCACGTCCGGGCCATGCTCAGGGGTAGCCAGCTGGCCAAAACCGAGGGGCACTCACGCCCCACCGTCCGCCTCCAAAGCCATGCCCCGCCCGTCGACCCATCGCTGCGGCGAGCGAAGGCCGTGGGATCAGCCACGGTCGTCCTGGGCAATTCCGAGTCGCGAGGCTCATTCCTGGGCGACGTCACACGCGGATTCTTCGGCCTGTTCCGCCGCGATCGCTAGGCCGCGGAACAGACCTGCCCTCTGTTTCGATCACTCGTAATCCACCCAGTAGTGGCCCGTGTCCCACCACGGCGGAGTCGTTTGCACCGGCCCCGCGCCTCTCACCTGCGTTCGCCGTGGCGAAAACGGCGGTGTTGAGCTGGGCAGGAACGGATACGTGATGACCGCCGCATCCTGGGTAACGGCAACGCCATTATAGCCACGCGTGGTCACCCGCACCGACGAGGTGATCGGCCTCAATGCCGAAAACGGGCCATATAAAGACAATGTGCCATCGCCATACTGATCGAGTGGCGTGAAGCCGGCGCGATTGTTGCCCCCCACCGTCATGTAGGGTGTGGGATAAAACGTCCCGAGCATCCCCCCCCGGGCATCAGGCGGGCAAACCGCGCAGTCGGGGGCCAACGAGCCAAACTGCTGCTGGGCCAGAGCGGGGGCACCCATCGCAAAGAGCACGACAATTCCCAGCCCCACCCGAAGCGGGCCGGCCGGCAAGCGGCGAAGACACATGGTGTAATCTCTCAGGGTGTGATTTCCAGGAGCAGGTCACCGCGGCGTTTCGGCTGTTGCCGCGATGATCTTGAGGAAAATCTACCTGAGAAAATCCGATGCGGTCGGCTTGCGTGGAATGATCCCCCACAATCGACCCTTCAAACGGCCGTGCGCTCGGCCGCGCTGGGCAGGAGCCGGTAGGTCGCTTCGACCAACCGAACCAGCCCATCTCCCAAGGGCGACTGCAAAAGCTCGCGGAACTTCAGTTCCAGCTCTTGCTGCCGACTCGTCGAAATCGTCGTCGTCAGCGTCATCAGCGCAGGCGGCGCAACCGGCTGGATGTCCAGAAATTTTCGGCCTGCCGCGGCTTCGGCCTCAAGTTTGCCGTCCTCGGTCGCTCCGTCCCAGGCCGCCATCGAGCCGCCCATGAGCATCTCGATGTCCACACCCAGCGCCCGCGCGATCCGGTTTAATGTCCCGGCCCGCGGCGTCTCCGTCTTGCCACACTCGATTTGATACAAAGCCGTACGCGAAATCTTGGCTCGATTGGCCAGTTCGTCCGGCCCCCACCCCTTCGCATAACGATAATCTCGGATTCGGCGTGCCAGGCTCATCGTTCTTCGCCTCCCGGTTTCTGGGACTCGTAACGGCACCGTCACGAAGGAAAACGTACGAAGCCCCTTGCCGCTTGTCAACAAAACAATGCCAGATAATCGCCAAATAAAGAAAACGGTAAGAGTAAGCCCATCACGGCACCCATCCATCGACCCACCCAACAAGGCCGATTCGCGATCGCAAATCACCACGAATCCACGACTTTTTCAGCCTTCTTGGTGGCATTGAAGCGTGTTCTGCTTTTAGGATCGAGCCTGAACATTTTGACCCGAGTCGGAGGCTGCCGCCTGCGGTGAGTGACGGCTCGGTCGTTCGCAACCTCTCCGATTGGGGTCCACTCAACATGATCCGGATTCAGGCAGTCGTTCTTCTGCTTCTCGGGATTGCCACGGGAGGCTCCCTGGTCTGTGCTCAGGAAGCCCAGCGCGGTGAGCTGATCACGATCGACGGGGCGCAAGGGCCGATCAAGGCCTATCTTGCCCGTCCCGAGGGCGATGGGCCGTTTCCAGCCGTCCTGGTCATCCACGAGTGGTGGGGCCTGTCCGACTGGATCAAGCAAAATACCGACCACCTGGCCGCCCAGGGCTACGTGGCTCTTGCCGTCGACCTCTACAAAGGCCAGATCGCCGCCGATCCGGCGATCGCCCACGAGTTGATGCGTGCGCTGGATCAGGCGGAGGTCCTCGGCGACCTCAAGGGCGGCGTCAAGTTCCTTGAGGCACAAAAGTATGTGAAACCGGCCGCGCCATTCGCCGTGATCGGCTGGTGCATGGGTGGCGGATACGCCCGCGAGATCGCCCAGGCCAGCGAGTCCATCGGACCCACCGTCATCTGCTACGGCAGCGTCACGACCGACAAGGAGCAGATCGCCCTGCTCAAGAACAATCCTGTGCTCGGCATTTTCGGCGGAACCGATCGAGGCATCCCCGTTGTTCGAGTCAAGCAGTTTGGCGCGATGCTCAACGGACAAGGAACCAAGGCGGATATCCAGGTCTACGAACAGGCGGGCCACGGCTTCATGCGGCCCGACAGCCCTCAGCACGACGCCGAGGCGGCCAAGAAAGCCTGGGCCGCGATTGACGCCTTCTTCAAGGCCAACCTGTCGCGCTAGGCTGGCGTCTTTCGGTCCGCGCTCACTTGCGGTTGAGCAGGATGAGCAAGACCAGGATCGCCATGAAGAGCAGGAGCAGAAGGGAAATCACCAGCGGCCAGGCGATCGGCTTACGTGGGCGGCGGCGCGTCTCCATCCCCGGGAGAATGGGTGGCGGAGCCGTCGCCACCTCATCTAGGTAAGAATGGTCGATCTCGACGAACGACTCTTCCTCAACCTGTTCCACGCGATGTGCGGCGCTGCGCTGGATGGGCTTCGATGTGTTTGGCGATGCCGGTCGCGCAGATGCGGCGGGCGGACGAGTTCCCGAAGCTCCGGGTCCGGTCGTGCCCTTCTGGAGGCCCGAGCCGGCCATCGGCGATCGGCCCACGCCCGA
>JBGSYY010000314.1:0-1575 GCA_041750675.1 Isosphaeraceae bacterium | reverse complement strand
GACTCAACGCCCATCCCCCACTCGGTTGGATGTCGCTCGGCCTGCTCCCGTTCACCGCCCTGCTCTCCGCCTACGCCGTCTGGTGGGGCGGCTTCTGCTACGGCCCGCGCTACTGGACCGACGCCGTCCCCCTGCTCGCGGTCTTGCTGATCTGCGCGCTGACGTGGATTCGCCAGCGGGCTCGGCCCGCCTTGATCCTCTCGATCCTCACGATCGCCTGGTCGATCGGCCTCCAGGCCCTGGGCTCCTGGCTCTATCCCAGCTCGTGGAATCTCAACCCCACAAACATCGACACCGACCACCAGCGTCTCTGGGACTGGATCGACTCCGAACCTTCACGGCTGATCTCCGAGAATCTTCGAAATCCCCGTCGCGATTAGCACCCAAAGGCTCAAGCTCGTCAAAACCCAACGCCCACGAATGACGGCCAGGGCGGAACTCGTCCATAATGATAGTGTCCGCTCCCCGCCGCTCCCCCCAGAGGGAGTGGCCCCAGAGATACCCCCAATGATGACGACGACGATGGCAACCGTTCCCGCCTCTCTCCGCCGCCTCAATGACCGACTCGCCGCCGAAACCCGCGCCGAGCTGCTCTTCGACCCCGCCCAGCGCGGCATCTACTCCACCGACGCCAGCCTCTATCAGATCCAGCCCGCAGGCGTCGCCTTGCCCCGCACCGCCGCCGACGTCCCCGCCATCGTCCGCATCGCCTTCGAGGAAGGCGTCTCGATCGTCCCGCGCGGCGGCGCGACCAGCCTCTCCGGCCAGACCATCGGCCCCGGCCTCGTGATCGACTTCTCCAAATTCCTCAACCGCATCGGCATTGTCGACCGCGACCGCATGACCGTCCAGGCCGAGCCGGGCGTCGTCCTCGACCAGCTTAACAATCACCTCGCGCCCCTCGGCCTCATGTTCGCCCCCGACGTCTCCACCAGCGACCGCGCCACACTCGGCGGCATGATCGGCAACAACTCCGCGGGCGCTCGTTCGCTTCGATACGGAAAGACGGTCGAACATGTGAACGCTCTCGATGTCGTCCTCGACGACGGCACCCCCGCCCGCTTCCAGCCGCTCGACGCCGCCCAGCTCCAGTCTGTGGCGACCCAGGAAAACCGCCTTGGCCAACTCCACCGCACCGTCCGCGACGTCGTCGCCCGTCACGAAACCGCCATCCACGACCGCTTTCCCCATATTCTCCGCCGGGTCTCCGGCTACAACCTTGACGAGTTCATCCCTGGCCTCGCCGTCCGACCCGAGGGCTGGCCCGCCGAGCCGTGGCGCTTCAACCTCAGCCGCCTGATCGTCGGAGCCGAGGGAACCCTCGCCGTCGTCGCCGGCGCGGAGCTCAAGCTCGTCCCCAAGCCCGCCTGCGTCGGCCTCGTCGTCCTTTCCTTTGCCTCCATCACCGACGCCCTGGGCCGCCTCGACGAAATGGTCGCCACCGGTCCCGTCGCCGTCGAAATGCTCGACAACACCATCCTCGAACTTGCCGCCACTCAACCCGCGATGGCCCCCTATCTCGACTTCGCCGCAGGTCGCCCCGCCGCCGTCCTCGCCGCCCAGTTTTACGCCGAC
>JBGSYY010000313.1:0-5405 GCA_041750675.1 Isosphaeraceae bacterium | reverse complement strand
CATCATCTGCGGCTGCGGCGCGGTCATACCCTGGGCCGAAGGCCCGGTGCCGGCAGGTGCCAGGAAAAGCTGCGGCGAAGCCGTGGGCTGCTGCATCACCGAGTAGTTCGGAGCCATCGGCGCTGGGGCCAAAACCTGCACCGTGGTCGGCTGGCTCGGTTGCGCTAGATATACCGTCGGCGGGCTTTGCTGCAGCACGATCGACGGCGACTGCGTCTGCAACACCAGCGGCTGCGGCGCAGGCATCTGGACCACGGGCACGGCCTGTTGCTGGAGCGTCACCAACTGCGGTGGTTGGGGTATCATCGCCACCGGCGGCGGAGCCTGCTGCATCCCCTGAGCCGATGGCACGGCTTGGACCGCATCATGATGGCCGTGTGTTGTCCGCACCACCTCGGCATCGCGCGGCGGTGGCGATTTAGGATCTTCCGCGCGGAGCGCCACGGCCGGCACGATCAGCCCCCCGGCGATCAAGGCTCCCGCAAGGCTCTTCCGGCGCATCATCGGTTTCCTCTCGGTAGCGAACCATTTTCGGACGATCATCGCAGTCCCTCGCCTTCGGGCATCAGGGCTGCCGTGGGCCCGGGTGTGGAAGGGGTCGGGGCCGGAACCATCGCAGGGCCTGCCTGTCGAAATCCCCATGCGGCCGCTCGATAGATTTCAACCAACGCCAGCCGCTGTGACTCGGTCAACGGCTGATCCTGTCCGCCCGGCGCGGCCAGATCGAGCCGCTCAGCACGCAGTCGTTCGACCAAACGCACCGACATCGGCTGAAACACACGCTGAAGCCATTCCGCCCGTCGCGCCTCATCCTCGGGTACGACACCCGTGAGTCGATGGGCAATCTCGCGATAAACGTCGCCATACGTGGCATAAAGCCCCATTCGGTCCGCGACTCCGAGGAAGGCGTCCGCCAACCACTCGGCACGCGCCGGACCATCCGCAAGCGAGGCCAGCCCACGCCGGCATTCCTCAGCAACCTGGGCCGCAGTCGGTGTCGCCGTGGGCGCGGCCAGTGCAGTTAACCCGGCTGGCGGAGATGATCCGGCTTCGCTGGAGGTCACCACAAGATCCACGAGATCCGGCTCGGAGATCTCACCCCCGAGCGCCACCACCAGCCCAAACCGATAGCTCCCCGACACGCTGGGAACAAAGCTGTAAATGTAGCCATCGGCGATTGCATCACGCACAGGCGGCCCCGCCGCCTGGAACCAGCGATAAATCAATCCCTGTTGAGGCCGGCTGCGCATGGCGTTCAGCGTGATCCGGTGCCCGGGCAACCCCACCTGGTCGTCCCCGGCATCGGCGGCTAGTCCTGGCTCGACGGGAGATTCCGCCGAAGGCGTCGGCGGCGTCGCGGGAGCCTCAGGCTCGTCGAGCAACGCCACCCGTTCCTCGACGTCACGCACCACCACCGACTCGGTCTCGATCGTTCCCTCACCCGCTGCGACCAGGACAAACTCAAGCGCCTCATCCGTGGCCGGCGATACAAAGCGAGCAACAGGCTGGTCGGCATCTTCCAGCTCGATCGGACGCCCTTCCGTCTGCACCCAACGGCAGCGCAACGCCTGTGCGGCCGCCCGTCCCGAGCGGAGCGTGATAATCTCCCCTTCGCGAGTCGGCGCATCGATCAGCGGGGGCCCATCACCATCCCATGTGGCCAGCCCCGCCCTCGCTCCCGGAGCGAGCGCAATCGCGAACGCAAGACAATAAGACGATGCCAGATATGGCTTTCGAGCGAACATTGATCGGATCATCGAAGATCCTCCAGGCCGGTTTCCCGCACCAGGGCGACGCCGGGGAGGCGATACATTACTTGGCCTAGATCGACATCAAATCGCTCCGGCTTGAGACCAACCCGTACCGGTCGCGACGGTTGCCGTCAGACTCGCAGTCGTGTTGATCGCAACGGCTCACACCGTCAAGCCTTTCCGCGCCTCATAAAATGGTTTGATAATGCGTTCCAACTAATGCGGTTATCTGATTCAGCAGTCTTGCTTCTATCCACGCCCTCATCCACTCGCGAGAACCGATCCGATGCCATCCACCGCGACGGCCTCGCCTTCCCAGACCGACCAAGCCTCATTGGCCCGACGCTTCACCCGCGTCCGCTCTCAGACCGATTCCCTCTGCCGAAATCTCGAGCCCGAAGATCTGATGCTCCAACCGGTCGCCGAAGCCTCACCCGCCAAATGGCACCTGGCTCACACGACCTGGTTTTTTGAAACCTTCGTGCTCGCCGCCGTTCAACCCTCTCGAACAAGCTGCCATCCTCAGTTCAACTTTTTGTTCAACTCCTACTACAACTCCCTCGGCGCACGGCTGGCTCGCCATCAACGCGGCTTGCTCTCACGACCCACAGCCGCCGAGGTCCGCCAGCATCGCGCCGAGATCGACGCCGAGATGCTCAATCTGCTCGACGGCCACAGCCTCGACCCCGCCACCCTCGACAACCTCGTCCTCGGCCTCAACCACGAACAGCAGCATCAGGAGTTGTTGGTCACCGATCTCAAGCTCGGCTTCTCATTCAACCCGCTCCGGCCCTCGATTTGGCCCTCGGCGGACACCAACCACGAACACACCGTGACACCCTGCCTCGATCCCAATCGCTGGATCACCATTGAAGCCGGCCTTCGCCAGATCGGCCACGACGGCAACGGCTTCGCCTTCGACAACGAAGGCCCACGCCATCGTGTCTATCTCGACTCCTTCGCACTGGCGGATCGCCCCGTCACCTGCGGCGAATATCTCAACTTCATCGCCGACGAAGGCTACAAACGCCCCGAACTCTGGCTCTCCGACGGTTGGGCTGCCGTCTCCCACAACTCGTGGCAAGCGCCTCTCTATTGGGAGCCGTCCGCCGACGCACTCGGTTGGTCCCAATTCACCGTCGCGGGCATGAAGCCCGTCCGTCCCGACGACCCAGTTTGCCACCTGAGTTTCTATGAGGCTGACGCTTACGCGAGATGGGCCGATGCACGCCTGCCCACTGAGGCCGAATGGGAAACCGCCGTCGCCGAAGCGACCCTGGGCGAACCCGGTGAGTTTCTCGAATCCGGTCGCCTGCATCCCTCCTCGGCAGACCCGGGATCCAGCAACTCCTCGCCGCTCGCGCTCCAATCCGCGCTCGGCGGAGTCTGGGAATGGACCGCCAGTCCTTACATCGCCTACCCAGGCTATCGACCTGCTGCCGGTGCGCTGGGCGAATACAACGGCAAGTTCATGTGCAACCAGATGGTGCTCCGCGGCGGCTCGTGCGCCACACCCCAATCGCACCTTCGGCCCACATATCGCAACTTCTTCCCGCCCGAAGCCCGCTGGCAGTTCAGCGGACTACGCCTGGCGCACGATCTCTGATCGCCAGCCTCTGTCTACAGCCCAAGAAACCCTTCCTCACAATCGGCCCGTCTCGGGCGGAACGGGTCGGCTCGGATCGGCCCAGGCGACCGTCGCCGCGTCACCCCAAATCTCCTCGAGCGCGTAATACTCCCGCGCATCCTCCGCAAACACGTGAACGACAAAGTCGCCGTAATCGATGAGAATCCAGCGGCCTTCCTCCCATCCTTCAAGACCAAGCTTCTTTTCACCTCGCTGTTTCATCTCGGCGTCGATCTCACCGGCGATCGCCAGCGCCTGCCGACGCGACCCCGCGCCCACGATCAGAAAATAATCCACCAGCGACGTCACGGTCCTCATATCCAGCAGTTTGATGTCACGCCCTCGGTTGTCGTCAGCGATGCGGGCACCGACGATCGCCAACTCGCGAGCCGCCTCCATCCGCTCCGGCCGCATGTGTGCAGACGCCGAGGCCGCAACCTTGTCCTGCACCTCACGACGCTGATCGTGCCGCCGTGCCAGCGCTCGGGCCTTCGCGCCTGTGGGCTCGCCCTCGGGCGTGGACACGGGTTCTGACAAGGGAATCTCGGGCCGATCCGGCGTTTCTGGCTGAGTCATGCGCTCCGATTCCTGCAGATAAGAGAGAGGGCTACCCCAAACGGCACGGCTTGCCGCGGACGAGTCGTCGCGGGCCATCACGCAAACGGCGGACCTGGAACAGCGATAGACACCGCTCGACCGATCAAGGCTCGGGCCGTTTTGATTCGTTGAGAATAGCCGAAGCACGCGAGCCACCGCCATCCGCACCCCCGCGACGACGCCATTCCTGACAATTTCTTGTGATACCGCGAAGCAAGGTCGTTGATTGTCTGTTTGTCTCGCGAGCGCCGAGAGACCCACTGATGTGAACGGGCGGCGTCCCGCGACCCTACTCTGCCGAGACCACCGAAATCACCATGCGGCGCGAACCAGCGGCCACGACTCGCGGCCTGGTGCGACTGAGCGCCAGCGCTGTCGACGCCATCGACCGCTTCCGCGCCGAACGCGCGCGTCGTTCCCTGGGCCGGCGTGCCTGGCTCGTGAGCTGGGATCAGTCAGCCGGATCCTCTCCGAGCTGGACCGTCCGGCTCAGTTGCCCTGCATGGCCCTCAACCATCGCACGCCGAGGCCGCAGTCGATGCGAAGCCCTACGCCGCGCCCGCGAAGCGCTCGAACGCCTCTGCGAATCCGACGCCAAACCCTGAACCGACCCAATTTCCGATGACCCGCGAGGCCGGGCTATCTCGCCTGCCCCATTTTTTCGCACTCTTCCTTCTCTTGGAGAAACCTTTCATGAGTCTGAATCCCACCCGCGCCAACCTGGTCAATCGGGGCGTGACCGCCGCCCACCTCAGCACACCATTCAAAGCCGAGGCCGACGCCGCGCTTGCCGAATTCCAGGCCACACGATCCTCCCTCGAACGCCAGGTCCGTCAGGGCGATCTCACCCTGAAAGTCGCCCGCGAAAAGGCCGCCGCCGCCGCCGCACAGATCCGCGAGCGCCTGGTAAAACGAGCTGAAGGCTACAGCGCGACCCCACGAATCTTCGTCGATCGCCTGGTCGCCGTCTCCGAGGCCCGTCGACAGGCCCGACGCAACGCCTCCAACGAGGCTCTTCAGCGCGAGATCATCGGTCTCCTGCGCCAGTCGATCGTCGAGCAGCAGATGATCAGCCGCGCCGGAGAATTCGAGGCCCAGGCCTACCAGCGTCCGCTCCACGGCGGCCCCGCCGCTCCCACGCTCAAAAGTCTGATCGGCTTTCACGATGCAGCCCGGATCGCCGGCGATGACACCGCCCTCGAATGGACGCGTCGGCACCTCGAATCCTTCCGCCTGCGCGGACTGACCCCCGAGGAAAACCGCCTCATCGACCAGGCCACCGATCGCCCTGATCGCGTCAACGACAGAACCGTTTCCCGCTTCATCGAGGCCATGCGCGGCCAGCCGGCCGAGGCCCTCGAAGACTTCGTCGCCCAGGCCCTCGAATCCGCCGACGCCAACGCCTGCGCCGCCGCCTTCCTGCTCGCCCG
>JBGSYY010000312.1:0-4969 GCA_041750675.1 Isosphaeraceae bacterium | reverse complement strand
CCACGGCCATGGCCACGGGCAGCACGGAGTCGCTGCCCGGCACCGGGCGGGAGGTGGGACGGCCCGAGGCGTCCGGCTCGCCCAGCTCCATGCGGACTACCTTCATGCCTGCCAGACGGCCCTGGTCGTCGGCCAGGAATTCGACGGGGTTGGTCAGACAGACCAGCTCAACGCCTTCCTGTTTGGCGTGCTTCAGCTCCTCGGCTCGCGCGGGCATTTCCTTTTCGGAGCGGCGGTAGACGAGATAAGCGTGACGCGCTCCGAGCCGCGCTGCCGTGCGCACGGCGTCCATCGCCGTGTTTCCACCGCCGATCACGGCGATGTCGCGGCCCCGGCAATCAAAAACCGGTTCATCGAAGCTCGGGTCGTTGGCGTGCATCAGGTTGACGCGGGTCAGGAACTCATTGGCTGAATAAACGCCGGGCAGATGCTCGCCCGGCAGCGCGAGGAATTTCGGCAGGCCCGCGCCGGTGGCGACCAGAACCGCGTCGTAGCCTTCCTCGTTCATCAGTTCGTCGATCGTCACCGTTTTGCCGATCACGACGTTGGTCTCGAACTGAATTCCCATCTGGCGGAGCACGCCAATCTCGTGGCGGACGATTTCCTTGGGGAGTCGGAACTCAGGGATGCCGTAAATCAGGACTCCACCCAGTTCGTGGAGAGCCTCGAACACCGTGACCTCGTGGCCGTGCCGGACCAGGTCGCCGGCTGCGCTCAATCCGGCTGGGCCGCTGCCCACAATGGCGACTTTCTTGCCGGTCAGGGGCATGCGTTCGGGCAGACCCACCTGGCCGTGTTCGCGCTCGTAGTCGGCGACGAATCGCTCCAAGTATCCGATACCCACTGGCTCGTGCTTGTTGCCCAAGATGCAACAGCCTTCACACTGGGTTTCCTGGGGGCAAACGCGGCCGGTGATTGCCGGAAGCACGTTGTCTTCGCGGATTTTGGCCGCTGCTTTGAGGAATTCGCCGGCGGTCACCAGTTCGACGAATTCGCGAATCTGCACATGCACGGGGCAGCCGTGGCTGCAATGCGGTTTCGCGCATTCGAGGCAGCGCATGGCTTCCGACGTCGCTCCCAGGACGGTTAACCCCTCGTTGACTTCCTGGAAGTTCGCGCGACGGATCTCCGGCGGCTGTTCGCGCATCTCCTGACGAGGGATCTTCAACCGTTCCTTGGGAGGCAGCGGGTTGCTCATGGTGGCGTGACTCCGCCGGCGCGGGGGCCGACCTCGGGATTCTGGCGTTCCAACTGGCAGGGCTGCGGCGAGTTCGACTGCGGCGCGTGTTGCTGGAGCATGCGGCTCATCGCGGCCGCCTCGGCCTCGGCGTACATTCGATTCCGTCTGGCTAGCATTTCAAAATCGACTGTATGGGCGTTGTATTCCGGGCCGTCGACGCAGGCGAATTTCGCCCCTTCGGTGGTCAAGACACGGCATCCGCCGCACATGCCAGTGCCGTCGACCATGAGCGAGTTGAGGCTCACGACGGTTGGGATCTTGAGTGGACGCGTCAGCTCGGCCACGGCCTGCATCATGCGAACGGGGCCGATGGCCAGCACGCGGTCGACCGCGGTGCCACCCTCGATCAATCCGCGCAGGGCGTCGGTGACAAGACCCTTGGCGCCGTGGCTGCCGTCGTCGGTGACGACCACAACCTCAACGCCGCCGGCCCGCAGCTCGTCTTCCAGCAACACCAGCTCGCGCGTTCGGCCACCGATAATGGCGATCACGCGGTTGCCCGCGGCTTTCATCGCCAGGGCTGAAGGATAGGCGATCGCCGTCCCGACGCCGCCACCGATCACGACGACCGTGCCGTAATTCTCGACCTCGGTCGGCTCGCCCAGCGGACCGACCAGATCGCGGATCGTGTCGCCGGCATCGAGGGCGTTCATCAGCTTGGTTGTCTTGCCGATCCCCTGGACAATGAGCGTGACGGTGCCCGCCTGGGGGTCGGAACCGGCGATTGTGAGCGGAATCCGCTCGCCATGATCATGCACGCGCAAGATGACGAACTGACCGGCTTTTTGCTTGCGGGCGACCCGCGGCGCTACGATTTCGAAACGCTTGATGTCTGGAGCCAGGTAGGAACAGGATCGAATAGGAAACATCGCATACTCGCTTCATGCCGCCTGTGAGCAATCCGCCCTTGCGACTTGGAGCGCACGAGACTACGACCGGAGGGGTGTGCTCGCGATTGCACAGGAGCCAATTAGGTCAACCGTATCACCGACGCGAGGGCCGGGCAAGGCTGGCGGCACGCCTCGGGCGCGGTAGGATGGGCTGATCGCAGGACAATGCACCTTTGCCGAGGGTATCCGCCATGTCACGCATCCGCCCTAGCCTGGTTCTGGGTTCGATCGCCGTCGTCGGCCTGTCGCTCTGGGCGGCGGCCCAGATGGACCCGACCGGGGCGTCGATGGCTGAGGCCGGTCAACGTTTTCTGACCGCGCTCGATGAACCGACCAAAGCCCGGGCCGCATTTGCCTACGACGATCCCGAGCGACTGAACTGGCACTTCATTCCGCGCGACCGCAAGGGCCTGCCCATCAAGGAGATGACGCCGGCTCAACGAGCGCTGGCGTTTGGGTTGATCCAGTCGGGCTTGAGTCGCACGGGTGCCGTTAAGGCGACGACCATCATGAGCCTGGAGGCGATCCTTCGGGACATGGAAAAGGGCAGCGGCCCGACCCGGGATCCCGAACTCTATTACGTCAGCATTTTCGGCACTCCCACCAACAAGGGACGCTGGGGCTGGCGAGTTGAGGGGCACCACCTTTCGCTGAATTTCACGATCGAGGATGGTCGGATTCAATCAGCGACCCCTGCTTTCTTCGGTGCCAACCCGGCAGAGGTCCGCCAGGGGCCGCGCGAGGGGCTGCGCACGCTGGCCGAGGTCGAGGATCGCGCCCTGCGGCTTTATCAGGCCCTGGACGAGACTCAGCAGAAACAGGCGCTGGCCAACGACACCGCCCCGGGCGATATCCCCAGCAACACCGGGAACCCCGGGGGCCTCGCGCTGGATGCCCCGATCGTCGAACCCGTCGGCCTGGCTGTAGGCGAGATGAAGCCCAGCCAGCGCCGGCTGCTGGACACGCTGATCAACGCCTATGCCGGCGATATGCCGAGCGACGTCGCCTCGTCCTGGTTGGCCGAAGTCGAGCGGTCCGGCGACGATGTCCGGTTCGCCTGGTATGGCCCCGCCGACCGCACTCAGCCCCACGGCTATTTGATCCAGGGAAAGACGTTTTTGATCGAGTTCAACAACACCCAGAACAACGCGAACCACATTCACAGCTCGTACCGCAGCCGACTCGGCGACTTCGGCAAGGTCGCGCAAAAATGAGTGGGCCAGCAGCCAGTACATCGATCTCGCCCGTCGAACTGCGCCGGCGGCTCGATGCGGGCGAGCAGTTGACGCTGCTCGACGTGCGCGAACCGGCCGAGCGCCAATTTTGCTCGATCCCCCATTCCGCCGATCTTTTCATCCCAATCCGCGAGATCCCGACGCGGCTCGACGAGATCGCCGCCGCCCCGCCGCCATTGGTTGTGTACTGCCATCACGGGGTCCGATCCGAGATGGCCCGCCGGTGGCTGGCCGAACGGGGGCTGAGCGAGATTTTCAACCTCGATGGCGGCATCGACGCCTATAGCCACGAAGCCGACCCGTCGATTCCGCACTATTCGTAAGCCGAGCGGAGCGTTGGGTGAGCCGGAGTAAACGCCACTTCGCCGCGTGGCCTTTCCGTCGCGGGCGGGTATTGCTAGAATTCAACGCATTACCCGGTGGTGAAACGGTATCACAACAGGTTTTGGTCCTGTTTTTCCAGGTTCGAATCCTGGCCGGGTAGCTTTCGATGCGGGCTGGAACGGGCTACGTCCCGCTCTCTTGATGCTTCACATCGCCAATGGGGACTCTTTTGCTCGTCGGATGTCCGAGTCCGGCCTGGCCGGCGATGTTGCCGTATGGGCTGAGTTGCTTCACGAAGGGCCGTGCCCTGCAGGGCTCGAATCGAGCCAATGGCGAGCCATGCGGGCTGCCTTTCATGCGTTGCCTGGGCGGAGTTCACCTGGTTGGAAAGGCGGTCGCGTGGCGGTGGGTCGCGACGGCAAGTCGCCTGCGTCGCGTTGCCTGAGGTTGGCGACGGGTCTCAACCCGACGCCGGTGTCGTCCATCCCGGAGCCGACCGCTCGAAAGCCGTGATGGCGTCGGCGTGCTGGAGCGTTTCGGCGATCGCGTCCAGGCCTTGCAAGAGCCGCTCGCGTTGGGTTTCGGGGATGGTGAAGGTCATCCGTGCTCGCGGCTCAGCGCTTCCGGGCGTAAACGCCGCGATGGTCTGCCGGCCCAGATCGACCTCGATCTCGAATCCCAGATTTTCACGCACTAGGTCGGCCAGTGTCGTCCATTCATCGACCGGCAACTCGACCGGAAGCAGGCCGTTGTTAAACGCGTTCTGCTCGAAAATATCGGCGAATCCGACGCCGATTCCTGGGCTGATCAACACGCGGTAGCCCGCTTGCGCGACGGCCCAGACTGCGTGCTCGCGGCTCGACCCGCAGCCGAAGTTGCGGCCGACGAGCAGGATGGTGCATCCGGCCGCCTGAGGCACATTCAGGGGAAACTCCGCCGCCAACTCGCCGCACTTCTCAGGATCATCGATGGGCGGCGCTCCTCCCGGAGCATACCGCTTATCGGCGAACAGCAACGGCCCGTAGCCGGTTCGCTCGATCCGCTTCAGGTAACGCGCGGGGATGATCAGATCGGTGTTGACGTCGGCCCAGTCGAGCAGACAGGCTTTGCCGCGATGGGTGGTGAACGGGTCCATCGATTCAGTTCTCACAAGTGATCGCGTGAATATATCAGTGAGTGGCACAATGGGGACATATTGCGAGATGGGAGGCAACGAGAGCCTCAGGGCCTGAGCAGATGTCGCACGTCGGCGAATCGCCCCGTGACGGCCGCCGCCGCGG
>JBGSYY010000311.1:0-5038 GCA_041750675.1 Isosphaeraceae bacterium | reverse complement strand
GGGCGGCGTTGGAGCCGACGAGTCCACCACCGAGGACGACGACCTCGGCGGGCGCGACGCCGGGGACGCCGGCGAGGAGGATGCCACGGCCTTCCTCGGGGCGTTCGAGATACTTTGCGCCTTCCTGAATGCTCATGCGGCCGGCGACTTCGGACATGGGGGTGAGCAGGGGGAGCCGGCCCTGGGGGTCGCGGATGGTTTCGTAGGCAATTGCGGTGGAGCCGCTTTTGAGGACAGCGTGGGTAAGTGGTTCGTCGGCGGCGAAGTGGAAATAGGTAAAGACAACCTGCTCGGGGCGAAGCCAGGGCCATTCGGAGGGCTGAGGTTCCTTGACCTTGACGATCAGGTTGGCGGCGGTCCAGACATCGGCGGCGTTGGTTACGATGGTTGCGCCGGCGGCTTCGTACTGGGCGTCATAGAGGCCGCTACCGAGGCCTGCACCGGTCTCGACGAGGACGCGGTGGCCGGCGTTGGTGAGTTCCTCGACGCCGACGGGGAGCATGGCGACGCGGTACTCGTCGGCTTTGATCTCGTGGGGGACACCGACGATCATGACGGGGGACTCTCCGCTGGGCTGGGCGGCGATGCTGAAGCTGGTGATTTATTCGACCAGACTCAGAGCGGAGAAACAAGTCGCTAAAAAAAATGGGACAGGCACTGCCGAAGATGGACGGTGCCAGTCCCAAGTTGTGTTCGAAGAGGACTCGGGCGATGCCGAGAACGGTGCGAGTTACCGTCCTGCGGGCAATCGCGTTCGAGTTCAGGCGGTTGTGCGGGCGCGTTTTTCGCGGCTGGCGCGCCAGTCGGTGTGAAGCGACTTCAGCTCGTCGTATGTGACTCCGCCGTGGTCTTCGCTGGAGTTCCAGCGCGAAAGGAGGGTATGGAGTCGATCGCGAAGCGGGCCGCGGGGGAGGTAGCGGCCTTGCAGCTTCTTCATGACCTTGAGGCGGGGATCGGCGGGTTCGCGCTTGGGCGGCTCGGGCTTAGGGGCCGGAGCCTCGACGGGGGTGTCTGCCTTTGCGGCTTTATCGGCCTTGGGCGGCTTAGCAGCCTTCTTCTCGGGCTTGTCGGAGGAGGGCGCCTTGGCCTTGGGCTTAGGCTTGGCGTCCTTCTGCTTGGAATCCTTTTTCGCGTCGGCCATGAGAGGGGCGATCCTTTGGGAGCGCTTGCCGCTCCTGCGGTCCAGAGAACGGTCGCGGGGAGGCGAAGGCTGTCGGGTTTGGGGTAAACCAAGACTATAGCGTGTCGAGGAGCGCGGGGGCAATATCTTGCGAAATTGGGTTGGGATCGCGAGGGAGATTGGGGGGAGAGGCACTGTCGGAGCGGGAGGGAGGGAATCGGTGAGAGTCGTTGGTTCCGGGATTGGGGAATCCGGGGTCGAGGTCGCGTATTGGGATTGAGGGCTTAGCGGGTGGGTGTCGCTGGGCGGGGGGTGGCCTGGCGGAAGAGGTGGGGTTCGGGGATGGTGTGGGTGGGGTGGTTGCCAGGGTCGGCGGAGGGCCAGGGGTGGGAGTTGAGGCTTTCGACCACCTGAGCGGCGAGGCGGAGGGTGCGTAGGGCGTCATCACCGTTGACTCGGGGACGGGTGCCGTTGCGAACGGAGGTGACGAAGTCTTCCAGTTCGAGCGCGAGAGGTTCGCGGCCCTGGGCCTGGAGCGATTCGACGTTGAGGAGGGTGCCGAAGACGTGGGCCTTGAGGATTTCGGGTTGAGTAAGATCGAGGGATTCGGCGCCGAGATTGCCGGAGCGGAGCTGGTCGGAGGGCCGCACGAGCAAACCTTCGCGGCTCTGGAAGTCGAGTGCGAGGAAGCCGTCGCGGGACCAGAGGCGCATTTTGCGGGTGGCGTGCAGACTGGCGCGGCTGGCGTTGAGGTCGACGATGGTTCCGTCCTCGAACCAGACACGGGCGCTTGCGACGTCTTCGAGCTGGCCGAAGATGGGGGTTCCGACGGCGGAGACGGCGGCAACCGGGGAGTGGACCAGGGAGAGTACGAGGTCGATGTCGTGGACCATCAGATCGTGGACGACGCCGATGTCGGTGGAGCGGAAGGTGTAGGTGCCGAGGCGTTCGGCGGCGATGTAGCGAGGGGGGGCTGGGCAGCGCTCGACGAGGGACCAGGTGGGGTTAAAGCGCTCGATGTGGCCGACCTGGAGGGTGACGCCCTGCTGGTGGGCGAGATTGACGAGATCCTCGGCCTCGGTGACCGATGAGGCGAGGGGTTTTTCGACGAGGACGGGGATGCGGCGTTCGAGGAACGCACGAGCGACGCGGTGGTGGTGGATGGTGGGGACGGCGATGGAAACGGCGTCGAGGCCGAGATCAAGCAATGGGGTGAAGTCGGTGTAGGCTTCGCAGTGGAACTGGGCGGCGATGTTTCGGGCTTGTTGCTCGCGGGCGTCGACGACGGCGACGAGACGGACGCCGGGTAGGGTGGCGGCGAGGCGTGCGTGGTGACGGCCGAGGTGTCCGACACCGATTACGGCCATTTTGAGATCGTCCATGGAACGCATCCTTGCGAGAACGAGACGGGTGAGGTGGGTGTGAGGTGTGAGGAGCTAGCGTGATTCGATTTGGGGCTGGCGCGGTTTGCGGCGCGGGCTGTGGGTTGGAGAGGTCGATTCGTGTGCTTGTTCGCGACCGCGACCGTGGCGGCCGGATTGCTGGTCGCGAATGAAGGCGAGGAGGTGGTTGGATTGGGGAGTTTGCTGACCGTGGTCGGCGAGTACCTGAGCGGCCTGGGCCGGGGCCATGCGAGCGCGAAAGAGGAGGCGGTGGGCTTCGTGGAGGGATTCGAAGGCGCGTCGGTCGAGGCCGAGCTTTTTGAGTCCGACGGTGTGGAGGCAACGGACGCGGGCGGGCTGGCCGTCGACGATCATATAGGGGGGAACGTCGTGAAAGATGCGTGATTGAGCGGCGACGAAGCTGGCCTCGCCGATGGTGACGAAGTGGTGGACGGTTACGGTAGGCCCGACGACGGAGTTTGAGGCGATCTGGACGGAGTGGCCGATGACCGAGTGGTTGCCGACTGAGATGTGGTCGGCGAGGTGGCAACTGGCGGCGATGTGTGAGCCGGCCTGGAGGATATTTCGCGAGCCGATCCGTGTCGGTTGGGCGGCGTGGCGGGAGCGTGCGATCACGACGGACTCGCGGATTTGGTTGTCGTCGCCGATTTCGAGGCTGCCTTGAGGGGATTGGGAGTCGGGATCGGGAGGATCGCCGCCGAGGACGGAGAAGGGGCTGACGCGGTTGCGTTGGCCGAGGGTGACTTGGCTCTGGATGCAGACGTGCCCGAGGAGGTGGGTGTCGCGGCCGATGCGAACGTTGGGGCCGATGATGCAGAAGGGACCAATCTGGACGCCGTCCTCGAGTTGGGCGCGGGGGTCGACCCAGGCCGTGTCGGCGATGAGGATGGCCATGAGGGTTGGTACACTCCGTGAATTGGCATTACTTGAGGTCTAGGCGACGCTGGCGCGGGCGCGATCGACGAGCATGAAACGGATCGAGGCCTCGGCGGCGGGCTGGCCGTTGACTCGGGCGATGCCGTGGACGTCGGCGATGCGGGGTTTGAAGCGACGGCTGGTGACGGTCATTTCGAGCTGGTCGCCGGGGACGATGGGGCGGCGGAGTTTGACGGCGTCGATGCCGGCGATGACAGCGTATGTGGCGGAGAAGTCGTAGTGGCGGGTGAGGAGGATGCCGGCGGTCTGGGCGATGGCTTCGACGACGAGGACGCCGGGCATGAGGGGATATTCGGGCCAGTGGCCCTGGAAGTAAGGCTCGTTGTAGGTGACGTTTTTGAGGGCGACGACGCGGCGGTCGGACTCGATTGCGAGGACGCGATCGACGAGCAGGAAGGGGAAGCGATGGGGGAGGAGGCGGAGAATTTGGCCGATGTCGTAGAGGGGATCGCAAGCGGGCGGCTCGATGGCCGAGGCGCGGGCGAGGAGGGTTTGGAGGAGGCGGGCGTTGAGGAGGTGGCCGGAGCGGTGGGCGATGATGTGGCCGAAGATGTCGCGGCCGGCGAGGGCGAAGTCGCCGACCATGTCGAGCAGTTTGTGACGGACGCATTCGTCGTCGAAACGAAGCTTGTTGTTGAGGGGACCGTCGGGGCCGAAGATGAGGAGGTCGGATTCGTTGAGCCGCCGTCCCAGACCGGCTTGCTTGAGGGCATCGGCCTCGGCTTCGAGCAGGAAGGTGCGGCTGGGGGCGAGCTGATCGCGGAAGGATTCGGGTGAAAGGGCGAGAAAACGGCTTTGCGTCCCGATGGGAGGGGCGTAGTCGAGCTGGTAGGAGAGGACAAGACGGTCGGTGTCGGCGGAGAGGGCGGAGAGATGGGCGGGGCCCTCGCTGACGGTGATGGGTCGGTCGATGCGGAGGGTGGCGCGCGGCCTGTCGAGATCGACGAAGCCGACCTGGGTGAGAGCCTCGACGAAGGGCAGGCTGGAGCCGTCGCAGCCGGGGGTTTCGGGGGCGTTGATTTCGATGATGCAGTTATCGACATGAAGGCCGGCGAGGGCGGCGAGGACGTGTTCGGTCATCTCGACGACGGCGTTGCCGCGTTGGAGTGCGGTGCGGCGCTGGCGTGGGGTGACGTAGTCGAGGGTTGCGGGGATCTCGGGTTGATCGGGGAGATCGACGCGGCGAAAGAGGATACCGGTATCGGATCGGGCGGGGAGGAAGCGGAGGCGGACGTCGGTCTCGTGGACGAAGCCGATGCCCTCGATGTTGGCTTCGCGGGCGATGGTTCGTTGGCGGCGGACGGGAGGCGGCGAGAGGGTCATCCGCGATCTTCCTTGATCGAGAACGGGAGAGGAGGCGAGCAAAGGAACGAGATTGTTGGAATCGACGGCTCGCTGGGCGGGGGTGGTTTTGCCACGACGAGCGAGCGACTGGAGGGCTTTTAGGTTAGCTTTGGGCGATTGTAGGTTCGCGGAGTACCCCTCTCCAGCCCTTCCCTCGTGTTTGTGGGGGGGGGATTGGAGAGGGGGTTGCGTAAGCGAGGGCTAGCGAGTGCGGGTGGCCGGCGGCTGGGCGGCG
>JBGSYY010000310.1:0-2466 GCA_041750675.1 Isosphaeraceae bacterium | reverse complement strand
GTGCCGCCGCCGCCGGTGCCTGGGATTGCGGGGGGAGTGCCTGAGCCGCCGCGACCTGGGATTGAGATTGTGGCCGTGAAGGACGTAACGCAACTTGAGTTTTCGGCAGAGATCGCGGGCGGCGCGAGCCAGGCGGGTTGGCCGGACAGCGTGGACACGGTGACGGCGGATCTGAGCGGCGGCGCGGTGCGGGGTGTGGTGCGAGTGCGGCCGGAGGATTCGGGGCGAGTGGTCAAGATTGAGCGAATTGAGATCGGGCCTGAGGCCTCTGGTGGTGGGAATCCGCGCCCGGAGCCCTGGCTGGCCGCCTCGGGTGAGTATCGCGAGGAGAAGCGAACGCTGCATTTGACGCCGCTCGCGGGTTCGACCGGGGCGGTGGCATTGGGGGCGGAGGGTGTGGTGGTGACGGGTTTGGGCCAGGCGGACTGGCGGGCGCTGGGCGACGTTGTCTTTAATCTGGAGACGGACGGCGGACATGCGCACGGGCAGGTACGGATCGAGGCGATGGCCGGTGAAGGCGGGGCGGTCGCGACGATCAGCGGACGTGGAACGGCGGACGCGGTGGGAGCGGCGAGCGATGCCGGAGAGCTGGAGATGGGTCCTGCGGCGTTTGGCTGGATCGCTTCGATCGTGGACGGTGGGGCGAAGGGATGGGAGCTGACGCTCGAGCGTGTGGCGTTGGATGGGGATGTGGTAGGGATCGCGGCGTCGGGGCGAGTCGAGGACTTGATGGGGGCACGTCGAATTGAGCTGGAGGGGACGGTGGACCCGCGCTGGGATCGACTCTCGGCGCATGCGTCGGAGCGGATTGGGCTGGATGCTCGGGTGTCGGGTGAGCGGGGAGTGTTTCGGGTGTCGGGGCCACTGGGGGGGGATATTGGGGCGTTGGCGGGAGATCTGTCGATCGCCTTGAGCGAGGCGGAAGCGTTTGGCATGGTGGTGGGACGAACGCCGGTGCGGGTGTGGTGGAGCGAAGGATTGGCGGGTGTTGATCCGATTGAATCGACACTCAACGGCGGGATGGTTCGGCTGGTTCCGGAGGTATTGAAGGGTGAGGGGGATGAGCGTTGGATGTTGCGTCTGAAGGAGGGGACGTCGATCGCGAACGCGGAGATCAATGATGAGGTGTCGCACCGGGTGCTGGCGTATGTCGCGCCGGTGCTTGACCAGGCGACTCGGGTGCGAGGGCAGGTTTCCGCATCCCTAAATGAGGCGTGGATTCCACTGGACTCGGGGGCGCGGGATGACGTGGTGGTTGAGGGGGCGGTGGTGTTTCATGACGTGCAGTTTGCGCCGGGACCTCTGGCGTATCGGATTTATGAGACGCTGAACATCCCGCCGACGACGTTGCGATTGGATCAGCCGGTGCAGATCGCGATACGCGATGGGTTGATCCATGAACAGGGGTTTTCGTTGCCCCTGGGGAACGTGGGGCGGATCGAGATGGCGGGGTCAGTGGGGTTTGATCGTTCGTTGGCGATGATGGGGCGTGTGGGCATGGCGGCGGAGCAGTTTGCCACGGTGCCGGTTTTTAATCAGATGGCACCGGCATTAAAGATCGATCTGCCGATTGAGGGGACCCTGGATGATCCCAAGATAGATGGCAAGGGCGTGGCGCGGAGCGTGGGGAGGATGGGTCTTGATACCTTGAAAGGTGTGGGGCTGGGGAGCCTGGAAGCGTTGATCGACGCGACGAATCGGCCACCGCCGACGCCGGAGGAGTTGGCGGTGCGGGCGGCAGAACAAGAGCTTGCACGCGCGGCGAGGATGGAGCGGATGGAACGTCAGCGTGAGGAACAGTTGCGCAAGAAGCAGGAACGGCAGATGAAGCGTGAGGAGCGGCGGGTGCGCAGGCCGGGTGGGCGCTGAGCGGCCGACGTGAAAACGATCGAACTGGTGTAAGATTTTGGAATGGGCGTTGTGTAATGGCTATGGAGGCCCCGGATGGTGGATGCGCCGCAGACGCGAGCGACCTTGCTGGTGCGCCTCCGAGATCACGGGGATTCGGCGGCCTGGGCCGAGTTTGTCGAGCTGTATGGCCCGCTGGTGCGTGGGCTGGCTGGGCGGGCCGGACTTCAGGAGGCCGACGCTCTCGATCTGGAGCAGGAGGTTTTTCGCGCCGTGGCTACCGCCATTGAAACCTACGACCCCGATCCGTCACGCGGCTCGTTCCGAGGCTGGCTGCACCGGATCGCCCGCAACCTGATGTTGAACTGGCTGGCGGCGCAGAAACGTCATCCCCGGGGGACGGGAGAAAGCGGGATGGCCGCGCGGCTGGCGGACTTGCCGGACCATGGGCCCTCGGTTGAGGCGACGGCCGTGTACGACGCGGCGTATCGACGACGGCTGTTCCGCTGGGCGGGGGGACGGGTGCGGGAGCGGGTGCAAAGCTCGACGTGGCGTGCGTTTTGGGGCACGGCCGTCGAAGGGAAATCGGCGGCGGACGTGGCGGGCGAGCTGGGCCTG
>JBGSYY010000309.1:0-4719 GCA_041750675.1 Isosphaeraceae bacterium | reverse complement strand
CAAAATGCCCCTTCGCTCACCGAGCACGCTGGCAAACGCCTTCGCCAGGTCGCCCGGCTCCAGACCGCGAATGGCCAGGGCACGCTCCTCGTCGGAACGCGCTCGGTCGAGCGCCCAGTCGAGCAGCTCGCCGGATCTTTTTGGATCGGCGGCAAGTGTCCTCGCTGCCTCGATTCGCTTCGCGGTTTCGGCGATCAGAGAGCGTGCCGCGTCCCCAGGTACGAGTCGCCAGAGACGACCTTTGCCGTGAATCGGATACGAACGATCGACCCAGTCACTGACAAACAGGCTGCCATCGGGGGCAACCGCCGCGCCGACCGGGCGGAACATCACACCACCGACGATCGGCACATCACGCCGCGCGGAGAACGACGCACCACGTGCTTCCAGTCGGTGCCGCTCAACGCGGTGGTCGCCCCAGCTTGTGACGGCGAAGGCGGGCAGGCCGCCCTCGTGACCCAGCAGTGCGATGGCCGAGGGTGCCTCGCCGGTTCCACCGACCATCGGCAGGGTTCCCGGCAGCTCTCCATTCCAGGACGTGAACGGGTGAAGTCCGCGCCTTCCGTTGCGGAACCGGAAGCCGTAATCGCCGCCTTCGACAACATGAAGTAGTCGGCAGGGCGGGCGTGAGTCGGGATCGTTGTCAACGCAGAATAGTCGGCCATAAGCGTCGAATGCCAGGCCGAACGGATTCCAAAAACCTGTGGCGAAGCGCTCCAGATCGGAGCCGTCGGGGCGCATCCGGAAGACGTTTCCACCTTCGCCGCCACCATCGACATGCGAGCCGTCGCGAGCGGCCACTCGATAGGGCAAGCCCAGATTTTCACCCATGCCGAAATAGATCGTGCCGTCAATGTCGATCGCCAGCCCCGCAAGGCCGTTGTGTGGATAATCGCCTTTGGTTTCCAGAGTGATCAGCTCTTCGCGACCGAGAACCTTGCCCCCGTTGTCCCGGCGCAGGCGGAAGATCTGCGAACGCGTGGCGACGAGCAGCGAACCGTCCGCCTCGAAGGCGAGGCCCATGGTGAAGCGAGTTCCCTCGAAAAACGTATCGAGCGGGTGGGTCTGCCCTACGCGGGATTCAGCCTCGGTGTTGCCGTAACGACGGATTCGATCGGCGGGCGGTCCCTGGTAGCCATCAGGCCGAAAGTGGGTCTGACTTTCGACAACAAGTACCTCTCCACGGGAATCGACGGCGACGCCTACGGGTGTCACCAATTCTGGATCACGGGCGATCAGCTCAATACGTGCGCCGGGATCGGTCGCCTTGGGTACTTCGCTCTCCTCGGGTGATTGAGCGTTCAGACCGCAGACCAGTGCGACCAGAAAAGCCAGGGAACGCGGCATTCGTAACTCCCCTCGCGTTTGCTTGGGCTCTTGAACAGACCTCGGGCGGTGTGTGGGCTTCAATCATTTCCGCGCGTGGCGGCGACAGGCGCGAGCAGGTTTTCGACAGGCGCGTAATCGTCCGTCAGAACAATGCCGCGAGCCCTCCGCTCAAGCGCCTCCATGTCGGAGGGACCGTACAGCTCAGGCTCGGTACGCATCTCTCCCGTGAAGAACTGGGGGTCGCCGTCGCGTCGGCCCAGATCCGTCAGATCGAGCGGACGCCGCGAGGCGACCACAACGAATGTCTCGCGAACGCCCCGGCCTTGTGTTCGGTCTGTTCCAAACACATAAATATGAGGAAACGTGCGCCGCGCCGTGTTGACCCACGCTCCCAGGAAGCCGCCGGTTGTGCGCGCCTGCTGAACCGCCTTCACAATCGCGTTGAGCCATTCGCCTCGCTGGGAAAGCCCAGTTTCGATCACCTGGGCGACATCTTGCGAGAGACTCAAATCATCGGCCGTGCGCTCGCGGATCGGTTTGATGCGGTCGGCAAAGGCGTCGCGGATCATGCGAATCTCGTCGACAACCTGCGCCAGCTCGCTCGTCGAATCCTCAAGTAATGATCGCTGGAGCAGTGGATCTGCGGCCGATGCCTCGATGCGCGGCCCAAACTCGATGCGGATCGTGGCCATGCTACTGAGGGCGAAACGCGCGGTGAGTGCGCTGATCTTCTTCTCGGTAAGCAAATCAAGAATCTCAGCATTGGATCGTTCGACCGCTTCATTCAACGACTTAACGTTGTTGCCCCGGAACGTCGCCAAAGCGACGACTGCTTGATCCAGGCGTTCAAGAACTCCGGTCATCTGCGCCTGCCACGAGTCGAACGTCCCGTTGTCCGGCCCAAGCAACTCAAACGCAAGCCCGACGAGCGGCATCACCACGGGAGATGGCGGCTGTGCTCGATAACGACGATCGGTCTCGAATTGGAGTTTTTTCCACTCAACGATGAGGTCGTCGGTGCGGGAGATCGCCAGAATTTGCTCAGCGAAACCCTGAATATCCTCCTCCTTGGCCACCCGTCGCGCGGCGGACTCAACCCCCAGCGTGAGCGGCGGTAGCCACCTCCGCTCAAGTTCTCTACGAGAGCGGATCGCCTCGATCATCTCAGCCTGCGAACGTGCCTGTGGAGCGTCGCGAAGTCCGCGTTCGGTCCAGCCAGCCAGGTCGGTCCATTCGCTCTTTTCGGTCTGCTCCGTCAGGGCCGAGGTCAATTTTCCAGCGAGCTCAGTCACTTCCTTCACACCCTTCCAGCGCTTACGGAGTAGATCGACAACGGCCCCGCGTATCAATCCCCGAGGCGCTTCAAGAGCCGCGTTCCAATCCGACTCATACACGTCAATGATGTTAATCATATAGATTCCATCATCGGTGAGAAGATCATGGATTCGCTCGTTGAATTCCAGCGTCGTGAGATGCCAGGGCACCGAAAAATCGTTGAACGCATCGCCGAAGACCACCTGAAACTTGCGCTCGCCCTGACTCTTGACGACATACTGCCGCGCATCACCCCAAGAGGTGCGGATTCGGTATTTCGAGGTTTCATACCACGAGCGGACCAGCTCAAGATACGAATCGTAGCTCCCGGGCGTCCCGTGCGGTCCAACCGTGTGCCTCTTGCCGTCGAGCATCACGAAGGCGAGGTTCGTCGACGAGTCACGTTGATACGACGGTGCAATCTGGCTTAGGGCCTCGATATGGGCAAACCGGGCCTGATCGCTGTCCGGGGGACCTAGGGCCATGGCCTTGCCCCCGACCTCAATCTCGGCTTCGCCTGTCTTTCGATTAATGGATGGCTCGGGCAACCGAGCCTGGGGCCGGGGAAGCCCGAGCGCTACATGGTTCGCGCGAGTGACAGCAGGATCGATTTCAGCCACTTCCGCCCAGGTACGCGGATATGTGGCCTGCAGATAGCGGGGAAACGTGTACGACCCGCCGCCCAGAAACAGCGTGCCCAGCTCGCGCGGACCACCGTCTTGTGGAACCGATCTTGCGCGATACGCGCGATCAGTCACGAGCGCGTAGATGTGTTCATAATCATAATCGAGCTGACTGGGCTTGCCCAGGATGAAGTAGCCGTGGATCAGATTATCAAGAACGAGAGTTCGGCGAATCTTGTCACCCGATTGGGCGTTGTTGACCTTGATGAAGTAGTAATTGCTCTCGTCAATATAGGCGATTTCGCTTTCTGGGTCATCGGGATCGGCAGGCCGCTCGCGAAGCCCCCATTCCACGCCCAGGCGAGTGAGAAACGCCTTGGGCCCGCCTGTGCCATCGCCCTTGACCGGTCCTCCCGGCAACAGCGCGGGCACAAACGCGATGATGCACAGCCCGAGCGGCACCCCAGCCCAGGCGGCATGCCACGTGCTCCCCAAGGAGGTGGCAGCCAGTGCCATCAGGCAAGAAATGGCGAGAATGACTCCTTTGGTTCCCAGCACGTCGATCAGCAGAAATCCGGCCAGGAACGTTCCCGCAAGGCTGCCCACCATCCCCCAGGCATACACCGTTCCGATGGCGGTGCCAGTTCGCTTCGAGCTTCTCAGGCGATCGACGGCGAGCTTGGCGACGACCGGGCTGACCGTGCCCATTGTCAGCGCCGGCAAGAAGAATACGACGCTCGTCCAGAACAGTACGCGGTACCACCAGGGGTAACCCACCATACCGATCGCCTCGCTGAGAAATTCCCCGTCTCGGCCCCCGAAGCTTTCGGCGGGTTGGCCGCCGAAGTAATGCGCGATGGGATTCTTCACGAGCCAGCTCGGCGGGTGCTCCATCACGATGATCGCCAGAACCATCACCGAGGCAGCCAAAAACAGAGCGGCTGCTTGATGCGGCCACTTGATGTGGTCAGCAAGCTTGCCACCCAGGTAATTGCCCAGGCTCAAGCCGCCCAGCAACACACCGATCACGCTGGTCCAGCCGTAGATGCTCGACCCGAGGTGCCGCGTGACCAGCCTCCCCGCCACCATCTCCAGTGCCATGAAGCCCAGGCTGGCGATGAAAGCCAGCACACAAAGATCGCTCAGCGGGACTGGGCGATCGGATGACGACGCCTCGCGCCCGTGATCGAAAGCGTCTGGACTCGCTGCCCGAACCTGGCCAAGCCAGTTCAGTACGCCGATTATCCCCATCACGAGTGCCGCCAAATGCCCTATCGCCAGAATCGGATTCAAACGAAGCGAGCCGACCACAAACGACTGGCCGCCCGGCCAACCCCAGATCGCCGCCGCCGCTCCACTGCCCAGAAGCAGCGCGGCCGCGAAGCTCGAAAGTCGAGCGGCCGCTCCCACCGACAGCAAGGCGGCCAGCAACGCCAGCGAAGCCGCGACGATC
>JBGSYY010000308.1:0-1893 GCA_041750675.1 Isosphaeraceae bacterium | reverse complement strand
AATCAACTGATCCCCGCGCCGCAACCCCGCCGCCTGCGCCGGGCTGCCTTGCAACACGTCGTTGATCAAGACGATCCGCCCGTCTGGCCGCAGCACCTCGCCCGACACGATTCCATGCCAGATCGCCGCCAGCCGTCGCGTGCTGATCATCTCCGCCGCGACCCGCTTCACCTCGTCAATCGGCAAGGCGAACCCGATCCCCTGCGCCCCCGCACGCACCGCCACGTTGATGCCGATTAGCTCGCCGTCGATGTTGATCAGCGGCCCGCCCGAGTTCCCCGGGTTGATCGACGCGTCCGTCTGGATCAGGTTGCGATAAACCTGCTCGTCCGACAGCGTGACATTGCGCCCCAACGCGCTGACGATGCCCACGGATGCCGTGTTGTCGTAGCCGAACGCGTTGCCGATCGTGATCACCGTCTCGCCTACCATCAGGTCGCCCGACGCCCCGATGGCGATCGGCGTCAACGGCCGCCCCGCGTCCACCTTGATCACCGCCACGTCCATGTTGGGATCTTGCTGAATGATCTGCGCCGGGTAGACCGAGCCATCCGCCAGTTGCACCTCGATCCCCTGCACCTTGTCCACGACATGCTGGTTCGTCAGGATGTAGCCTCGCTGGTCGATGATCACCCCGGTGCCCATGCCGCTCACTCGCGGACGCTGCGACTCTTCCGGGCTGAACGGCCAGCGCGAGCTCGAACCGGAGCGCTTCTCGCTGGATATGCTCACCACGCTCGGCTGCACCTTCTGGATCGCCTGCACCGCGGGCGTTTTCCGATCCGACGCCCCCGCCGCCCGCGCCGGGATGGCACCACCCCACGCCACCAGCACGCACCCCGCCACCACGGCGAGTCCCATTTGCCGGATTCGCTCAGTTCGACCCGGCTCCGAGGTGGCTTCACGGCTCATCAGGACTCTCCTGTCCGGATCACTCTCGTCTTTCGAGATCGCTCGAGACGCCCAGGCGCACGCAGACCTCGCCCGGCTACTTCCACAGGATCGGACTCTCCAAATTTGATCCTTCACACCCCATCTCCAAAACCCGCCCATCTTGCCCCACTACCCCTAGGGCCCGAAAACTTTATCCAGCTTCCCAACCACTCAATTTCGCTGCTCGGCCCTCGTCTTATCGCCTCAACCTTTGAATCATCAAGGAATTGCGTCATGACTCAGAAGTCCACTCGACGGCTCATGTTGGAAGAGAGCCTGGCCGATGACCCCGCCGACGCCTTTCTTCGCTACGGACTGGCCCTCCAGTGCCTGCGCGACGGCGACCTCGCCGAAGGCCGCGCCCGGCTCCAGGCCCTGGTCGCCGATGACCCGGACAACCAGATTGCCGCGTATCAACAGTTGGGCCAGTCGTTTCTCGACGAGGGCGAGTCCGATTCCGCCCGCCACTGGCTGGAGCTCGGCATCACCAAGGCCCGCGCCCGGGGCGATTGGCACGCCGCCGCCGAGATGGAAGGCTTCCTCAGCCAGCTTGACTGACCACGCCAAGCCCATTTCGGGCAACATCCGGACGCGATGCGCTCCACATGGTGGAGCGCAATTCCGTATTGTCGTATGAGAAGCCGTGCGGGTCGCGTGGTCGGTTCTGACGGGTATTTGTCTCATGCATGTTCCGGATCGCCTGTCCATCTTCACCTTCCCGACCCGCATTCTGTTCGGCGACGGTGCCATTCGCGAGGTGTCCAACGAGCTGACCCGCCTGGGCATTGCCCGGCCCCTGGTCGTCACCGACCTCGGCCTGGTCGAATCCGGTCTTTACGACCGCGCGTTCGGCGGCGTCCGCCAGGCGGTTCTGTTTCACGACGTTCACCCCAACCCCACCGAGGCCGACTGCAAGGCCGGGCTGATGCTGTACCGCTCGCGCGGCTGCGATGGCCTGAT